>JAEUMK010000073.1 GCA_016792565.1 Alphaproteobacteria bacterium
TGCGATCACGCCCGGCGAACCGGCCGGCCTCGGAGAGCGCGCACTGGCGCGGTTCTATCAGGCGAATCTCGAGGGGGCGCTCGCCGACCGAGACGAGCTGGTCCGCCTGAACCCCGGCGATCTCGAGCACGCGGCAGGGAAGGTGCGCGCGCTTCTGTGGCTCGGGCGATTTGACGACGCGCGCCGGGAAGCCAGGCGGATGGCCGATCTCATCGCGAAGTCCGGCCGCCCGGGGCTCGAGAAGGCGCTGGAAGCGCAGTCCGCCGAAATCGAGGCGTGGGCGAACGCCGAGCCCCTCGACAAGGCGCGCACCGTTTGCCGGATGCCCGAACCCGATAGCCCGCCCGATCCGATGCCGCTATTCGGCAATTGCACGCGCGTCTTCCTGGAGGCGCAGGACAATGCGGTGAGGGCGGACGCCCTCTCGATACGTTCGATCGTTACCGCCCACTACTTCCGAAACCCCGACGCGGCGACGGAAGACCTGCGCATCGCCTATGCGCTCGATCCGGCGGACGGACGCCACGCACTCAATCTCGGCATGCAATTGGCCGAACTCGGCCGATACGGCGAGTCGCTCGCCTATCTCGACCGGGGATTGAAGGCAAAACCCATCGCCCATGGCTATGCGATGCGCGCTCAGGCGCGGCTCGCCGTCGGGGATTGTCCGGGCGCGGGCGCGGATGCCAAGACATCGGTCGAGCTTGAGGAATCGATGCTCGCCTATCTCGTCATGGGCGACCACGCCCATTTCTGCCAGAAGGACGACAAGGCTGCGAAGGCGCACTGGACCAAGGCGCGCGATCTCGGCGCTCCGCCCGACATGATCGCGGAGCGCCTCAATTCGCTGAAGTGATCGGGCGGACGCCGGGGCCTAAAGCCCCAGCACCGCCTTCGCCATGATGTTGCGCTGGATCTCGTTCGATCCGGCGTAGATCGAGGCCTTGCGGACGTTGAAGTAATACGGCGCGATCGTCGCGGCGTAGTCCGGACCCGGACGCGGCTCGTTGGAGCCGCGCGTCTGGGGGTCCTGCACGAAGGGTTGGGCGTAGGTGCCGACCGCTTCCAGCGTCAGCGCCGCGATCTCCTGCTGGATCTCGGTGCCCCGGCATTTCAGCATCGAGGATTCGGGGCCGACCGCCTGGCCGCTCGACAGGGCCGAGAAGATGCGCAGCTCCACGAACTCCATGGCGCTGATCTGCACGTCCATCTCGGCGATCTTGCGGGCGAAATCGGGATCGTCGATCAGCCGCGCGCCGTCCGCCGTCTCCTGCGAGGCGATCTTGCGCACCTTCTGAAGCGCCCGGCGCATGCCCGGCGCATAGGGGTTGCCGCGCTCGAACTGGAGCAGGTACTTGGCGTAGGTCCAGCCTTCGCCCGGCTTGCCGATCAGGTTCTCCTTGGGGACCTTCACGTCCTCGTAGAAGACCTGGTTGATCTCCTGACGCCCGTCCGGCGGGCCGTCGAGGGTCGGCAGGGCGCGCACCGTGATGCCGGGCGTCTTCATGTCGACCAGGATGAAGCTGATGCCTTCCTGCGTCTTGCCGGTGTTGTCGGTGCGCACGAGGTTGAACATCCAGTCGGCGTATTGCGCCAGCGTCGTCCAGATCTTCGAGCCGTTGAGCAGGTAGTGGTCGCCCTTGTCCTCGCACTTCATCGACAGCGAGGCGAGGTCGGAGCCCGAACCCGGCTCCGAATAGCCCTGGCACCACCAGCGCTCGGAGGCGAGGATCTTGGGCAGGTGCTCGGCCTTCTGCGCCGCGTTGCCGAACTTCATGATGACGGGGGCCACCATCTTCATGCCGAAGGCGACGACGCCCGGCGCGCCGGCCGCCGACATCTCGAGCTCGAAGAGGTATTTCTGGGCCGCGGTGAAGCCGGCGCCGCCGTATTCCTTGGGCCAGTTGGTCGCCGCCCAACCCTTGGCGTAGAGCGCCTTCTGCCAGCGGACATGGGCGTCCTTGCTCATGTAGCCGTTCTTGGAGTTGGCGAGCTGGTGGCGCATGTCCTCGTCGAAGTGATCGGCGATGAACGCGCGGACCTCGCCGCGGAACGCGAGGTCTTCTTGCGTGAAGGCGAGGTCCATGGCGGATCCTTCCTAGACTTTGTCGAGGAACTGCAGCGCCGGGCGGCCGGCGAGGAACGAGCCCATCTTCGCCATGCCGGCCTTGCCGGCGTCCGACTTGCCGTGGATCTCGAGCGCCGCCTGGTCGGCGTACTGCTCGTAGACGACATAGGTGTCGGCTTCCTTGGCGCGGAAGAGATCGTACTGGAGATTGCCGGGCTCCTCCGCCTTCACGACCTTGGCGAGGTCGGCGAAGGCGGCTTCGAACTCGGGGCCCTTGCCGGGCTGGACCTTGATGGTGGCGAGCAGGCCGATGGTCATGGGGTATCCTCCTCTTTTTTCTGGATGGCCGAACCCTAGCGGCCGCAGCGGCGGCCGCGCAAGGCGGCGCTTTTTTTTGACGCTGCGTCAGCGGCCCTTGTAGACAGGCGGGCGCTTGTCGAGGAAGGCGGCGACCGCCTCGGCATGGTCCTCGGTGTGATGGGCGAGCGCCTGCATGCCGGCCGACAGTTCCATGATCGTGTCGAAGCTGTTGGCGATACCCTCCCGCAGCAGCCGCTTGGTCATGCGCAGCACGTCGGGCGGCTGCTGGGCGATCTTCGCGGCGAGCGCGCGGGCCTCGTCCATCAGGGCGGCGGCCGGGACGACCCGGCTGACCAGGCCCCAGGACTGCGCCGTCGCGGCGTCAATCGTGTCGCCGGTGAACAACAGTTCCGAGGCGCGCGCCATGCCGATCACCTTGGGCAGCAGCCAGGCGCCGCCGTCGCCGGGGATCAGGCCGATCTTCAGGAAGGTCGCGCCGAAGATCGCCGTGTCGGCGGCGATGCGGGTGTCGGCGAGGCAGGCGACATCGTTGCCGAGGCCGATGGCGGGGCCGTTGACGGCGGCGATCATCGGAACCTCGATGCCCCAAAGGCTTCGCACCAGACGGTGAATGCCGTTGCGGTAGCGTTCGCGTACGGCGACGCCGGGACCCGCGAACGCGCCCGCGCGTTCCCGCATCGCCTTGACGTTGCCGCCGGCCGAGAACGCCTTGCCGGCCCCGGTCAGGATGACGCAGCGGACCTCGCGGTCCTCGTTCACCCGGGCGGCGGCGGCGGCATAGAGCTCGCCGTCCCCTTCCTCGCCGAGCGGATTGCGGCTTTCCGGCCTGTTAATCGTGAGCGTGACGATGGGGCCGTTCTTCTCGAACAAAAGGGCTGACATGGGCGGTTCCTCCGTAACCCAATCGTATACGGAAGATTACCGCCGCCGCGCAAATTGCATCGCCCGCGCAACAGGTTCCTTGGGAGGACACGCCTAGGATGCAGGCGTGGGGAAGGACCAGACAACGCCGATGCGCAGACCGACCGACACCAGCCGCGCCGCCGCCGCGACCGCTTCGCCGGCCGGATCGGTGTTGGGCGCCATCGGCGACACCGTCGCCCTGTTCCGCCGCGAGATGTCGCCGTCGGCACAGGACATGGCGCTGACGCTCGCCAAGGCCCGGCTCTCG
Organism: Alphaproteobacteria bacterium; assembly: GCA_016792565.1. Taxonomy (GTDB): domain Bacteria; phylum Pseudomonadota; class Alphaproteobacteria; order Micropepsales; family Micropepsaceae; genus JADZAI01. The sequence goes on from JAEUMK010000073.1 coordinate 3,561, forward strand.
TGCGGCCATCTCGACGAAGGCATGAAGGCGCTGCCGGTCGCCGCGGTGCTGCTCGCCGCCGTCTACAGCACCTGGCATCCGCCTTTGCTGATCGGCGCCTGGCTCGTCCTCTTCGCGGCGACCTGGTTCGCCTACTGGCCGATCCGGCGGGTCGTCGCCGCCGCGACCGGCGCGACGGCCCATGCGGCGCTGCGGCGCTATCTGGCGATCTGCACGCTGGCCAGCATCGCCTGGAGCGCGCAGGGATGGCTGTTCTGGGTCCCCGGCGACCCGACCAACCACCTGATCATCGCCACAGTGGCTCTGGCCTCGACCCTTGGCGCGTCGATGTCGGCCTCCTGGGCGCCGGCCGCCGCCGTGCAGATCGCGCTGCATGTGGGCACCGGCACGGTCCTGTTCGCCCTGGAGGGCGGAACGACCAACATGCTGATGGCGGTTCTCGGTACGGTGTTCGCGGGGTTCGTCGCGGGCACGTCGGCCCGCATGCACCGGACGACGGAACGGATGCTGACGCTGGAAAGCGACAAGGACGCCCTGATCGCCGACCTGCGCGCCTCGAACAAGGCCAAGAGCGAATTTCTCGCCAATATGAGCCACGAGCTGCGCACCCCGCTCAACGCCATCCTTGGCTTCTCGGAGGTGATGAAGGGCGAGATCTTCGGCGCCCTCGGCGACGCGCGCTATCGCGGCTACGCCGGCGACATCCACCAGAGCGGCACCCACCTGCTGTCGCTGATCAACGACATTCTCGACCTCTCGAAGATCGAGGCGGGCAAGCTGGAGCTTCAGGACGACGAATTCCGACTGGGCACGCTCGCCGAGATGACGATGGGCATCTTCCAGCTGCAGGCGGAACAGGCAGGCGTCACCTTCAGCGCCAGACTGCAGGACGATCCCCACATCCGCTGGGACTGGCGGGCCGCCAAGCAGATCTCGTTCAATATCATCTCGAACGCCATCAAGTTCACGCCGCGCGGCGGAAGCGTGAGCGTGTGGGTCGGGCTCGACGCCGGGGGCTGGCTGCGCGTCGCGGTCAGCGACACCGGCTGCGGCATCGCGCCGGAGGAACACGACAAAATCTTCCAGTCCTTCGGCCAGGGCCGACACGACATCGTGCCGCGGCAGAAGGGCACCGGTCTCGGCCTGCCGATCGTCAAGGGGCTGGTCGACCTGCACGGGGGGCGGATCACGCTGGAGAGCGCGGTCGGGCGCGGCACGACCGTCACGGTCCATGTGCCGCCGGAGCGCGTCCTTGGATCGCAGAGGCGGGCGGAGGCGGCATGAGAGAGCGCCTGAAATCAGCGATCGAGGACATGATCGACCCGGCCGATGCGGCGGTCCGCCGGATCCGCCTCGAACAGCTCGTCCTCGCCGCCCGCAACTCGGACTCAACGCTCGCCCAGTTGCCGGTGCTGTCGGCCGCCGTGGCCTTGGTCCTGTCGCTGTGGGCCCCGCCGCTCAATATGGTCATCTGGTGGATCGTCGCCAATGCCGGCGCCGTCGCGTTTCGCCGCGAACTGCGGCGCTATGCCCGTGACGACCAGCGGGTAGAGGATCTGCGGCGGCTGACGCTGCGCTTCGTGGCGTGGAACGGCGGACAGGTCGCCCTCTTCTCGATGCTCGCCCCGCTGGCCTGGGTGGACGGGGAGCCCGTGGGCCAGATGGCCGTCGTCTTCGTCATGGCCATCACCATGGCGAGCATGGCGACGATCACAGGCCCCTCGCGCGCCGCATTCCTGTCGGACATCGTCCCCGTCGCCGTGGCGACGATGGCGGCGCCGCTGGCCATCTCGGGGCTCGACGGGGCGCCGGCCACGGCCCTCGTCCTGCTCTTCGCCGTCCTGATGTTCGACGTATCCAAAGGCGCCTACCGGCTGGCGGAGAAGTCGCTGACGCTCAACGACGAGAACCGCAAGCTGATCACCGACCTGCGCGCCGCCAACAAGGCCAAGAGCGAGTTCCTCGCCAATATGAGCCACGAACTGCGCACGCCGCTCAACGCGATCCTCGGATTTTCCGAAGTGATCAAGGACGAGATCATGGGGCCGATAGGGACGCCCAGCTACAAGTCCTATGCCGGCGACATCCACCAGAGCGGCCAGCATCTGCTCGGTCTGATCAACGACATCCTCGATCTCGCCAAGATCGAGGCGGGCAAGCTGGAGCTTCAGGACGACATCCTGTCGATCGACTCGATCGTCAATTCCGCGCTCGCGATGGTGGCGCACCAGGCCCAGGCGGGCGGGATCACGCTGCTCAAGGTCGTCGATCCGTCGATCGTCCTGCGCTGGGACGTGCGGGCGGCCAAGCAGATCGCGATCAACCTGATGTCGAACGCCGTGAAATTCACGCCCCGCGGCGGATCCGTGACCGTCCATGCCACCCGGACGGCGGACGGCGGGGCGCGCGTTTCGGTCATCGACACCGGCTGCGGCATCGCGCCGGAGGATCAGGCCGTCGTCTTCGAGCCCTTCGGGCAGGGGCGCCACGACATCGCGGTCGAGCACAAGAGCACCGGCCTCGGCCTCTCGATCGTGCGCGGCCTGGTCGAGGCGCATGGCGGCCGGCTGGAGCTGGAGAGCGAGGTCGGGCGCGGCGCAACCTTCTCGATCGTGGTGCCGCCGGAGCGCATCCTGACCAAGGGGACCGCCAGGATCGCAGCATGAGCACGACCAATACTGTCGACAGAAGCAGGCTGCTGTGGGACCAGACGGACGAAGTCGTCCGGGCGGTGCTGCGCGAAATCCACCTCATGCCGCTCACCGGCATCGCGCTCGGCGCCGTGAGCGCCATCTATCTCGACCTGACGACCGGCCTCGTATGGGGCGCCCTGATGGTCGCCGGGTCGCTTGCCCTGCGAACCGCCTGCCTCGACTTCCGCGCCAAGTCCTACGATCCGGATATCGCCCGCGCCGCCGCCCGGAAAGTCGCTCTGATCTGCTTTGCGCAGGGAGTCGTGACGGCCAGCTACGTTGCCGTCTTCTGGGTGCCGGGCGAGGGTCAGTGGAACCTGATCCTCTTGATGATCCTGATGGCCAGCGCGACCTTCGCGGTCTCGCTGACCATGCCCCTGCTCCCGCTGCTGCTCGCCAATCTCGCGCTCTATGTCGGGATCGGCGAGGCCGTCTGCCTGATCGAGGGCGGTCCCTATTTCGGCATGCTGGCGATTCTGGCGCCGATCTACTTCGCCGTCCTGGCGGGCGCGGGCCTGCGCGGGCACCGGCGCGCCCGCGAGCTGCTGCTGCTCGGCCACGACCGCGAGGCGATCATCGACGACCTCCGGCGGGCCAACCAGGCCAAGAGCTCGTTCCTCGCCAATATGAGCCACGAACTGCGCACGCCGCTCAACGCGATCCTCGGGTTCTCGTCGGTCCTGAAGGACGAGGTCCTCGGTCCCCATGCGGTCGCGCGGTATCGCAGCTATGCGGCGGACATCCACTCCAGCGGCACGCACCTTCTGGCGCTCATCAGCGACATTCTCGACAATGCGCGCATCGAGGCCGGCCGCTTCGTGCCGAACGACGAGGTCCTGGCGATGTCGGAACTGTTCGAGGGCTGCGCCGTCCTGTTCGAGGAGCGGGCCGCCGAGAAGGGCCTGGCCTTCCGCACCGTTCTTCCCGAGGAAGTGCTGGTCCGGGCCGACCACCGCGCGCTCAAGCAGGTGATCATCAATCTGCTGACCAACGCCATGAAGTTCACGCCGGCAGGCGGCAGCGTCTCGCTGTCGGCAGGCCGGCGCCCGGACGGCAGCACGGCGATCGAAGTAAGCGACACCGGGCCGGGCATCGCCGAGGAAGACCGCGCGCGCATCTTCGAGACCTTCGGCCAGGGCCGCCACGACGTGGCGGCGCAGGACCGGGGCGTCGGCCTCGGCCTGCCGATCGTCCGCGGCATCGTCGAAGCGCATGGCGGCAAGGTCGCGGTCGAGAGCGTCGTCGGCCGGGGAACGACGATGATCGTTGTGCTGCCGCCCGACCGCGCCGTCGCGAACGACCCGGCGGACGCCCCGCGCCGCGCCGCCTGACGCCGCTCAGCAGAACGGCGGCCCGATGGCCGCCGTCCGCATCCCGTTCCGGGTCGCCCGCCTCAGCCGAGCGAGGCGTAGCGCTTGAGGTGGTGGTCGACATTGCCGAACTGGGTGTCGATGACCGTCAGGCGCTTGAAGTAGTGGCCGACATTCAGCTCGTCGGTCATGCCCATGCCGCCGTGGATCTGCACCGCCTGCTGGCCGATGAAGCGTCCCGCCTTGCCGATCTGCACCTTGGCGGCGCTCGCCGCCTTCTTGCGCTCGGCCTCTTCCTCTTCCAGCTTCAGCGTCACCATGTAGGTGATCGAGACCGACTGCTCGTAGTTCATGAACATGTCGACCATGCGGTGCTGGAGCACCTGGAACTTGCCGATGGGCGTTCCGAACTGCTTGCGGGTCTTGGAGTACTCGATGGTCGTGTCGTTCAACACCTTCATCGCGCCGATGGCTTCCGCCGCGAGCGCGGCGATCGCCTCGTCGGTCACCTTCTCGACGATCTTGAGGCCGCCGCCGACCTCGCCGATCACCGCGTCGGCGCCGACGGTGACGTTTTCAAGCGTCACTTCCGAGGCCCGCTGGCCGTCGACCGTGGGATAGTCGCGGGTCGAGACGCCCTTGGCGTTCTTGTCGACGACAAAGACGGTGACGCCCTCGGCGTCGCGCTGGCCGCCCGAGGTGCGGGCGGTGACGATCAGCTTGTCGGCCCAGGGGGCGCCCGAGACGACCGCCTTGTAGCCGTTCAGGGTGTAGCCGTTGCCGGACTTCACCGCCGTGGTCACGAGATCGGCGAGGTTGTAGCGGCCCTGCGGCTCGGCATAGGCGAAGGCGAAGACGTTCTCGCCGGCCGCGATGGCGGGCAGCAGCGTCTCCTTCTGGGCGGTCGAGCCGGCGGCCTTCAGGAAGCCCGCCGCGAGGACGGCGTTCTGGATGAACGGTTCGATCACCAGCGCGCGGCCGAACTCCTCGGCGATGATCATGGTGTCGACGGCGGAACCGCCGAGGCCGCCGAAATCCTCGGGGATCGCGGCGCCGAGCAGGCCGTTCTCGGCGAAGTAGGCATAGACCTCCTTGCGCCAGCCGGCGTCGCTCTTCGACACCTTGCGGCGGGTGTCGAAGTCGTAGGTGTTCTGGAGGTATTTCTGCACCGAGTTGCGCAGAAGGGTTTGTTCTTCGGTGAACGAGAAGTCCATGTGCGTTTCCTGAGCGTTTCCGGAGCCGGACGCCCCGCCCTGTTTCGGGTCGGGACGCCGGGGAGATGACGGGCGTTGCGAGGTGCTTTAGAGGCCGAGAACCATCTTCGCAATGATGTTGCGCTGGATCTCGTTCGAGCCGCCGTAGATCGAGGTCTTGCGCATGTTGGCGTAGTTCTGCGTCACGCCCTCGGCATAGTCGGGACCGGGGGCGAACTCGTTGTGGGCCAGCGGATCGGAGAACGGCACGGCGTAGTAGCCGACACCCTCCATCACCAGCTCGGTGATGCGCTGCTGGATCTCGGTGCCCTTGATCTTGAGGATCGAGCTTTCGAGGCCCGGTCCCTTGCCGGCCTGCTCGGAGGCGAGGGTGCGCAGCTCGGTGAATTCCAGCGCCGCCAGATCGATCTCCAGTTCGGCGATCTTGCGCTGGAAGTCGGCGTCCTCGATCAGCTTCTCGCCGTCGATCTTCTCCATCGCCAGCATGTCCTTGAGGCGGCCGATGGCGTTCTTGGAGCGGGCGACGCCGGCGATCCCGGCGCGCTCGTGGCTGAGCAGGAACTTGGCGCAGGTCCAGCCCTTGTTCTCCTCGTGGATGCGGTTCTCGACCGGCACCTTGACGTTGTCGAACCAGACCTCGTTGACCTCGTGGCCGCCGTCCATGGTGATGATCGGCTTCACGGTGATGCCCGGCGTCTTCATGTCGACGAGCAGGAACGAGATGCCCTCCTGGGCCTTGGCGTTCTTGTCGGTGCGGGCGAGGACGAAGATCCAGTCGGCGAACTGGGCGAGCGTCGTCCAGGTCTTCTGGCCGTTGACGATGTAGTGGTCGCCCTCGCGCACCGCGGTGGTCTTGAGGCTGGCGAGGTCGGAGCCGGCGCCCGGCTCGCTATAGCCCTGGCACCACCACACGTCGCCCGACAGGATGCCGGGGATGAAGCGTTCCTTCTGCTCGGGCGTGCCGAAGGTGTAGATCACCGGGCCGACCATCGAGACGCCGAAGGGCAGGATCATCGGCGTCTCGGCGCGGGCGCATTCCTCGTTCCAGATGTATTTCTGGGTCGGCGTCCAGGTGGTGGTGTTGTAGGGCGCCGGCCACGACGGCACGAGCCAGCCCTTCTTGTAGAGAATGCGGTGCCAGGCGAGGAAGTCCTCCTTCTGGCGATACTCGCCGCGCCGCACGCCTTTCAGGTGCACGGGGTTGTTGGCCTCAATGAAGGCCCGTACTTCGGCGCGGAACGCCTCGTCTTGCGGCGTGAAATTGAGGTCCATGTCTCTCTCCACGGGCGGGCCGGCCCTGCGTCCGGTCGCCGCCGACAATTTGTCAAAATGGCGCGCGATGATAGCCGCCGTTGCCGCGCGCGCAAGCCGACGCAGCGTCAAGCGCCGCGCCCGACGAAAGGACGCGGTCCTAAAGGGCGTCCAGGGTCGCGCCGATCGCCGCCCAGAGCGGCTCCAGAGGCTCGCAGCCGGCCGACAGGCGGACATAGCCCTCCGGCACCGGATCGCCCCATTTCGCCCGCCGCTCGCCGGAGGTGCGCAGCCCGCCGAAGCTGGTGCTCGCCTGGACCATGGCGCAGGTGTCGATGAAGCGGTCCGCGGCGGCGGCATCGGCCAGCGTGACGCCCAGCATGAACCCGAACGAGGTCATCTGCCGCGCGGCGATGGCGTGCGCCGGATCGCCGGCGAGACCGGGGTAGCGCACCGCCCTGACGGCAGGGTGGGCGAGACACCGCTCGGCCAGCGCGGCGGCGTTCGCGCTCATCCGGGCGAAGCGCAATTCCAGCGTCTCGAGCCCCCGGTGCACCAGCCAGGCGTCGAACGGGCTGGGGATCGGTCCGGTGTATTTGCGATAGTCGGCCAGGGCCGCGAAGATCGCCGGATCGCGCGTCGCGACATGGCCGAACAGCACGTCGGAATGGCCGTTGATCGCCTTGGTGTCGGAGGCGATCGTCAGGTCGGCGCCGAGGTCGAGCGGGCGCTGGCCGAGCGGCGTCATGGTGGTGTTGTCGACCGCGACGACGGCGCCCGCCGCCTTCGCCGCCGCCGCGACGGCGGCGATGTCGCAGACGTCGAGGCCGGGGTTGGAGGGCGTCTCGGCGATCACCAGCGCATAGCCGGCGAAGCCGCCCTCGTGGAAGGCCGCGGTCGGGCGCAGATCGGTCGAGACGCCGAACGGGCCGAAATACTTCTCGGCGATCAGCCGCGAGGCGTAGTAGCCGTCGGCCGGCATCAGGATGCGCGACCCGGCCCGCGTCTGGGTCGCCAGCACCGCCGCCACCGCCGCCATGCCCGACGGGAAGGTCACGACATCGGCCCGCTCCAGCAGGCCCAGCGCCGCTTCGGTCTCGTCCCAGGTCGGGTTGTGGAAGCGGCCGTACTGGTAGGGCGGCAGGGCGCCGCCGCTCGGCGTCACGAAGACGCTGGCCGGCTGGATCGCCGGCGCGATCGCCGCGCCCGGCGCGAGCGCGCCAAGACGGTGATGCAGCAGCTCGGCGATCAGGCGGTCATTGTCGTCGCTCATGGCCCTGGCGCTAGCACGCGGCGCGGGGCCCGGGCAATCGAGCGGTCCTTGCTGGCGCCGCGCCGTCCGCCTAGTTTCGCCTCGCCGCCGGGGGAGGCGGATATGCCCATGAGCGATCGCAGCGAGGCCTACGCCCGGTTCCGCGCCTCCATGGCGGTCGACTACGGGAAATGGCGCGACGGCGAACCCTACGACATCGCCGCCATCGACGGCATGAGCGTCGCCGAGAAGGCGGAAATCGAGAGCGAGCTCAGCGCCCGCGCCCGGCTCGACTGGCGCGACGTCGAGGCGCTGGAGCGCATCGGCACGCCGGCCGCCCTCGCCCGCCTCGAACTCGCCGCCAAGGCGCAGTCGGACGGCGGCGGCGCGGCGGCGCTGGCGGTCAAGCTGGAGGACGGCTGGTCGCCGGCGCTGGAGCGGCGCTTCATCGCCAAGCTGGGCGCCGCGCGGCTGATGGAATCCTCGCTCGACCGCCTGTTCGAGATCGCCGAGGCGCATCCGACGGCGGCGGTGCGCGCCGCGCTGTTCGAACAGGCGACGGCGGGCGAGGAGAGCGAGCGCTACGCCTTCGGCGCGTTCCTGCTCTATCTGCACGGCCATTCGGACGAATGGTACGGTCTCGGCGAGGAGCATCGGCCGCATCTGCTGAACCTCAAGGGTACGCCGGACGAGCAGGCCGCCGCGCGCGCCTGGCTGGCCGGAAAACTGGCCGCGCCCCTTCGCGCCGGCGCAGGCGCGGCATGATCACGGCGCTCGCCATCGCGGCGATCGTTCTGACCGCGCTGCTGGCGCTGTCGCTGCCGTGGTTCGGCTGGGGGCCGGGCATCGACGCCGCCGGGCGCGGCATGGCGATCTTCTTCCCGGCGATCCTGATGGGCCTGCGCGTCTCGTGCCTCGCCGTCGCGGCGATCGTTCTGGCGGCGGCCGGCGGCTTCGCCTGGAGCGGCCTGCATCCGGTCCTTTCGGGCCTCCTCGCGGTGCTGCTGGTCGCCGGCATGGGCGCGACGTCGTTCTTCAGCGTCGAGCGGCTGATCAATGCGCCGCGCGCCGGAGGGCGGGCCGGCGCAGCGTTCCTGGCGACAATCGCCGCGCCGATGATCCTCGTCCTGTGGCTGCTGGTGGAGCGCCATGGCGCCGGTGACCCGGCACAGGCCTGGGCGCTGCGCGCACTGGTGCTCGCCGCGGCGCTGGCGCCGCTGCCGATGCTGCTCCGCAACGAGCGCCAGCGGATCGCCGAACGCCGCACCCAGGACGCCGATGAGGCGCGGCAGGAGGCCGAGGCCGAGGCGCGCGCCGCCGCCCTGCCGGCTGGCGCCTCGTTCGCCGCGACGCTCGCCTTCGCCGACTCGCTGGACGAGGACGACCGGCGCGCCCGCGAACGGGTGATGGCGCGGGCGGCGGCCTTTCCCGATCCCGGGGCCGAGCTGCTCGCGATGCTGGGCGATGCGGACCGCGAGACCCGGCTGCGCGCGGCGCTCCACGCCAGCGCCTTTCCGCCTGCCCCGACCCCCGCCTATTTCGCCCTCGTCCGGCCGCTGATCGAGGAGGTCGTGACGCGGCTCGCCAGCGACGCGGCGCCGCCCGAGGCGCTCTACCGCGAGGCGCTGGCGGCGATCCGCGCCGGCTGGCCGGCGATGCACAATGACGGCCTGCCCAAGGCGCTGATGGACCGGCTGGCCGAGGCGATCGCCGCGAAGGGCGAAACCGCGGGCTTCAACGCCCTCGCCTACGATGCGCGCCTGCTCGCCGACTACGTCGCCGCCTGAGGCGCTTGCCGCGCCGCCCGCCGGCCCTTACCTCTAGGCCCATGTCTGCCGCCTGGCGCCCCGTCCCCTCGCCCTGCATCAAGGTCTGCGTGCTCGATCCGCACTCGGGCCTCTGTCAGGGCTGTCACCGTTCGCTGCGCGAGATCGCCGCCTGGGGTTCGATGGCGGACGCCGAGCGCGACGCCATCATGGCCGCCCTGCCCGCCCGGGCGGCGCGGACCAAGCCGCAATGAAGGCGTTCGGCTATTTCACCGCGGCGCTGCTGGGCCTCTTCGCCGGGGCGCTGCTCATCGCCTGGCTGGCGGGCTGGGACGCCGCCGCCGACTGGGGCGACACCCGCGCCCCGAGCGCGATCTGGCTGGCGACGATCAGCGCCCTGGCGGCCTCCGGCATCCTCGGCGCGGCGCGGCAGAACGTATCGCAGACCGTGTTCTCGCTGCTCGCCTGGGCGGGGGCGTTCCTGCTGCTGATCCTCGCCTATTCCTACCGCGCCGAAGTGACCGAGTTCTGGGGCCGGATCCGCGGCGAGGTTCTGACCGGCGAGGCGGTGGTGACCGCCGAGGGCGCGGTCGAGATCCGCCGCAACCGCGACACCCATTTCTATGTCGACGCGTCGCTCAACGGCGCCCCGGTGACGTTCATGATCGACACCGGCGCGAGCGGCGTCGCGCTCTCGTGGGCCGACGCCGAGGCCGCCGGGCTCGATCCGGCACGGCTCTCCTTCGACCTGCGCGTCGAGACCGCTTCGGGGCCTGCCCTGGTCGCGCGGGCGCAGATCGGCCGGCTGGCGATCGGACCGATCGAGCGGCGGAACCTGGCGGTGATCGTCCTGCCCGAAGGCGTGACCATGTCGCTGCTCGGCCAGTCGTTCCTCAATACGCTGGCCTCGTTCGAGGTCAGCGGCGACCGCATGACGCTGCGGGACTGAGCCGATTGCGCCGCCCGGGCCGAGCCCCTAGAACCGCCGCGTCCCATCCGTGAGAACCCCCATGCTCGCCACCCCGCGCGACGATCTCAAAGCCAACACGCCCGAGTGGGAGACGATTCCGCACATCGCGGCCACGGGCTTTCGCGAATACGACGCGCGCTGGAAGTACGGCGTCGACATCAACCTCATGGGCTTCCAGGCGCTGGGCATGGCGCTGGGGACCATGGTGGTCGACGACTGCGCCCGGAAGGGCGTGAAGCCGCGCATCGTCGTCGGCCACGACTATCGCGACTATTCGCTGATGCTGAAGCACTCGCTGATCGTCGGCCTGATGACCGCCGGCTGCGAGGTCAACGACATCGGCCTGGCGCTCTCGCCGGTCGCCTATTTCGCGCAGTACGCCTATGACTGCGCCGCCGTCGCGATGGTGACGGCGAGCCACAACGAAAAGCCCTGGACCGGCGTCAAGATGGGCATCGAGAAACCGCTCACCTTCGGTCCGGCCGAGATGAACGCGCTGAAGGACGTCACGCTGGGCGGCAAGTGGATGGCGCGGCCCGGCGGCGCCTATGTCTTCCACGCCGATGCACGCGAGCGCTACATCGCCGACCTGCTGAAGGACGGGCCGCTGAAGCGCCGGGTGCGCGCGGTCGTCGCCTGCGGAAACGGCACCGCGGCGCACTACGCGCCCGAGGTGCTCGCCAAGCTCGGCGTCGACGTCGTGCCGCTGGACGCGGAGCTCGACTACACGTTTCCGCGCTACAATCCGAACCCCGAAGACCACGAGATGCTGCACGCCATGGCGGTCGCGGTGAAGGAGACCGGCGCGGAGCTGGCGCTCGGCTTCGACGGCGACGGCGACCGCTGCGGCGTGGTCGCCGACGACGGCAACGAGATCTTCGCCGACAAGATCGGCGTCATGCTCGCCCGCGACCTCTCGGCGCTCTATCCCGGGCGCACCTTCGTCGCCGACGTGAAGTCGACCGGCCTCTATGCCGTCGACACGGTGCTGAAGGCGAACGGCGCGACGACCGACTACTGGATGACCGGCCACAGCCACATCAAGCGGCGCAATCACGAACTGGGGGCGCTGGCCGCCTTCGAGAAGTCCGGCCACTTCTTCTTCAACGCGCCGATCGGGCGCGGCTACGACGACGGCCTCGTCTCGGCGATCGCGGTGCTGCGCATGATGGAGCGCAATCCGGGCAAGTCGCTGTCGCAGCTCTATGCCGAGCTGCCCGTCACCCATGCGACGCTGACCATGGGGCCGCATTGCGGCGACACCATCAAGTACGGCGTCGTCGACGAACTGGTCGCCCGCTTCACGGCGATGCACGCCCGGGGCGAGAGCGTGACGGGCCAGAAGATCGTCGACGTGCTGACCGTCAACGGCGTGCGCTTCACCACCGAGGACGGCACCTGGGGCCTCATCCGCGCCTCGTCGAACAAGCCGCAACTGGTGGTGGTGGCCGAGAGCCCGGTCTCGAAAGCGCGGATGTGCGCGATGTACCGCTTCCTGAAGGACCTGCTGGACGCCGACCCGCGCATCGGCGCATGGGACCAGACGATGGATGCAACCTGTCAGAATTGTCATTGAGCGCGCGATTGCGGGCGCAGGCGGGCGCTGGTAATCAGCCATCAGGTCGGCCTTCGGGCCGCCCTGCGCGGCGCTCCGATGGCGCTGCGCGTCTTTAGATCCAGACTGGAGTTGGCCTCATGGCGACTGGCACCGTAAAGTTCTTCAACACCCAGAAGGGCTATGGCTTCATCAAGCCCGATGACGGCGGGAAGGACGTGTTCGTTCACATCACCGCGGTTCAGGCGGCGGGCCTGCGCGGCCTGGACGAGGGTCAGGCCGTCTCGTTCGAGGTCGAGATGGAGCGCGGCAAGCCGGCCGCGGGCAATCTGAAGGCGCTCTAGCGCCGGACCCGATTGCGGGATTTGCGAGGGCGGTGCGGCGACGCACCGCCCTTTCGCATGTCAGGAGAGCAGCATCCTGAGGCCGGAGGCGGCAAGGAAGCCGCCGAACACGACGCGCAGCGTGCGGGCGGGAAGCGCATGTGCCAGCCGTGCGCCCCACGGCGCGGCGATCACCGAGGTCGGGGCCAGGATCGCCAGCGCCGCCCAGTTCACATAGCCCAGCGAGAATGGCGGCAGGCCGGACGCGTTCCAGCCGAAGACGACGAAGCCGAGCGTCGCCGGCGCACCGATCAGCACGCCGAGCCCGGCGCCGGTCGCCACCGCGCGATGGATGGCGATCCCGCACAGCGTCATCGCGGTCACGCCGAACGTGCCGCCGCCGATCCCCATCAGGGCCGAAACGAAGCCGAGCAGCGCCGCGACCGCGTGGCTGAGAAGATGACGCGGCACCTCGGGCGTCAGGACCCAGCGCAGCGGAGCAAGCGCGACATAGGCGGCGAAGGCGACGCAGACCACGCCGAAAAAGGCCTTCAGCCCCTCGCCGCTGATGACCGCCGCCGCGACGCTGCCCAGCGCGGCGCCGGCAAAGACGGCCGGCCCGTAGCGCCGGAGCAGCGGCCAGTCGACCGCATCGCGCCGCGCGTGGGCGGCGACCGAGCGCACCGAGTTGAAGATGATCGTGGCGAGCGAGGTGCCGACCGCGACATGGACCGCGACGCCGATCTCGACCCCCGCCAGACGCAGGATCTCCACGAAGATCGGCACGATCACGATGCCGCCGCCGATCCCGAGCAGCCCGCCGCTCAGCCCGGCGAGCAGGCCCGCGCCGGTCAGCGCGGCGATCAGCATGAGCATCTCGCCGGGCGACAGGCCGTCGATGAAGGCCATCTCAGGCCGCCTCGGCGGCGGC
>JAEUMK010000093.1 GCA_016792565.1 Alphaproteobacteria bacterium
CTCCGGCGCTGACGATGCGCAGCGTCAGCGCCCGGCCGGCCGCGCCGCGCACCCGGAAGGAAAACCACTGCGTCCACGGCCCGCCCGAATCCGGCCGGATGGCGAGGTCGGCGCGGTCGCCGTCGAGGGCGACGATCTCGATATTGCCGCCCTCGAAATCGGCGTCGATCTGCAGACTCATGTGCGGCTCCCGGCTGACGCGCGACCATAGGTGCGCAGGACGCGAAAGACGAGCGCGCCGCCGGCTCAGGCAGCGTCGACGAGAACGACCTCGCTGTCCTCCAGCGCCGTGACGCTCAGCCGCGGCTCGTCCTTCACGGCGGCGCCGTCTCGGGCCTCGAGTTCGACGCCGTTCACCACGATCCGGCCGGTCGCCGGCACGAGATAGGCATAGCGCCCCTCGCCCAGTTCATAGGTCGCGGTCTCGCCGGCCTTCAGCGTCGCGCCGGCGACGCGGCCGTTGGTGCGGATCGGCAAGGCATCCAGGTCGCCGTCGATGCCGCTGGCCAGCGTCACGAACCGCCCCGCGCGTCCGTCCCTGGGAAAGGGCTTGGCGCCCCAGGCCGGTTGGCCGCCTCGCGTCGCCGGCTCGATCCAGATCTGGAAGATGCGGGTCGTCTCGTCCTCCAGATTGTATTCCGAATGCCGGATGCCGGTGCCGGCGCTCATCACCTGGACGTCGCCCGCCTCGGTGCGCCCGGTATTGCCCAGGCTGTCCTGATGGGTGATTGCGCCCTGGCGGACATAGGTGACGATCTCCATGTCCGAATGCGGGTGCGGCGGGAAGCCCGACTTGGGCGCGATCTCGTCATCGTTCCAGACGCGCAGCGGCCCCCAGCCCATGTTCTGCGGGTCGTAATAGCTCGCGAACGAGAAATGATGCTTCGCCTTGAGCCAGCCGTGATCCGCGCCGCCGAGGGTCTTGAAGGGTTTGCGCACAATCATCCGATCTCTCCATCGCCGGACCGACCCGGCGTTCACGGGACAAGAGTTGGGGATTGCATGATCCAAATAAAGTGAAACGATATAAACTCATCGTTTCGGAAATCGTCATGCACAAGCTCCCCGACTTCGAAGGCCTCGCCATCTTCGCCCGGGTGGCCGAGGCGCGCTCCTTCGGCCACGCGGCCGAGGACCTCGCCCTCTCCAAGGCGACCGTCTCCAAGGCGGTAACGCGGTTGGAAAGCCGGCTCGGCGCTCGGCTCCTGCACCGCACCTCGCGGCGCCTGTCGCTGACCGAAGCCGGGCGCGCCCTGCTGACCCGCGCCGTCCGCGTCGTGGCCGAGGCCGAGGCGGCCGAAAGCGAGACGCTCGACCGGGCCTCCGCGCCGCGCGGTCCGGTGCGGCTCGCCGCGCCGATGTCGTTCGGCCTCGCCCATGTCGCGCCCGCGCTTCCGGCCTTCCTCGCCGCCTATCCCGAGATCACCGTCGACCTGCACCTCTCCGACGAGCAGGTCGATCTCGTCGCCGAGGGGTTCGACGCCGCGCTGCGGATCGCGACGCTGGAGGATTCCTCGCTCGTCGCCCGGCGGCTCTGCGCGGTGGAGCGCTTCGTCGTCGGCGCGCCCGCCTATTTCGCGCGGCACGGCCGCCCGAAACACCCGCGCGACCTCGCCGGCCATGATGGCCTCGCCTATGCCTATCTGAAGACGCCCGACACCTGGACGTTCGCGAACGCCGCCGGCGAGAGCGTCGCGGTCAAGCCGCGCCTGCGCTTCCGCGCCAACAACGGCGACGCGCTGACCCCAGCCCTGCTCGCCGGCGAGGGGCTCGCCGTGCAACCGGACTTCTCGGTCTCGCCGTACCTCAGGGACGGAAGGCTCGAGGCGGTGCTCACCTCTTGGTCGCCGCCGCCGATCGCGCTGCATCTGGTGATGCCGCCGGGCGGGCTCCGCCCGGCACGGGTCGGCGCGCTGACCGACTTTCTGGTGGCGACGTTCGCCGCCGCGCCCTGGCGGCTGAAGGTGAAGGGCCGGCGCTGAACCGGTCCCGCCTCAGCCGGGCTTGCTGCCGGGCTTGCCCTTGCCCTTCGGACCGCCCGGCGACTTGCCGGGATAGGGGCGCGGAGCCTTGTCGCCGCCGGGACCGCCCTTGGGGCCGCCCTTGTAGCCGCCCTTGAACCCGCCAGGGCCGCCGGGGCCGCCCTTGTGGCGCGGCCGGTCCTTGTCGGCGGGGGCGCCGGCCGGGGTGATGCGGACCTCGGGGTCTTCGGCCTTGTTGACCGCGTCCATGAAGGCGCGCGCCGCGTGCACCGCGATCTCGAACTTGGTCTCCTTGTCGAAGATGCGGATCGCGCCGATCTCCTGCTTGGTGATGTGGCCGAGGCGGCAGATCAGCGGGATCAGCCAGCGCGGATCGGCGTTGTTGTGCCGCCCGGCGTTCATGCGGAACCACTGCATGTCGGTGCGCGGCTCGCGCTCGCGGCGCGGACCGGGAGCCGGCCCCTCGCCCGCCAGGTCGCGGGTCGGCGTCCATTTCTTCTCGTCGCGCTGGACGGGACCGGATTCGAACAAATCCTCCGGGGCCGGCAGCTGGTCGCGGTAGAGGCGGGCGAGCGCGGTGGCGATCTCCTCCGGCCTGCGCTTGGCGATCAGCGCCTGGGCGAGCGCGTTGTCTTCCTCGGTCGGCGGCTCGCCGAAGACCGGGTGTTCCAGCAGCCGCTCCTGATCCTGCTTGCGGATCTGTTCCGGGGTCGGCGGGTTGCCCCAGGCGACGTCGATGCCGGCCGCCTGGAACAGCCGCTCGGCCTGGCGCCGCTTGGTGTGCGGCACGAGCATGGCGCAGACGCCCTTGCGCCCGGCACGTCCGGTGCGGCCGCTGCGGTGGAGCAGCGTCTCGCGCGAGCGCGGCAGCTCGGCGTGGATGACGAGGCCGAGATCGGGCAGGTCGAGGCCGCGCGCCGCGACGTCGGTCGCCACGCAGATCTTCGCCCGTCCGTCGCGCAGCGCCTGAAGCGCGTGGTTGCGCTCGTTCTGGGTGAACTCGCCCGAGAGCGCCACGGCCGCGAAGCCGCGCTCCGCGAGGCTCGCATGTAGGCGGTTCACCGCCTGCCGGGTCGAGAGGAACACCAGCGAGGCGCCGAAATCGAGATAGCGCAGGAGGTTGACGACGGCGTGCTCGACATCGTTGGGGGCGATGCGCACCGCCTGATAGGCGATGTCGGCATGGCTGCGCACCGGACCGACCGTGTCGATGCGCACCGCGTCGCGCTGGAAGCGCTTGGCGAGGCTGGCGATCTCGCGCGCGATGGTCGCCGAGAACAGCAGCGTGCGGCGCTCGGCCGGCATCGCGTCGAGCAGGAATTCCAGATCCTCGCGGAAGCCGAGGTCGAGCATCTCGTCGGCCTCGTCGAGCACGACGATGCGCAGGGCCGAGGTGTCGAGGGCGCCGCGCTCCATGTGGTCGCGCAACCGGCCGGGCGTGCCGACGACGATGTGGGCGCCGCGCGCCAGCTCGCGCCGCTCGGCCCGGGGGTCCATGCCGCCGACGCAGCTCACCACCCGCGCGCCGGTCTTGGCGTAGAGCCAGTCCAGCTCGCGGTGGACCTGGAGCGCCAGTTCGCGGGTCGGCGCGATGATGACGGCGAGCGGCGTCGCCGCCTGCTCGAAGCGCGGCGTCTCGCCCAGCAGCGTCGCCGCCATGGCGAGGCCGAAGGCGACCGTCTTGCCCGAGCCGGTCTGGGCCGAGACCAGGAGATCGGCGTTCGCGTCCGAGGCGCCGACGGCGGCCTGGACGGGGGTGGGTTCGTCATAGCCGCGCGCGGCCAGCGCTTCGGCGATGGAGGGATTGCTTGTGGGGAACGGCATGACGCCGGAAAATCCTGCTTTCGGGGGCGGGGCGAACCCTCGCAAGCCCATCCCCTAGATTGGAATCGGCCGCTTGACCAGCTATCACCCCCGGCCAGACCCTCTTGTCCGCCGCGTTTGAAGGCCGATTCCCATGACCGACGCCCCGCCCGAGACCCCGTCCGAGGCCCTGCCCGACACCCTGCCCGACCGCATTTGCGCCGATCCCAAGAGCCCCTTCTACGACGCCGCGGCGCTCGACCGGGGCGTCGGCATCCGCTTCAACGGGGCGGAAAAGACCAATGTGCAGGAATACTGCATCTCCGAAGGCTGGATCCGCGTCTCGGTCGGCAACACGGTCGACCGCAAGGGCAACCCGATGACGCTGAAGCTGAAGGGCAAGGTCGAAGCCTTCGTCGAGCCGAAGAACGGCAAGACGGAATAGGCGGCCGGCCTATTTCTTCAGGCCGATCTCGCGCAGCCGTTCGGCGAGGAAGGCGCCGGCCGTGATGGGCGCGAATTTGGCGCCGTCGCCGATGCAGCCGGGCAGCACGTCCAGCGGCGTCGCCGAGGTCGGGTGCATGAAGAACGGCATCGAATAGCGGCTGACATTGGGGCCGGCGGGGTTCACCACGCGGTGCGTGGTCGCCGGAATGACGCCGTTGGTGAGGCGGGCCAGCATGTCGCCGCTGTCGACGATAAGGTTGCCCGGCCGGGTCTCGACCGGCAGCCAGCTGCCGTCGCGGTCCAGCAGCTCCAGCCCGGCGCCGCGGGCCGCGACCAGGATGGTGATGAAGTTGATGTCCTCGTGCGCCGCCGAGCGCACCGCGCCGGGCGGGGCGTCGTCCGGCACCGGGGGATAGTGCAGCACCCGCAGGATCGACGTGCCGCCCTTCACCAGCGGATCGAAATAGCCCTCGGCGAGCCCCAATTGCGGCGCAAGCGCCCGTAGAAGCAGCCGCCCCGTCTCGTCCAGCGCCGCGAACAGGCGCTTGAAGACCGGCTCGAAGCCCGCCGGGCGCTCCGGCCAGACATTGGGCGCGAAGTCGCCGTCGGGCGCCTCGGGATCGTAGGCGTCGCGGCCGAGCTGCCAGAACTCTTTCAGGTCGGCGACGCTTCGCCCCTTGGCGTGCTCGACGCCGAACGGCGTGTAGCCGCGCAGGCCCGCCGCGTAGCGCCGCTTGAAGGCCTCGTCCTCGGCGAAGAAGGCGGCGCTGAGCCGGTAGGCCTCGTCGAGCAGCGCCTCGTCCACATTGTGGTCGGCGAGGATGATGAAGCCGTAGCGCTGAAGACCGCGCATGAGATCGGCCGAGAACGCCGCGCGGGCGGCCGCGTCGCCGGCGGTGAAGGCCTTGAGGCTGAGGGTGGGGACGCCGTCTGTCATGGCCGTCAGGATAGCCCTTCCCGCCGCCTTGTCTCAATTCGCAAGCGCCGCTCAGACCGGCGGCGGCGACAGGGCCTCGACTTCGGCGCGCCAGGGCATGCCGGTCTGCGCGCCGGCTCGGGTGGTGGCGGCGGCTCCGGCGGCGCAGGCGAAGCGCAGCGCCTGTTCCTTGGGCCGGCCCTCGACCAGCGCCAGGGTCAGCGCGGCGGAGAAGCAGTCTCCTGCCCCGGTCGTGTCGACCGGCGTCACGGCCGGGGGCGCCGCCTCGGCCAGCTTGCGGCCCTGGCGGAACAGCGCCGCGCCCCGCGCCCCGTAGGTGACGGCGACGAGCCCGCGCGCCTGATCGAGCGCGCCGCCATAGACCGCCGCCTCGCCCTCATTGACGATGATGAGATCGGCCCGCTCGAAGAGGATCGAGGGCGCCGGCAGAGCGGGCGCCAGATTGACCGCGAAGAAGCCTTTGCAGCGTTCGGCCGCCGCCGCGACGACGCCGGGCGCCACTTCCATCTGGCAGAGCACGCCGTCATGGGACGGCAGTTTCACGTCGGCGGCGACGAGTTTCGCGTTGGCGCCCGAGGCGACGACGATCTGGTTCTCGCCGGCCGCATTCACCGCGATCAGCGCGACCCCGGTCGCCGCGCTCGCGTCGGTGCGGCAGAGCGTCAGGTCGACGCCGTCGGCGCGCAGCAAAGCGAGCGCCGCCTCGGCGTTGGCATCCGCCCCGACGCAGGCGATCAGCGTCACCGCGCCGCCCAGCCGCCGCGCCGCGAGCGCCTGGTTGGCGCCCTTGCCGCCGGGATGGAAGGCGAGGCTCGCGCCGGTCACCGTCTCGCCCGGCGCGGGCAGGGTCGCGGCCGAGGCGACGATGTCGAGATTGACCGATCCGACGATGACGATGCGCGCTTCGCTCACAGCGATCCCAGCCTTTCATTCAGCAGGGCGAAGACCCCTGCCCCGTCCGCCCTGACCGCCCAGTTGGCGTTGACCTCGCGCGGCCCGGCGCGGAACTCGACCGCCGTGTGGCCGAAGGCGAGGCCGCCATTGGTCTCCACCGCCACCTTCGCGCCGCTGACGATGAAGAGGCTGGGGTCGAGCAGCCAGGCGATCGTGCAGGGATCGTGCAGCGGCGCGCCCGCCCGGCGCCCCGGATCGGCCTCGATGCCGTTCGAGAAGCGCATCAGTTCCGCCGAAGCGCGCGCCGCATCGGTGCCGACCGCCTCCAGCGCCGCGACGCGCTCCGGGCTGGAGAGCACCTGATAGGTCGCGTCCAGCCCGAACATCGTCACCCGGCAGCCGGCGGTCAGCAGCACATGGGCGGCGTGCGGATCGGCGAAGACGTTGAACTCGGCCGAGGCGGTGATGTTGCCGCCGGCGCTGCGCGCCCCGCCCATCATCACGATCTCGTCGATCTTGGCGGCGATCGCCGGGTCCATCACCAGCGCCAGGGCGAGATTGGTCGCCGGGCCGGTGACGGCGAGCGTCACCGCCTCGTCCGCGGCGCGCAGCGTGCGGACGATGAAGTCGACGGCGTGTCCTTCGGCGAGCGGCGCGTCGGGCTCGAAGACGGCGAGCGTCCCCAGACCGCTCGGCCCGTGGAAGGCGCCCGCATCGACGGCCTCGCGCACCATCGGCCGGGCGCAGCCGGCGAACACAGGCACGTCGGCGCGGCCGGCGATCTGGCGCACGATGCGGGCATTGCGCGCGGTCTGGACGAGCCCCGTGTTGCCCGCCACGACGGTGACGCCGAGGATGTCGAGCGCGTCGGGCGCGGCGAAGGCGAGCAGCAGCGCCGTCGCATCGTCGACGCCCGGATCGCAGTCGATGATCAGCTTGCGGCGTTTCAAGCGGCCCTCACAGGCGGACGAGCATCTTGCCCAAATTGCCGCCGCTGAAGAGCTTCAGGAAGGCATCGACCGCATTCTCGATGCCCTGCGCGACGGTCTCGCGCACATCGACCTTGCCTTCCTTCACCCATGCCGCGAGCTGGGGCACGTAGTCCTTCGCCATGTCGCCGTGGTCGGAGACGATGAAGCCTTCCATGCGGATGCGCTTGCCGACGATCAGCAGGAAATTGCTCGGCCCCGGCGTCGCGCCGATATTGTTGTAGGCCGAGATGCCGCCGCAGATGGCGAAGCGGGCATGCGGCTTGGCGGCGTTCAGCGCCGCCTCCAGGTGGCCGCCGCCGACATTGTCGAAATAGACGTCGATGCCCTCCGGCGCGGCGGCGAGCAGCGCCTTGGTGAGATCGGGCGCGGCCTTGTAGTCGATCGCCGCGTCGACGCCGATCGAATTGAGATAGGCGATCTTGTCGGCGCCGCCGGCGCTGCCGATCACCTTGCCGCCCTTCAGCTTGGCGATCTGGGCGACCATCGAGCCGACCGCCCCGGCGGCGCCCGACACGAACACCGTGTCGCCCGGTTTGAAGGCGGCGACGCGCATCAGCCCGGCCCAGGCGGTGAGGCCCGGCATCCCGGCCGCGCCGAGAAAGAGCTGCGGCGCGAGGCCCATCGTGTCGAGCTTCTCCAGCTGGTTGGCCGGCGCGTTGAAGGCCTCGCGCCAGCCCATGAAGCTGCGCACCAGGTCGCCCGGCTTCAGCGCCGGATCGTTCGAGGCGATCACCTCGCCGACCGCGCCGCCGGTCATCGCCTCGCCGACGTTGAAGGGCGCCGAGTAGGAGGGGCCGGCATACATGCGGCCGCGCATATAGGGATCGACCGTCATCCAGGTGTTCTTCACCTGCACCTCGCCGGGGCCGGGGGCACTGAGCGTCACCGTGACGATCTCGAAATTCCGGTCCGACGGCAGGCCGACGGGGCGGTCCTTGAGGCGGACTTCGCGCGATTGGGTCATGGGATCCTCCGGTTTGGGTTGTTGTCTTGCCGCGGGAGCCTAGCACGTCCGCCGGCCGGGCTTTCAATGAGGCATGAAAGCCATGCTAAGGGAGGGCCGGACGAAAGGATGAGGCCATGCCCGGACTGTTCTTCGACGAGCTTCATGTCGGCCAGGTGTTCCAGCACCCGATCCGGCGCACCATCACCGAGGCCGACAATGTCTGGTTCAGCGCGCTGACCCACAATCCGGCCCAGCTCCACCTCGACGAGGAGTATTGCCGCACCGAGACTGAGTACGGCCAGCGCCTCGTCAATTCCTGCTTCACGCTCGGGCTGATGACCGGCATCTCGGTCGGCGACACGACGCTGGGCACCGCCATCGCCAATCTGGGATGGGACGAGGTGCGCTTCCCCAAGCCGCTCTTCCACGGCGACACGGTGCGCATCGAGACCGAGGTGCTGGAGCTGCGCGAAAGCAAGTCGCGCCCCGACGCCGGCATCGTCGTCTTCATGCATCGCTGTTTCAACCAGAAGAACGAGCTGGTCGCGCACTGCAAGCGCTCCGGCCTGCAGCGCAAGAAGCCCGCGCCGTGAGCGCCCTGCGTTCGTTCCTCTTCGTCCCGGCGGATTCGGAGAAGAAGATCGCCAGGGGGCTGGAGAGCGGCGCCGACGCGCTGATCCTCGATCTGGAGGACGCGGTGGCCGAGGCCGCGAAGCCCGCCGCGCGCACCCTCGCGGCGGCGCTGCTGAAAGGCCGCGCGCAGCCCCGCGCGCCCGAACTCTGGGTCCGCATCAACCCGCTGACCGGGCCGCATGCGCTGGGCGATCTGGCGGCGGTCGTCGCCGCTGCGCCGGACGGCATCGTCATCCCGAAGCCCGATTCCGCCGCCGATCTCGTGCGCCTCGACCATTATCTCAGCGCACTGGAAGCCGCCGCCGGCCTCGCGCGCGGCGGCATCCGCGTGATGCCGGTGGCGACCGAAACGCCGGCTTCCGTCTTCGGCCTGGGCACCTATGCCGGGGCGCCGCGTCTTGCCGCGATGACCTGGGGCGCGGAGGATCTCCCTGCCGCCATCGGCGCGGCGGGCGGACGCTGGGACGACGGTTCGTTCACCGATCTCTGCCGGCTGGTGCGCAGCCTCTGCCTCGCGGCGGCGGCCGCCGCCGAGGTGCCGGCGATCGAGACCGTCTATCCCGCCTTCAGGGACGAGGCAGGCCTTGCCGCCTATGCGGCGCGCGGGCGGCGCGAGGGCTTCACCGGCATGATGGCGATCCACCCGGCCCAGGTGCCGCTCATCAACGCCGCCTTCACGCCGTCGGAGGCCGAAATCGCCGAGGCGCGCCGGATCGTCGCGCTGTTCGAGGCCCATCCCGGGGCCGGCACGCTGGCGCTCGACGGCCGGATGCTCGACCTCCCCCACCTCAAGGCGGCGCGCAAGACCCTCGCGGCGGCCGGCGCGCGCGGCTGAGACGGGCCGCGATCTTTCGGCGGTGCGGAAAAACCGCGCCGCCTGACCGCTGTGCCCGGCTTTGCCATATTCTCCATATTTGTCAGAACGTTAGTCGTTGTCGTGCAGGTGCGTCGCAAGGTCGGCGGGTGTCCCGGGACCTGCGCTGTCATCGAACTGTCACCAAGACGACATAGACCCTTGACCCTGACGGCCTAAAGCCGGGCGCGCCGGGGTTTAAGGGTTCGTTAAATCGACGGCCTCGCCTCGCCTCAGACCTAAGGGGACCACCCAATGAAGAAAATCGGCGCTGCTCTTGCGCTGCTCGCGTCGGTGTCCGTCACCACGCTCGCCCACGCCAACGACATCGACAGCCGCATCCAGCCCTACGCGCCGGTCTCCGGCGTCTCGGGTTCGCTGAAGTCGATCGGCTCGGACTCGCTGAACAACCTGATGACCCTGTGGGCCGAAGGCTTCCGCGCCGTCTATCCCAGCGTCACGATCGAGATCGAAGGCAAGGGCTCGTCGACCGCCCCGCCGGCGCTCATCGCCGGCACCGCGCAGCTCGGCCCGATGTCGCGCCCGATGCGCGCCGCCGAGAAGGACCAGTTCGAGGCGAAGTACGGCTACAAGCCGACCGAAGTGCGCGTCGCGGTCGACACGCTCGCGGTGTTCGTCAACAAGGACAATCCCGTCTCGTGCCTGTCGCTGACCCAGATCGACTCGATCTTCTCGGTCACCCGCAATCTCGGCGGCAGCGCCATCGACACCTGGGACCAGGCCGGCGGCACGGGCGACTTCGCCGGCAAGCCGATCTCGCTGTTCGGCCGCAACGCCGCCTCGGGCACCTATGGCTACTTCAAGGAAGTGGCGATGGGGAACGGCGACTTCCGCGACACCGTGAAGGAACAGCCGGGCTCCTCGGCGGTCGTCCAGGGCGTCGCCTCCGACAAGTACGCGATCGGCTATTCGGGCATCGGCTACAAGACCGCCGACGTGCGGGCGATCGCCGTGTCCGGCCGCGACGGCCAGTGCCACGAGCCGAACCAGGAAGAAGCCTATAAGGGCCTCTATCCGATCACCCGCTTCCTCTATGTCTACGTGAACAAGAACCCCTCGGCGCCGCTCGATCCGGTGCTGCGCGAGTTCTTCAAGTTCGCGCTGTCGAAGGAAGGCCAGGAGGTCGTGATCAAGGACGGCTACTATTCGATGCCGTACGTGTTCGCGAACGAAGACCTGGCGAAGATCGGCCAGTAAGCCCGTCTGCACGAAGCGCCGGCGGACCTCGGGGGCGGTCCGTCGGCGCGCTGCGCAAGCCCCCGCCCATTTCGTCTCGCCGCGCGGGGAACAAGATGACTGACGCCACCCAGCCGTCCACGCCGTCGGGGCGCCGCTCGGTCGTCTACGAGCGTCCCAAGACCACCTCGCGGCATGTCCTCTTCATCGACAAGCTGGCCGACCGGGTCATCACCTATGGCGGCCTCTTCGTCATTCTCGCCGTCTTCGCGATCATGGCGTTCCTCTTCTGGGTCGCCATCCCGCTGCTCAGCGGCAGCGACCTCGACGGAGTCACCCGTTACCGGATCGAGCATGCCCCGGGACGCGCCTATGCCGCCGCGCAGACCGACGAACAGCTTGCGATGGCGCTGGATCTCGCGCCGGACGGCCGGATCGAGGCCTTCCACGCGCCGACCGGCCGCACCATTCCCGCGCCGTCCTTCGATCTCGGCGGCCAGACCGCGACGGCGGTCGGCAAGACCCTGCAGGGCGCCGACGCGATTTTCGGCTTCGCCGACGGCACGGTCCGCCTCGGCCAGTTGAACCTGAAGCAGCTCGTCGTGCAGGAGAACGCGATTCCGGCGAACGCCGAACGGCTCGACGAGCGCGACGTGCATGCCGACGGCGCGGTCTATTCGAAGATCCCGGGCCAGTTCCGCAAGACGACGATCGAACTGGCGCTGGAAGCGCCGGCCCAGATCGCCCCGGCCGGCACGGCCATCCTCAATGTCGACTACCGCGTCTCCGGCTCGGCCGAGCGGCCGCTGAAGACCTTCGTCTCGCTCGACGCCTCGGGCACGATCCGGCTCAGCCAGGCGGCCTCGATCGTCAACATGATGACGGGCGAGATGTCGTCTGAGGTCACCTCGACGGAAATTCCGACCGACGTGGCCTCAGCGGAGGTCGTCGACCTTCTCCTGAACGCCGACGGCACCCGCGTGATCGTCGCGCTCAGGTCGGGCGAGGTGCTGCGCTTCGACACCCGCGACTTCAAGAACCCGCGCCTGGTCGAACGCGCCCGGACGATGCCCGAGGGCACGGCGCTCACCGCCATCGCCTATCTCAACGGCGACAATTCGCTGGTGGTCGGCGGCGCCGACGGCTCGACCGCCGTGTGGTTCGGCGTCGACCGCAAGTCGCCCGACACGGCCGACGGCATCGTCCTGACCAAGGTCCACGCCGACTTCGAGCCGATGCCGGCCGCCATCGCCGATATCCGCGTCAGCCAGCGCACCCGCATGTTCATCACCACCGATGCGGCCGGCGCGGTGTGGATCCGCCATGCGACCACCGAACGCACGCTGATGGAGCTGCCCGACACGCCCGATACCGGCGGTCTGGCGGCGACCATCTTCGCGCCGCGCGACGACGCCGTGCTCGGCATCGGCAAGAACGGCGAAGTGGCGCTGTGGCGGATCGACATCCCCCACCCCGAGACGACCATCCAGTCGCTCTTCGGCAAGGTCTGGTACGAAGGCTATGCCGAGCCGCAATTCGTCTGGCAGTC
Source organism: Alphaproteobacteria bacterium (assembly GCA_016792565.1). GTDB lineage: Bacteria > Pseudomonadota > Alphaproteobacteria > Micropepsales > Micropepsaceae > JADZAI01. The sequence continues at coordinate 12,234 of JAEUMK010000093.1, forward strand.
GACCGCCAGCCAGGACAGCTTCGAGCCCAAGCTCTCGCTGATCCCGCTGATCTTCGGTACCTTCAAGGCGGCGATCTACGCGCTGCTGCTCGCCGTGCCGATCGCCCTCTTCGCGGCGATCTACACCTCCGAGTTCCTGCACTGGAAGGTGCGCAACGTCGTCAAGCCGCTGATGGAGCTGATGGCGACGCTGCCCTCGGTGGTCATCGGCTTCATCGCCGCGCTGGTGCTCTCGCCCATTGTCGAGAACTGGATCGCGGCCATCGTGATCGCCTTCGCGGTCGTGCCCATCGCCCTGATCGGCGCCGCCTTCCTGTGGCAGATCCTGCCCCAGGACACCGCCATCCGGCTCGACGGCATGCCGAAGCTCGTCTTCTTCTTCCTTGTCGTGGTCGCCGCGATCTGGGGCGCCGTGCAGGTCGGGCCCGCCTTCGAAGCGGCCTTCTTCGGCGGCGACTTCAAGCTGTGGACGGCGGGCGAAGGGTCAGGCCAGCCCTTCCTCTTCCTGTTGATGATCCCGCTCTCGGCCCTTGCCGTCTTCGTCGGCTGGACCGCCATCGACTCGGTCATCGGCTATCGCACCTGGCTGCGCCACCAGGGCGGCGTCGCGGCGGGCGGCGTGGAGTTCGTCCGCTGGGCGCTGCTGCTGATCGCCTCGCTCGGCCTCGCCTGGCTGCTCGCCGGCCTCATGACCGGCGCCGGCCTCGACGCCCGCGGCGGTTTCATCGACACCTATGTCCAGCGCAACACGCTGATCGCCGCCTTCGCCATCTCGTTCGCCCTCATCCCGATCATCTACACGATCGCCGAGGACGCGATGAACACGGTGCCCGAGCACCTGCGCGCCGGCTCGCTCGCCTGCGGCGCCTCGAAATGGCAGACGGCCCGCTGGATCATCGTGCCGACCGCCGGTTCGGGCATCTTCTCGGCGATCATGATCGGCCTCGGCCGCGCGGTCGGCGAGACGATGATCGTGGTGATGGCGACCGGCAACACGCCGGTCACCGACTTCAACCTGTTCAACGGCCTGCGCGCCCTCTCGGCCAACATCAACGTGGAACTGCCCGAGGCGGTGAAGGACTCCACCCTCTACCGCACGCTCTTCCTGTGCGGCCTGGTGCTGTTCGCGCTCACCTTCGTCATCAACACGGCCGCCGAGGTCGTCCGCCAGCGCTTCCGCAAGCGCGCGGCGCAGCTCTAGGCCGGGAACGCACGCCATGTCCGATTTCGCCCTCAAGGACGCGCCGATGAACACCAGGACGCAGACCCGCGCCAAGCGCGTCTACGCCACCGACCTCGCCGCGCGCGGCGAGCCGATGGTCTTCGCGATGGGCGGCTCGCTGGCCATCGGCCTGCTGATGATCCTCGGTATCCTCGGCCTCATCGCCTGGTTCGGCTTCACCACCTTCTGGCCGCAGCGGATCGCGGTGGTGACCGCCAAGGACGGCAGCGTCATCGCCGGCGAGGTCTTCCGATCCGAGAGCTTCAAGCCTGCCGACGCGCAGCTCGCCGCCGTGCCCGCCGAGTCCCGCCGCCAGATCGAGGAAGATCTCGGCTATGCCGGGCGCACGCTCTACCGGGTCGGCAACTACGACCTCTACGGCGAGGACTTCCAGTGGCGGAACGACTACGACGTCGCCTCCGTCGACTATCCCGCCGACCTCGCCTTCATCGAGCGCCAGGAATGGGGCCCGTTCGTCGGCCGCGTGACCCAGTTGACGCTGAACGGCGAAGTGACCGAAGCCCCGTCGGCGGACGCCGTCCAGGCCGCCATCGCCGCGGGCCAGGCGCGCCGCGCCGAGATCCAGCGGCTGAAGACCGACGAGATCGGCCGCGTCAGCCACGAGATCGAGGCGCTGCGCCTCGAGGTCAAGGCCGCGGTGCTCGACTACGGCGCGAACGACGAGCGCACGCTCGCCAAGCAGGCCGAGGTCGCCGAGGCGACGAAGGCGCTGGAGGCCAAGTACGGCGAGTTCAGCCTCCAGCTGCAGGCGCTGCAGGCCGAGGACGCGAAATACGCGATGACGATCGCCGAGATCGGCGGCCAGACCAAGAGCCAGCCGCTCTCCACCATCGTGCGTCTCTACCAGCCCAACGACATGGGCTTCTTCGACAAGCTCGCCGTCTATGGCGGCCGCTGGGGCGAGTTCATCTTCGCCGAACCGCGCGAGGCGAACACCGAAGGCGGCGTCTGGCCGGCCATCGTCGGCACGCTGGTGATGACGGTGCTGCTCTCCTTGATGGTCGCGCCGTTCGGCGTGATGACGGCGCTCTACCTGCGCGAATACGCCCGCCAGGGACGCCTCGTCTCGTTCGTGCGCATCTGCGTCAACAATCTCGCCGGCGTGCCGTCCATCGTCTACGGCGTCTTCGGCCTCGGCTTCTTCTGCTACGTGCTGGGCGGCTCGATCGACCAGATCTTCTTTCCCGAAAAGCTCCCGGCCCCGACCTTCGGCACGGGCGGCGTCCTGTGGGCGTCGCTGACGCTGGCGCTGCTCACCGTCCCGGTGGTGATCGTCGCCACCGAGGAAGCGCTCGCCGCCGTGCCGCGCTCGATGCGCGAGGGCAGCCTCGCCTGCGGCGCCTCGAAGTGGCAGACGATCCGCTGGATCGTTCTGCCCCGCGCTTTGCCCGGCATCATGACCGGCCTCATCCTGGCGATGGCCCGCGGGGCCGGCGAGGTCGCGCCGCTGATGCTGGTCGGCGTCGTCAAGCTGGCGCCGGAGCTGCCGCTGGATCTGACCTGGCCCTTCGTCCACCTCGACCGCAGCTTCATGCATCTGGGCTTCCACATCTACGACGTCGGCTTCCAGTCGCGGAACGCCGAGGCCGGGCGGCCGATGGTCTATGTGACGACGCTGCTGCTCATCGCCATCATCCTGATCCTGAACGCCGCCGCGATTTCGGTGCGCAACCGCCTGAAGCGCCGCTTCGCCGGCAGCCAGTTCTGACCCTTGAGAGGCCAAGTCCCATGAGCGTCGCCGAAACCGCCGCCCCGCAGCCCGCCGCCCCCCAGGTGGACGAGCACGGCTACGAGCAGACCTGCTACCACGTCAAGGAAGGCCCCCAGGGCGCCAACCTCACCATCGAGGATTTCAGCCTGTGGTACGGCGCTGCGCAGGCGCTGTGGAACAACACGCTGGCCGCCCAGAAGGGCATGGTGACGGCGCTGATCGGGCCGTCGGGCTGCGGCAAGTCCACGCTGCTGCGCTCGCTCAACCGCATGAACGACCTCGTCGACGGCGTCACCACGACCGGCCAGGTCAGGCTCGACGGCATGCCGATCTTCGGCCCGGCGGTCGACGTCATCGCGCTCAGGAAGCGCATGGGCATGGTGTTCCAGAAGCCGAACCCCTTCCCGATGTCGATCGCCGAGAACGTCACCTATCCGCTGAAGGTCGACGGCGTCACCGACCGCAAGATGCTCGCCGAGTCGGTGGAGAGCGCGCTCAAGGGCGCGGCGCTGTGGGACGAGGTGAAGGACCGCCTCAACGAAAGCGCGCTCGGCCTCTCAGGCGGCCAGCAGCAGCGTCTGTGCATCGCGCGGGCGATCGCCGGCAACCCGGAAGTGCTGCTGATGGACGAGCCCTGCTCGGCGCTCGACCCGATCGCGACGATGAAGATCGAGGATCTCATCGACGAGCTGAAGGGCACCTACACGATCATGATCGTGACCCACAACATGCAGCAGGCGGCGCGCTGCTCCGACAACACCGCCTTCATGTATCTGGGCCGCATCATCGAGTACGGCGAGACCGACACGATCTTCACCAACCCCAAGCTGAAGCGCACCGAAGACTACGTGACCGGCCGCTTCGGCTAGGGCCCGCCTGCCGGTCTGGCCG
>JAEUMK010000099.1 GCA_016792565.1 Alphaproteobacteria bacterium
CGCCAGACGACGGCGTCGATCTTGGCGCCCTCGTCCTTCAGCGCGAAATAGGCGTGACCCGAGGAATGGACGCCGCGAAAGCCGGAAATCTCGCCGCGCACCCGGACATAGCCGAAGCGGTCCTCAACGGTACGCTTGAGCGCCTGCGACAGCTCGCTGACGGAGAATTCCAGCGCGTTCGGGGCGGGCGACTCAAGGTCTGCGTCGGTCATGGGGCCTTGATAGCCCCCGCCGCCGCCGCCGTCATCGGGGCGCCGGCCCGACGGCAGGTCCGCTGGATCAGCGCGCGCCCGGAGCGGGACAGGTGCGGATGCCGAGCAGCGCGTAGGCCGGGCAATAGCCGACGAGGCCGGTGAGCAGCGGCACGAGGCCGAACCAGGCCCAGGGGGTCTGCGGGCCGACAAAGGCGAGCGAGAGGATGGCGAGGCCGGCGACGACGCGCAGGCCGCGGTCGATGACGCCTTCATTGCAGGGCATGGGGAAGCTCCTTGGGCAGGTCCGGCGGAATGTCCGGCGAGCGCTATCTCGCACGCCGCCGGGGGCGCGTCGGTGACTATGTCACGCTGTCTCGCCCGCCAGCGCGCGCAAGGCCGGGGCGGCCAGGATGCGGATGCGGCCGCGGGTGCGGGCGATGAGGCCGCGCCGGGCGAAGGCGGCGAGCTGGCGGCTGACCACGGCGCGGGCCGAGCCGATCTCGGCGGCGAGGGCGTCGTGGGTCGATTCCAGCGTGCCGTCCGCCGCCGCGAGGCGCAGCAGGGCCCGGGCGAGGCGGGCCTCCAGCCCGGTGAGGGCCACCTCCTCGACCAGCCGTTCGAAATCGGCGAAGCGGCGGGCGACGGCGGCGAAGACAAGATCGCGGAAGGCGGCGTCGCCCGAGACCTTCTCGCGGAAGACGGCGGCCGGGACCATTTCGGCCTCCAGCGCCGTCTCGGCTACGCCCTCGGCGGCGTAGGGATGGCCCTCGATGAGGCAGTTGAAGGTCTGCAGGCAAACCTCGCCGGGCCGGACGCGGTAGAGCACGATCTCGCGGCCGTTTGCCGCGCTGAGCGAGACGCGGATCGTGCCGCGCCGAACGACGACGAAGCCCCGGCAGGGATCGCCGGGGCGGAACAGAACCTCGCCCGCCCGGCAGGCGAACGGCCGCCCCGCCGGGTCCACGGACGGCGAAGCGGCTGGCGGGCGAGGCGCATCGGTCATGAGGCCTAGATAGACCGGGCGCGGCCGGAGGTCATGCCTTGCCGTGCGGACCGGCGCCGCGCTTGTGGCCCGCCGGGGCGGGACGTAGTAGGTGCGGCGGGGACGGCATTTCGGGAACGGGCGATGCGCATTCTTCTTCTGGGATCGGGCGGGCGCGAGCATGCGCTCGCCTGGAAGATCGCGGCGAGCCCGCTGTGCGAGGCGCTGGTCAGCGCCCCCGGCAATCCCGGCATGGCGGCGCTGGGGCGCTGTGTCCCGGTCGATGTCATGGACAATCAGGCCGTGGTGGCGCTGGCGAAGGCCGAGCGGATCGACTTCGTCGTGGTCGGTCCCGACAATCCGCTCGCCAACGGCGTCGTCGATGCGCTGGAGGCGGCGGGGATCAAGGCGTTCGGGCCGAGCGGCGCCGCCGCGCAGCTGGAGGCGAGCAAGGGCTTCACCAAGGATCTGTGCGCCGAATACGGCATTCCGACCGGGCGCTATCGCCGCTTCACCGATGCGGCGGCGGCGAAGGCCTATGCCGCGACCCATCCGGTGCCGGTCGTGATCAAGGCCGACGGCCTCGCGCTCGGCAAGGGCGTCGTCATCGCGCCGACCGAGAAGGACGCGGTCGCCGAGATCGACCTGATGTTCGGCGGCGCGTTTGGCGAGGCCGGCCGCTCGATCGTCATCGAGGAGTTCCTGCACGGCGAGGAGGTCAGCGTCTTCGCCCTATCGGACGGTACGGACGCGCTCTTCTTCGGCACGGCGCAGGACCACAAGCGGGTCGGCGACGGCGACGAGGGACCGAACACCGGCGGCATGGGCGCCTACAGTCCGGCGGCGATCGTGACCCCGGCGCTGATCGACGGCATCATGGCGCGGATCATCCGCCCGACCGTCGCGGCGATGGCGGCGCGCGGCACGCCGTTCAAGGGCGTGCTCTATGCCGGCCTCATCCTCACCGCCGAGGGGCCGAAGCTGATCGAATACAATGCCCGTTTCGGCGATCCGGAAGCCCAGGTGCTGATGCCGCGGCTGACGAGCGACCTCGTGCCGATCCTGATGGCGGCCGCCGAGGGGCGGCTGGCCGGGGTGGAGGCGCACTGGTCGGACGAGACGGCGCTGACCGTGGTGATGGCGGCGAAGGGCTATCCGGGGGCCGTGGAGAAGGGCTCGCTCATCGCCGGGCTGGAGGCGGCCGAGGCGGCGGGCGCGATCGTCTTCCAGGCCGGCACGGCGCGCAACGCGGACGGCGCGCTGACCGCGAACGGCGGCCGCGTGCTGAACGTGACCGCGCTGGGCGCCAGCGTCACCGAGGCGCGGGCCCGCGCCTATGCAGCCGTCGAGCGGATCGACTGGCCCGAGGGCTTCTGCCGCCGCGACATCGGCTGGCGGGCGATCGAGCGCGAGCGGCGCTAGAGCATACGCCGCCTCAAGTCCCCGGCGAGCGCCGCGTGGCCGCGTTCGGCGGCGATGTCGGCCGCCGTCTTGCCGTCGGCGGCGCGGGCCGCGGGAGCGGCGCCCTTCTCGATCAGCGTCTCGCAGAGCGCCGCCTGGCCGCGCGAGGCGGCGAGGTGCAGCGGCGTCCACAGGCTGCCGGCCGCATAGGAGGCGTCGGCGCCCGCGGCGATCAGCGCAGCGATGACCCCCGGATCGCCGCGCCCGGCGATGGCGGCGTGCAGCGGCTGGTTGGCCATCGGATTCTGCGACACCGCGCCGTGATCGGCACCGGCCGCGAGCAGCACCGCAGTCGCTTCCGGCCGGCCGAGAAAGGCCGCCAGGTGCAGCGCCGTCCAGCCATCCGGGCTGCGCAGCGCAAGGTCGGCGCCGGCCTCGACGTGACGGCGCAGTTCCGCCGCATCGCCCATCGCCGCCGCCTCGATGAGATCCGTCTTGTAGCCGCGCGCCAGCAGCGCGGCGGGCAGCCGTTCCATGCCGCGATAGAGCGCCTGGAGAACGGGCGAATCCAGCGGGCGGGGTTCCGCCGCGGCGTCGAGGGCCGCGACCGCCGCCAGCGCGGCGTCCTCGTCGTTCGCGGCGATCGCCGCCATGACGCGGGCGTAAGGCATGAGGCTCCCTCCGGTCGCCAAAACAGTAGCGCGGCGGGCGGTGCGCGGCTAATCGTAAAACCATCGCCATTGAAGGCCGCCGCAGAAAGCGGCCGTGACAAACGAGGACGCGCCATGAGCGAAGCGGCACCGTCGCGCCAGGAACAGTTCAGCGGCACCAAGGAGGTGACCGAGCAGCACCGCATCGACGAGGTGCGGCTCGCCCAGTGGTTGGACGGCCATGTCGAGGGCTATGAAGGACCCTTGAGCGTGCGCCAGTTCAAGGGCGGCCAGTCCAACCCGACCTATCAGCTGGTTACGCCGAAGCGCAATTACGTGCTGCGCCGCAAGCCCCCCGGCAAGCTGCTGCCGTCGGCCCATGCCGTCGACCGCGAGTTCCGCGTGATCTCGGCGCTCTACCCGACCGGCTTCCCGGTGCCGCGACCCTATGCGCTGTGCGCCGATGAAAGCGTCATCGGCACGATGTTCTACGTCATGGACTGCGTCGAAGGCCGCGTGCTGTGGGAGCCGCTGCTGCCGGGCATGGAGCCGGCCGAGCGCCGCGCCATCTGGGACACCCAGAACGAGACGCTCGCGCGGCTGCACAACCTCGACTACCAGAAGATCGGGCTGGGGGATTTCGGCCGGCCCGGCAATTACTTCGCCCGCCAGATCAGCCGCTGGGGCAAGCAGTACCTCGCCTCGGTGACCGCCCAGATCGACGAGATGGACCGGCTGCTGGAATGGCTGCCCGCCAACATCCCGCCGGGCGAGCGGGCCTGCGTGGTTCACGGCGACTACCGGCTCGACAACATGATCCTGCATCCGAGCGAGCCCAAGTGCATCGCGGTGCTGGACTGGGAGATCTCGACGATCGGCGATCCGCTGGCCGATTTCACCTATCACCTGGCGCAATGGCGCATGCCCGACCGCGGCGGCGCCGGCACCGCGACGCTCGCCAATGCCGACCTGCCATCGCTGGGGATCCCGACCGAGGACGAGTACGTCGCCGCCTATTGCCGCCGCACCGGTCGCGACGGGATCGAGCAGCTCGACTACTATTTCGCCTACAATTTCTTCCGCCTCGCCTGCATCCTGCAGGGAATTGTCGGACGGGTGCGCGACGGGACGGCGGCCAGCGCCCATGCCGCCGCCAACGAGGCGGCGGTGCGCCCGCTCGCCGAGCGCGCCTGGCACTTCGCCCAGAAGGCGGGGGCGGTCTGATGGCCGGGATGGGGGCGCTGGCCTCGGACGCGAATGCGGGCGAGGTGCGCGACGTTCACCGCTTCGACGAGGCGCGGCTGAAGGCCTATCTGAAGGACCATATCGACACCGGCCCCGCCTTCACGGTGCGCCAGTTCTCGGGCGGGCAGTCGAACCCGACCTTCCTGATCGAGACGGCGGGGCGCAGATACGTGCTGCGCAAGAAGCCGCCGGGCAAGCTGCTGCAGAGCGCGCACCAGGTGGACCGCGAATACCGCATCATGAAGGCGCTGGCCGCGACCGACGTGCCGGTGCCGGCCATGCGCGCGCTGTGCGAGGACGAGAGCGTCATCGGCACGGCATTCTACGTGATGGATTTCCTGGAAGGGCGCATCTTCCGCGACCCCGTCCTTCCGGGCCTTCAGCCTGCCGAGCGGGCCGCGATCTATGACGAGATGAACGCCGTCATGGCGCGCCTGCACAGGGTCGATTTCGAGGCGGTCGGCCTTGGCGACTACGGCCGTCCGGGCAATTACTTCGAGCGCCAGATCAAGCGCTGGATCGCCCAGTATCGCGGCGCCGAGACCGAGCGCATCGCGGCGATGGAGGATCTCATCGCCTGGATGCCGGGCAACATCCCGCCCGACGACAGCGTCTCGATCGCCCATGGCGACTATCGGCTGGAGAACACGATCTTCCACCCGAGCGAGCCGCGCATGATCGCGGTGCTCGACTGGGAATTGTCGACCATCGGCCATCCGCTGGCCGACCTGGGCTACAACTGCATGGGCTACCGGCTCAACAACCCGCGCCAGGGCGGGCTGGTCGACGTCGACTATGCGGCGACCGGGATTCCCAGCGAGGAAGCCTATGTGCGGGCCTATTGCGCGCGCACCGGGCGCAGCTTCCCGATTCCGGACTGGGACTTCTACATCGCCTTCGCTATCTTCCGCCTCGCTGCGATCTCGCAGGGCGTCTACAAGCGCGGCCTCGACGGCAATGCGAGTTCGGCCAACGCGGCGACCTTCAATCTGTGCGGTTTCCTCAGCGAGTCGGCGGCGAAGATGGTGAAGATCCGTTAGCCATGCCGCCGCTTCCTAACGGAAGCTGAACCAGCACCCCCGAATTCCCGGAGATCCGGGCAAAGGAGCCTTAAGCGGTTCTGGTTACCATGATGCCCAAGAACCGGAGATTGCATCCGGGGTGGGGCGTCATCGTGCTGTTTTCGCGTTTCGCGGATCTGTCTGCGCTGTCCAAGGACGAAGCCGTCGACCGGCTGTCCGCGCTGGAAGCGCGCGTCGCCCTGGCGGAGCGCAGAGCCGGCATAGGATCGTTCCGGTGGGTCAAGGGCGAGGAGCGTCCGGACTGGTCGCCGGGGCTCTACCGGATCCTGGGCTTCGACCCGGCCGAGCCGAACAGCCGCTTCGGCCTGCTGGAGCTTGCCCACAAGGACGACCGGGAGATCCTCACCACCGCGATCGAGAACGTGCGCAGCGCGCCGGGGCCGTTCTTCCTGCGCTACCGCGCGGTGCGCCCCGACGGCGCCGAGCGGCATCTTGAGATCAGCGGCGACATCGAAACGGACGAGGACGGCACGCTGGTCGCCGTGGTCGGCATCGTCACCGACATCACCGCCCGCGTCGAGGCCGAGGAGCAACTGCGCGGCGCGATGGACGCCTTCCGCGTGCTGACCGAGGAGGCGAACGACCTCATCTGCCGCCACGACACGGCGATGAACGTGCTCTACTGCTCGCCGGCGCTGACCCGCATGCTGGGCTACGACGCTGCCGACATGCTGGGCCACTCTTTCGTCAAAATCATCCACGACGACGACCGCCAGGATCTCGCCCGCGCACACCGCGAACTGCTGCGCCCCGGCACCTCGAAGATCATCACGATGCGCATGCATCACAAGGACGGCCGCATCCTGTGGATCGAATCGGTCTGCCGCTCGGTCGGCGATCCGCTGACGGGGCGCGTGCACGAGATCATCACCGTCTCGCGCGACGTCAGCGTGCGCAAGGCGGCGGAAGCGGAGATCAACAAGGCGCGCGAGACGGCCGAGTCGGCCAACCGGACCAAGTCGCGCTTCCTCGCCACGATGAGCCACGAGCTGCGCACGCCGCTGAACGCCATCATCGGCTTCTCGGACATGCTGAAGTCGGAGCTCTTCGGGCCGCTGGGTCCGCGCTACAAAGAATATTCCGAACTGATCCACGAGTCCGGCACGCTGCTGCTCGATCTCATCAACGACATCCTCGACATGTCGAAGATCGAGGCCGGACGCTTCGAGCTTTCGCCCGAGCCCTTCAACGCCGCCGAGGCGGTTGAGACCTGCGTCCGGCTCATGAAGCAGAAGGCCGATCTTCAGAACCTCAGCATCGATGCCCACATGGCGCCGGGAACGACCGTCATGGCCGACAAGCGGGCGGTGAAGCAGATCCTGCTGAACCTGCTCTCCAATGCCATCAAGTTCACGCCGCGCGGCGGCCGTATCACGGTGTCGACGGCCCGCCAGGATGACAGCGTGCTGCTGTCGGTCGCCGATACCGGCGTCGGCATTCCGGCCGCCGACCTGCCCCGTCTCGGCAAGCCGTTCGAGCAGGCGACGATGGACAGCAGTCTCGCCAAGGCGGGCACGGGGCGCGGCCACGCCCACGTACGCACGCAGGCGCAGCTGCACGGCGGCGATCTGACCATCGACACCCCCGAGGGCCGCGGCACCACCGTTACCGTCCTCCTGCCTGCCACGCAGCTGGCCGCAGTCGCGGCCTGATCCCGGCCGGATTCCGGCCGGGCCCGGTCAGACCGGCCGCAGCTCGACGGGCGCAGCCGCAAGGCGGCGAAACAGCCGCCTGCGCTGCGCGATCGGCCACCAGTCGTAAAGAAAGATCTCGACGGGCCGCCAGTTGGCGACCCAGCCGAGTATGAACAGCCCCTCGGTCGCCACGCGCGCCACAAAGCCCTGCCCGGCCAGCGCCGCGATGAGCTGGCCGCCGGCGATGGCGGCGACGAGCGCCCCCAGCCCGATCGCCAGGGAGCGGCGGCCGATGCGGAAGAGCTCCTTCAGGTCCATGCCCGCCATCTCCGCCCGTTCGGCGTAGTAGCGCGCGAAGGCGCTCTGCAGCATCTCGCGCTCGCCGGGGCTGCAGGCGGCGGCGGGCATGTGGACGACGAGGCGGAGCGGCGCGGCCGGCGGCAACTCGCGCGCCCAGCCGACGACGAATTCGTCGACATTGCGGGCGAGGTCGCGGGCCGGCACCGGAAAGGGATCGAGTGTGTCGAAGAGGTGCGCGGCCTGCTCGACGCTGAGTTCGATGGATCGCGGCGCCGCGGCCGCCGATCGCCCTGTCATGCACCTTCCCTCCCGGGCCGAGCGCAGCAGGTTCGCGCGGCAGAGGCAAGGGCGGGTCAAGGCAAAGGCCCCGGCTTGCGCCGGGGCCATCCGGGTTCCGCGACGGGCGGAGGCTACTCCGCCGCTTCCTTCAGCAGCTGGCCGGCGTACTTGCCGTATTCCAGGCGGGCGATGGTGCGGGCATGGACCTCGTCCGGACCGTCGGCGAGGCGCAGGGTGCGCTGGCCGGCATACATCTTGGCGAGGCCGGGATCTGTGGTGACGCCGGCGCCGCCCCAGGCCTGGATGGCGTCGTCGATGACCTTCAACGCCATGTTGGGCGCCGCCACCTTGATCATCGCAATCTCGGTGCGGGCGACCTTGTTGCCGGCCTTGTCCATCATGTCGGCCGCCTTCAGGCAAAGCAGACGCGTCATCTCGATATTGATGCGGGCGTCGGCGACGCGCTGTTCCCACACCGAGTGGTCGGCGATCTTCTTGCCGAAGGCGACGCGGGTGAGCAGGCGCTTGCACATGCTCTCGAGCGCGCGCTCGGCGACGCCGATGGTGCGCATGCAGTGGTGGATGCGGCCCGGCCCGAGGCGGCCCTGGGCGATCTCGAAGCCGCGGCCCTCGCCGAGGATGACGTTCTCGACCGGCACCTCGACGTCCTTGAAGACGATCTCGCCATGGCCATGCGGGGCATCGTCATAGCCGAAGACGGGGAGCATGCGGACGATCTCGACGCCCTTGGCGTCCATCGGCACCACGACCTGGCTCTGCTGGCGGTACTTGTCCGCCGCGGGGTCGGTCTTGCCCATCACGATCATCACCTTGCAGCGCGGATCGCCGACGCCCGAGGACCACCATTTGCGGCCGTTGATGACGTATTTGTCGCCCTTGCGCTCGATGCGCGTCTCGATGTTCGAGGCGTCGGACGAGGCGACGGCGGGTTCGGTCATAATGAAGGCGGAGCGCATCTCGCCGGCGAGCAGCGGCTTGAGGTATTTTTCCTTCATCCAGTCTGCGCCGTAGCGCTCGAAGACTTCCATGTTGCCGGTGTCGGGCGCCGAGCAGTTGAAGACCTCTGAAGCGAAGCCGACGCGGCCCATGATCTCGGCGAGCGGGGCGTATTCGAGGTTGGTAAGCCCGCCGCCGAGATGGCTCTCGGGCAGGAAGAGGTTCCACAGGCCGGCCGCCCGGGCCTTTTCCTTCAGCTCCTCCAGCACCTTCACGACGATCCAGGGATTGCCGGCCTTGCGGGCGGCGGCCATCTCGTCGTTGTAGACCTTCTCCGCCGGATAGACGTGGCGATCCATGAAGTCGCTGACCCGTGCGATCAGATCCTTCACTTTGGCCGTGTGCTCGAAATTCATGGCTCTCTCCCTTGGTTTCTCGCGGAACCTTGCCGTGGCGGCGCGAACTCTAGACCCGGCGGCGCCGGCGGCGCCAGCGCGGCGCGCGCCCAGGATACGGGAGGCTTGGTAGCCGACGGGACTTTATGACGGAAGTTTATTGTGTGAATGTACATCATCACGAATGGTGATGATGATGCCGCCTGCCCCCGCCCCCCTGAAGCTGACCGGGATCGACCTCAACCTGTTCGTCGCGTTCGAGGCGATCTATGCCGAGCGCAACCTGACGCGGGCGGCCGATATCCTTAACGTCACCCAGCCGGCGGTCAGCAACGCATTGGCACGGCTGCGCGCGACGTTCGGCGATCCGCTGTTCGAGCGGCGGGGCGGCGCGATGGCGCCGACGGCGGTGTCGCAGAGCCTGATCGGCCCGGTCCGCCAGGCGCTCGCCCGGCTGCGCAGCGGACTCGACCAGCGCACCGCCTTCGATCCGGCGACCTCGGACCGCACCTTCCACATCGCGCTGCGCGACACCTCGGCCGCCATGCTGCTACCCGCCCTGGCGCGGCATCTGGAAGCGGAGGCGCCCCGCGTCCAGGTGCAGTGCCATCTGGTCGACCGCGCCGAGATCGCGCCGGAGCTGGCGGCCGGCACGCTCGACCTTGCCATCGACATCCCGCAGATGGCGCGCTCCGACCTCTCCAGCGCGCCGCTGATCGCCGACCGCTATGTCTGCGTGCTGCGGCGCGGCCACCCGGCGGCGCGGGGGGAGATGACGCTGGAGCGCTTCGTGGCGCTGCGCCAGATCGCGATCTCGGGCCGGCGGCGCGGCCGGACGCTGGTCGAGGCGGCGCTCGCCCGGATGGGCCGGACGCCCAATACGGTGCTGCGCGTGCCGACCTTCCAGATGGCGATGGAAGTGGTGAGGGCGAGCGATGTGATCGCCGCCGCGCCCCATCTGCTGGCGCAGGGACAGGATGTGGCGATCAGGGATCTCCCCTTCCCCGCGCCTACGGTCGAGTCGCTGCTCTACTGGCATCGCAACGCCGAGAGCGATCCGGGCAGCCAGTGGATGCGGGACGAATTGCTGCGCCTGTTCGCCGGCGCAGCCGGACCGGTCAGCCGCGGCGGGCGCGGAAAAAGGCCCTGAGGAGTTCGGCGGAGGCATGGGCGAGGTGGCCCTGATGCACTTCGGGCCGGTGATGGCAGGTCGGTTGCTCGAAGAATTTCGGGCCGTGCAGCACGCCGCCCATCTTGGGGTCGGCGGCGGCGAAATGCAGCGCGCGGATGCGCGCGAGCGAGATCGCCCCGGCGCACATCGCGCAGGGCTCGAGCGTCACGTAGAGATCGCAGCCGGTCAGCCGCTCGTTGTTCAGCGCCTCCGCCGCCTCGCGGATGACCAGCATCTCGGCGTGGGCGGTCGGGTCCTTCAGCTCGAGCGTGCGGTTCCCGGCCTGGGCAATGATTTTTCCGTCCGGACCGACAATGACCGCGCCCACCGGCACCTCGCCTCGTGCGGCGGCCGCTTCTGCGGCGATCATGGCGATATGCATCGGGTCGTGCGGATCGGTGGTCATGGAAGCAGTCTAGCATAAGCTTCGAAGGGCGATGAACAAGGGCACGATCCTCTGCTACAAGCGCGCCATGACGGACGAGACCAAGACGGATGAGCCGGGCGGCGGCGAGCGCATCGCCAAGGTGCTGGCGCGGGCCGGCATCGCCTCGCGGCGCGACGCGGAGAAGATGATCGCCGAGGGCCGGGTGAAGGTCGGCGGCGCGACGCTGACCACCCCGGCCTTCAAGGTGCCGCCGGGGGCGGTCATCCAGGTCGACGGCAAGGTCGTCGGCGGGGCCGAGCCGACGCGGCTATGGCGCTATCACAAGCCGCCGGGCCTCGTGACCACCCACCGCGACGAGAAGGGCCGGCTGACCGTGTTCGACAGCCTGCCGCCGGGCATGCCGCGGGTGATCTCGATCGGGCGGCTGGACCTGACCTCGGAAGGCCTGTTGCTGCTGACCAATGACGGGGCGCTCGCCCGCCGTCTCGAATTGCCCGAGACCGGCTGGCTGCGGCGCTACCGCGTGCGCTTCTTCGGCAATGTCGGCCAGGACGAACTCGACAAGCTGAAGCACGGCATCACCGCCGACGGTGTGCGCTACGGACCGATCGAGGCGGTGCTGGAGCGCTCCAAGGGGCAAAACTCCTGGGCGATGGTCTCTCTGCGCGAGGGCAAGAACCGCGAAGTGCGCAAGGTGTTCGAGCATCTGGGGCTGAAGGTCTCGCGGCTCATCCGCGTCGCCTACGGACCGTTCCAGCTCGGCGACCTTGGCGAGGGCGAAGTCGCGGAGGTGAGCGGCAAGGTGCTGAAGGAACAGCTGGGCCTCGCCAGGAACCCCAACCGCATGGCCGGCGCCGGAGCGCCCAGGACGACCGCCAATGTCGCGGCGAGCGCCTCCGCGCCGCCGGCCGGCGCAGCGCCGCGCGCCGCGAAGCCGGCGCGGCCCCGCCCCGCCCGGGAGCGTAGCGAACGCACGCCGCATGCGCTGGAAACCCGGCGGCCCGACGCGCCGCGGGGCAAGCCCGGCGGCCATGGCGCACCGCCGCGGGGCAAACCCGCGCACAAGGGCCCGACGCGGCGCGACGGGCCGGGCGGGAAGGACGCGCGGGGACCCAAGCCCCGGACGCCGCGCTGATGCGCATCGTCGGCGGGCGGCTACGCGGCAAGGGCCTCGTCTCGCCCGCCGATCTGCGCGTGCGCCCGACCTCCGACCGGGTGCGCGAGAGCCTCTTCAACATCCTCGCCCACAACGATTTCGGCATCGGCTTCACGCTTGAGGCGGCGCGCGTGCTCGATCTCTTCGCCGGGACCGGGGCGCTGGGCTGCGAGGCGATCTCGCGGGGCGCGAAATGGTGCCTCTTCGTCGACGCCGATGCCGACAGCCGCGCCCTGCAGCGCGAGAATGTCGAGGCGCTGAAGCTGACCGGCGCGACCAAGATCTGGAAGCGCGACGCGACCGACCTGGGGCCGATGCCCGGCAATGCGGGCGGGCCGTTCGGCCTCGTCTTCTGCGACGCGCCCTATCGCAAGGGACTGACCGAAAAGGCGCTGGCGAGCGCGCGCGACGGAGGGTGGCTCGCGGCGAACGCGCTGATCGTGGCCGAGACGGCGGCGGACGAGCCGGGGCTGGCGGCCGAAGGTTACGAGGCGCTGGACGAGCGCGTCTACGGCGAGACGCGGGTGACGGTGCTGCGGGCGGCCTGAGCCGTCAACGCCGCCCGAACAGCCGCTCGATGTCGGCGAGCTTCAGTTCCACATAGGTCGGGCGGCCGTGGTTGCACTGGCCCGAATGCGGCGTCGCCTCCATTTCCCGGAGGAGCGCATTCATCTCCTCGGCGGTGAGACGGCGGCCGGCGCGCACCGAGCCGTGGCAGGCCATGGTGCCGCAGATCTCGTCCAGCCGTTCCTTCAGGCTGAAGGCCTGGCCGTGTTCGGCGATCTCGTCGGCGAGGTCGCGCACCAGGCCCTGCACGTCGGCGTCGCCGAGCAGCGCCGGCGTCTCGCGAACGGCGAGCGCGCCCGGTCCGAAATCCTCGACCACCAGGCCAAGCCGCGCCAGATCGTCCGCATGCTGAAGAACGCGTTCGGCCGAGGCGGCATCGAGTTCGACGATCTCAGGGGTCAGAAGCATCTGGCGCTGCGCCCCGCCCCGGACGAGCGCCGCCTTCATCTTCTCGTAGACGAGGCGTTCGTGCGCCGCGTGCTGGTCGACGATGACGAGGCCGTCCTGCGTTTCCGCAACGACATAGGTGTTGTGGACCTGCCCCCGCGCCACCCCGAGCGGATAGCTGCGAAGGTCCGGTGCGCTCTCGCCCGCGATGCGCGCGGCAGGCGCGAAGTCGCGCACCATCTCCAGCACCTCGGCGGGCGGAGCGTCGTAGGCGCGCGCCGCCTCCGCCATGCCGGCGCGCGGCGGCGGCGGGCCGTAGAAGGCGGGGAAGGCCGGCTGCGGCTGATGGGACGGCATGCGGAAGGCGTCGACTACCGAGGCCGAGACGGTGGTCGCGGCGCGGTGTCCGGCGCGCTCCAGCGTCTGGCGCAGCGCGTTGACGATGAGGCCGCGCACGGAAGGACCATCGCGGAACCGCACCTCGGTCTTGGCCGGATGGACGTTGACGTCGACATCGGCCGGGGCGGTTTCGACGAAGACCACCGCCACCGCATGGCGGTCATGCGCGAGGAAGTCGGCATAGGCGCCGCGCACCGCGCCGGTCAGCAGGCGATCCTTCACGGCGCGGCCGTTGACGAACAGGAACTGGTGCTGCGCGTTGCCCCGATTGAAGGTCGGCACGCCCGCGAAGCCGAAGACCCTGGCCTCGGTCTTGGCGATGTCGAAACCCAGCGCGTTGGGGCGGAAGCTGGGTCCGAGGATCGCCGCGATGCGCGCGAGCCAGCCGTCGGGGCCGGGCTTTTCGGCCGGCAGATCGAGGATCGTGCGGCCCTCGTCCTCCAGGCGGAAGGCGACTTCGGGCGCGGCCATGGCAAGACGCTTCACGGTGTCGGCAACGGCCTGCGATTCGGCGCGCGGCGACTTCATGAACTTGAGGCGGGCGGGCGTTGCGAAGAAGAGATCGCGCGCCTCGACCCGCGTGCCGTGCCCCCCGGGCCCCAGAAAGGCGATCGGCTGAGGCGCGCCGGTCGCGCCGCCGTCGATCGCGATGCGCCAGGCCTCGGCGCCTTCCGGGCTGCGGCTGTCGATGACGAGGCGGGCGACCGATCCGATCGAGGGCAGCGCCTCGCCGCGGAAGCCGAGGGTCGCGATCTCGGTGAGGTCGTCGGCGCCGTCGGCGGCGACGGGCAGCTTCGATGTCGCATGGCGCAGGACCGCGAGCGACAGCTCCTCATCCGTCATGCCCGTGCCGTCGTCGGCGACGCGGATGAGCGTCAGGCCGCCGCCGGCGATGGCGATCTCGATGCGCCGCGCCCCCGCGTCGAGCGCGTTCTCGACCAGCTCCTTCACCGCCGCGGCCGGGCGCTCGATCACCTCGCCCGCGGCGATGCGGTTGATCGTGCCTTCGCTGAGCCGTCGGATGGTCATCCGGCGCGGGCCTGGGCCAGATAGGCGCGCGCCAGGCGCTTGCCTTCCTCGACCGCCGGCTGGTCGAGCGGATCGACATCCATCAGGCGTGCGGCGAGGATGGTCTCCAGCATGAAGTGCATGAAGAGCGCGCCCATGGCGCGTTCATCGAGCGTCTCGAGGCTCATGGTGCGCACGGGGCGGCCGCGCCGGGCCAGCGTCTCGGCGGTCGCCCGCGTCTGGGCGGCGACGAGATCGCCGAGCGCGTGGTCGCCGAGATAGCCGACTCCGAGGCGCTCGGCGAAGGCGGCGTCGGGGCGATGGCCCTCGCCGGTCTGCGCCACCGACAGCACGGTGAAGGCGCGCACGTTCGGGCCATCCAGATAGAGCTGAAGCTGGCTGTGCTGGTCGACCGGGCCGAGCGCCGTCGAGGCCGCCTGCCCCCTGCCCCCCTTGCCGACGCTTTCCGCCCAGAGCTGGCGCCACCAGGCGCCGAAGCGCTCGAAGCGGTCGCCATAGGGCATCAGGACGAGCTCGCCGAACCCGGCCTCCGCCGCCGCGATGGCGAGAGCCGCGCCGGTCACCGGCTCGGCGTCGTCGGCGGCGAGGACGCGCTGCCACACCGCCTCCGCTCCCTCGCGGAAGGCGGCGGCGTCGAGGCCGAGCAGCAGGGCGGGCAAGAGGCCGACCAGCGTCAGCACCGAGTAGCGCCCGCCGATATCGAGCGGATGGTCGAGCGTCGGCGCGCCGATCTCCTCTGCGAATCTGCGCGCCGGATTGTTCGCGGTCGGCTCGGTCAGCACGGCGAAGTGCTGGGCGAGATACTTGCCCCCGCCCGCCGCCTTCAATGCCTCGGCGGCGGCGAGGGCCTGCATCATCGTCTCGCCGGTCGAACCGGACTTGGAGACGACGAGGAACCGCGTGGTCCTCAGATCGAGCGTGCCCAGCGCATGGGCGAAGGTCGCGCCGTCGAGATTGTCGAAGACGTGGAAGCGCATGTCGCCGATGCGGTCCATCACGCCGGGGGTGCGCCAGCCCTTGAGCTGCGCCACCGCCTGCGCCCCGAGACCCGAGCCACCGACGCCGAGGAGGCAGAGATCGGTCGTGTTCTTCAGCAGATGCGCGACCACCGGCGCGGCGGCGGCGAGATCGTCGCGGCGGCGGACGATTTCGTAGAGCGGCTGGCCGCCGGCCCGCGCGCTGTCGCGCAGCGCCGCGACATGCGGCTTCAGGGCGGCGAGATGGGCCTCATAGGTCTCGTGGCCGAGCGGATGCGGCCCGGACTGGGCCGGAAAGCAGTGGCGGAGATCCTGGACGTAGGGGAGAGTCATGCGGCGAGTTTAGAGCGTTCGAGGGCCAGAACGAAGAGGGCGTCCCGTAGGACGCCCTCGGGCGAGCCGCAGCGCGGCGACGGCCGCCGCTATTGCAAGCCTTGGGGCCTGCCCACGACCACCCAGTAGAACGCGTTCGGGTCAAGCAGGCGCTGCGAGACCGCCAGTACCTGCTCCTTCGTCACGGCCTCGATCTCGGCATTGCGGCGGTTGACGTAGTCCTTGTCGAAGCCGGCGAGGTAGAGGCCGAGCAGGCGGCCGGCGATCTTGGCGTTCGAGTCGAAGCCCAGGACATAGGAGCCGGTGAGATAGGCCTTGGCGTCGGCGAGTTCCTCGTCGGTGATGCCTTCGGCGCGCATCTTCACGATTTCGGCCTTGGCGATATCGATCGTCTCCTTCACGCGGGCGTTGTCGGTGCCGACATTGCCGGTGAGCGTGTCGGTCAGACGGCTGCCGGAGAGGCCGGTATAGATGCCGTAGGCGAGGCCTCGCTTGACGCGCACTTCCTTCATCATGCGCGAGGCGAATCCGCCGCCGCCCATGACGTAGTTCATGATCTGCGCCGCGCGGTAGTCGGGATCGGTCATCTTGAGGCCCGGCGCGCCGAAGACGACGACGCTCTGCGGGATGTCGCGGTCGACGATGTCCAGCTTGCCGCCGTTCTGCATCGTGACCGGCGCGGCGTCGGCGGCGGCGCGCTTCTCGGGAATCGCCGCGAACAGCGTGTCGAGCAGCGGGCCGAGTTCGGCGGCCGAGATGTCGCCGACCACGACGACCTTCAGCTGGTCGCGGCCGAGGCGCGACTGCATGAAATCGAGAATGTCCTCGCGCGTCACGGCGGCGAGCGAGTCGGCGGTACCGGCGAGACGGCGGCCATAGGGGTGACCGGGAAAGGCGCGTTCGGACCAGGTATTGCCGGCGATCGAGCCGGGATCCTCGTCCTGCTCCTTCTGGGCGGCGAAGATCTGCGCCTTCATGCGGTCGATCGCTTCCTGGTCGAAGCGCGGATTGGCGACGGCGAGGCGCATCAGCTCGAACGCCTCGGCCTTGTTGGCGCTGAGCGAGGTGAGCGAAAGGTAGAAGGCGTCGGCGTCGGCCGAACCGCCGAAGCTGATCGCCTTGTCCTGAAGCTTCTGCATGAAGGCCGTGGAATCGTACTCGCCCGCGCCTTCGTTCATCAGCGTCGAGACGAGATAGGCAAGGCCCGCCTTGCCTTCGGGATCGAGCCGGCCGCCGCCGTCAAAGGCGGCCTCGATCGAGATGATCGGCAGGCCGTGTTCCTCCACCAGCCAGGCTTCGATGCCGCCGGGGCTCTTGACGGTCTGGATGTCGATCGCCGCAGCGGGCCAGGCGAGCGCGAACGCCGCCGCAAGGACGGCGGCGGAGCGGGCGAACAGGCTCATGGCTGGCCTCCGGCGGGGGCTGCGGCGGGTTCCAGCGTGCCGGTCACGGAGCGCTCGGGCGTGAGGTATTTCGCGGCTACGGCCTTCACCTGCTCGGCCGTCACGGCCTGGATTCGGTCGGGCCAGGCGTCGAGGTCGGCGATGGTGAGGCCGTAGGTCAGGCCTTCGCCGTAGTAGTTCGCCATGCCTTCCTGGCTGTCGCGCGCGTAGATCGCGTTGGCGACCAGCACGCTCTTGGCGCGGGCGAGTTCTTCCTCGCTCGGTCCCTCGGCGAGGAACTTAGCCAGCTCGGCATCGACTGCCGCTTCCAGTTCGGCGGCGCTCTTGCCGTCGGCCGGCTGGCCGTAGACGCCGACCATGCGGTCGTCGAGGCCGTCGCCGTCATACCAGGCGGAGATCGAGTTGGCGGTCTTCGACCCCTTCACCAAGGCAAGGCCAAGGCGCGACGTGTCGCCCGCGCCGCCCAGGACATAGGCCATCACCTGCAGCGCATAGGCCTCGCCGTCCTTGGCCGAGGTGTAGCTGGGCGCGAGGTAGAGACGCGCAAAGGTCGGCACGGCGGCGCGCGGGTCCTTCATGGCGACGCGGCGGGCGGCCAGCGGCGGCGGCTCCTGCGGGCGAACGCGGGGCACCAGGGTGCGGGCGGGCAGCGGGCCGTAATGCTGCTCGGCGAGCGCCTTCACCTCGTCGACCGTGACGTCGCCGGCGACCACGAGGATCGCGTTGTTGGGTCCGTAATGGGCGTCGTAGAAGGCGCGCGCCTCCTCGGTCGTCAGGCCCTCGATCTCGCTGCGCCAGCCGATCACCGGGATGCCGTAGGGGTGGGCGAGATAGAGCGCCGCCATCATCTGTTCCCAGAAGAGGCTGTCGGGATTGTTGTCGGTGCGCTGGTTGCGCTCCTCCAGGATCACCTTGCGTTCCGACGGCACCGTGTTGTCGTCGATGATGAGGTTCGCCATCCGGTCGGCGTCGAGTTCCATCATCAGGCCGAGGCGGTCCTTGGCGATGCGCTCGTAGTAGACGGTGCGGTCGTAATAGGTGTTGGCGTTGTTCTGGCCGCCGTTGCGGGTGATGACCGCGTCGAACTGCTGGTCCGGGTATTTGGGCGTGCCGCGGAACATCAGGTGCTCGAAGAAGTGCGCGATGCCGCCGGCGTCGCGCGGATCGTCGGCGCTGCCGGTGCGGAACCAGACCTGGTGGGTGACGACAGGCGCGCGGTGGTCGGGGATGACGACCACCTGCATGCCGTTGGCGAGGCTGAACTCGTGCGCCTTGAAGGCCTCATCCGCTGCGGCGGCGGGCGCAACGAGGAGAGCGGCTGCGAGCGCGAGCGCCCGCCCGCGCATCGACAGTCGGACGGTCATCGGCTTATGGCTCGCTTGCCGGTGGGGGCGTGGTGGTGAGGACGCGGCCATCCGCGCCGGTTTCCGGGGGCGGCGCCGCGGGAGCCGATCCGGCGCCCTGACCCGAGGTGGCGAGCGCCTGCGCGGCGACGGAGCGCGCGTCGATATCGGCGGCGGCCGGGGCGCCGGGCTGGGGGGCGCGCAGTTCGAGATCCGGCGGCATGGCGAGCGGGCGGCGCGGCGCGACGGCGTATTCGTCGGGCGGCAATTTGCCGATGCCCATGGCCTCCGACATCGTGTCGCAGGCGCTGAGGGCGGCGGCCGAGGCGATCAGAGCGCCGGCCAGTACGAGTTTCGACGGGGTCAGACTAACGCGCATCGTCGGAGACACCTTCCAGTTCCGGCGCCTTCGCGGGCCGGGCGATAAACAGGGCGTCGATCAGGATGGCCACCACACCCATCACGATGGCGGCGTCCGCGACGTTGAAGACATACCAAGATTTACCGAAGGCGTGGAAATGGAAAAAGTCGGCCACCGCGCCATAGGCGAAGCGGTCGATCACGTTCCCGAGCGCCCCGCCGATCACCAGGCCGAGGCCGAGGGCGAGCCAGCCCGTCTCGGCCTTCAGCAGCCACCAGGCGAGGACGAGGCTCATTCCCAGGGAAAAGCCGATCAGCAGCCAGACCTCCAACGGGCTGCCGGCGGGCAGCAGGCCATAGGAAATGCCCCGGTTCCAGACCATGACGAGGTCGAAAAACGGCGTGACCTCGACCGGCACGCAGGCCGGGCAATGGATGAAGCCGAGGCCGTAGAGGACCCAGGCCTTCGACGCCTGGTCGGCGAGGAAGACCGCGACGGCCACCGAGAGGCCGAAGGCAAGGACGCGGCGGCTGGCGGCTTTGGCGCTCACGCGGCCCCCCCGACGGGGGGCAGCAGGCGCACCGCCTCGGCGCAGCGGCCGCAGAGTTCTGGATGGTCGGCCTCGGACCCGACTTCCGGCAGCACGCGCCAGCAGCGCACGCACTTGCCGCCCTCGGCCTTGGCGAAGGCGACCCAGGCGCCGGGCACGTCGTCCAGCGAGAAGGCGCCCGCCGCCCCCGTCCCGACCGCGACATGGGCGGCCGAGGTGATGGCGACCTCGGCGAGGTCGAGGCCGCCAAGCAGCGCCGCGTCGGCGGCGTCGGCCACGGTCAGCGTGGGCGCGGCCTCGAGGCTCGCGCCGATCTCCTTGTCGCGGCGGGCGATCTCCAGCGCGCCGGTGACGACACGGCGCAGGTCGCGGATGCGCTCCCATTTCGTAGCCAGAGCCGGGTCGCGGCAACCCGCCGGCGCCGTCCAGAAGGTGCGCAGGTGGATGCTGTCGGTGTCGCTCGGGAAGCGCGTCAGGAACGCCTCTTCCGTGGTGAAGGGGATGATCGGCGCCAGCCAGGTGACGAGCGCGTGGAAGGTCAGGTCCATGACCGTGCGGCTCGCGCGGCGGCGCAGGCTCGACGGCGCGTCGCAATAGAGCGCGTCCTTGCGGACGTCGAAATAGAAGGCCGAGAGATCGTTGGTGGCGAAGACGCCGACCGCCTTGGAGACGCGGATGAAGTCAAACGAGGCGTAGCCGGCGCGGACCTCGTCCTCCACCTCGGCGAGGCGGTGGAGCATGTAGCGCTCAAGCTCGGGCATGTCGGCCGGGGCGACCGCCTCGGCCGCGGCGTAGCCGTCGAGCGCGCCCAGCAGATAGCGCAGCGTGTTGCGCAGCTTGCGATAGGCTTCCGCGCTGCCCGCGAGGATCGTCTTGTCGAGCGGCGGGTCCATGCCGTAGTCGGCGCTCGCCGCCCACAGCCGCAGAATGTCGGCGCCCTGCTCGTTCGCCACATCGACCGGCGAGATCGTGTTGCCGAGCGACTTCGACATCTTCAGGCCCTTGCCGTCGACGATGAAGCCGTGGGTCATGATCGCGCGGAACGGCGCGCGGCCGCGCGTGCCGCAACCCTGCAGCAACGAGGACTGGAACCAGCCGCGATGCTGGTCGGAGCCTTCCAGGTAGAGGTCGGCCGGCCAGCCCTTGGTCCAGCCGGGATCGATCGGCTTGTCGAGCACGAAGGCGTGGGTGGAGCCGGAATCGAACCAGACGTCGAGGATGTCCTTCACCTGCTCGTAGTCGGCGACGGCATAGGCGTCGCCGAGGAAGTCCTGCGGATCGCGCACATACCAGGCATCCGCGCCGTCGTTCGTCACCGCTTCGACGATGCGCGCGTTCACGGCTTCGTCGAGCAGAACCTCGCCGCTCGCCTTGTGGACGAAGAGCGTCAGCGGCACGCCCCAGGCGCGCTGGCGCGAGAGCACCCAGTCGGGCCGCGTCTCGACCATGGCGCGCAGGCGGTTGCGCCCCTGCTCGGGATAGAACGCCGTCGCGTCGATCGACTCCAGGGCGCGCTGGCGCAGCGTCTTCGGCTCGCCCGCCTCGCCGGGGATGGCGAAGGGCTTGTCCATCGGCGCGAACCATTGCGGCGTGTTGCGGAAGATGATGGGCGCGCGCGACCGCCAGGAATGGGGATAGGAGTGCTGGAAGCGGCCCGCGGCGAAGAGCGCGCCGACGTCTTTCAGCTTCTCGATCACCGCGGCGTTGGCGGGGCCGTCCTTGCCGTCGTCCTTGAGGATCTTGAGGCCGGCGAAGAGCGGTACGTGCGCCAGGAACTCGCCCTCCGGCCCGACCGTATCGGGGATGTCCTGGGACGAGTGTCCGGACTTCAGCCAGACCTCATAGTCATCCACGCCGTGGCCGGGCGCGGTGTGGACGAAGCCGGTGCCGGTGTCGTCGGTGACATGCTCGCCGGCGAGCAGCGGCACGTCGAACTCATAGCCGTGGCCCCGGAAGGGATGGGCGAGGATCACGCCGTCCAGCGCCGGAGCGTCACCGACGCGGGTGAAGGCGACGCCGCCGTTCTTGGCGATCTGCTCCACCAGATTGTCGGCGACGACGAGGCGGCCATGGCCCTCGGCCTCATAGACGCCATAGGCGATCGCCTTCGAATACGAGACGGCGCGATTGCCGGGGATGGTCCAGGGCGTCGTCGTCCAGATGACGATCCGGGCACCCGCCAGTGCGGCCGGGCCTTTCGCGACCTCGAACTTCACCCAGATCTGGGGCGAGTTCTTGTCGTGGTATTCGATCTCGGCCTCGGCCAGCGCCGTGCGTTCGACCGGCGACCACATCACCGGCTTGGAGCCGCGATAGAGCAGGCCGTGGCGGGCGAAGGCCAGC
>JAEUMK010000106.1 GCA_016792565.1 Alphaproteobacteria bacterium
AAGGCGCGCTCGGCGTCGCGGAAGGCCTGACCGCGATCCGCTTTGAGGGCGCGCGCGAGGCGGTCGAGGAACGCGCCGCCGCGCTGCTGGAGCGCTATCGCCGCGGCGGCGCGCGCCGTCTCGGCGGCGAGGTCAGCCGTCAGCTCTGGCGGCGGATCGGGGGGCTCGATCTCCTCGTCCGCGAGCCGGGAATCGTCTGGCGCGTCGCGGCGCCGCCCTTCGCCGCCGCCGCCATCGCCGGCGAGATCGGCCCCAACGCCGCGCAATACGACTGGGCCGGCGGCCTCATGTGGCTGCTGTTGGACGACGCGCCGCATTCGCACGCCAGCCTCGTGCGCGCAGTCGCCGCACGCCATAACGCCCTGTCAACGCTGGTGCGGGCGAGCGACGAGCAGCGCACCGCCCATGGCGTCTTCCAGCCGCAGGACGAGGTGATTGCCCGCCTGACGCGCGACGTGAAGGCGGCTTTCGATCCGAACGGCGTCTTCAATCCCGGCCGGATGTTCGAAGGCATCTGATGCGCACCGCCTTCACCGCCGCCCAGCTTGAAGACCCCGGGCTCGCAGAGGCGGCGGCGGCGGTGAGGGGGTGTGTTCATTGCGGGCTCTGCAATGCGACTTGCCCGACTTATCAGGTGCTTGGCGACGAACGCGACGGCCCCCGCGGGCGGATCCAGCTGATGCAGCGCATGCTCGAAGCGAATGCCACGCCGTCCGCGACGGTGGTGCGCCATGTCGATCGCTGCCTGAGCTGCCTGTCGTGCCGCACAACCTGCCCGAGCAGCGTCGACTATCTGCGCCTGGTGGACGAGGCGCGCGCCCACATCGCGCAGACCTATCGCCGGCCGGCGAGCGAGCGCTGGTTCCGGACCTTCCTGGCGACGGTGCTGCCGCGGCCCGCCCTGTTCAGGCTGGCGATGAAGGCGGCGCCGCTGGCGCGGCCGCTGGGCCGCCTCCTGCCGGCCCCTTTCCGCCGCATGGCCGCGCTCGCGCCGACCTCGCCGCCCGACGGCGAGGCGCCGGAGCCGGGCGTCTATCCCGCACACGGCGAGCGCCGGATGCGCGTCGCGCTGCTGCGCGGCTGCGTCCAGCGCGTGCTGGCCCCCGAGATCGACCGGGCGGCGATCCGGCTCCTCAACCGGCTCGGCGCCGAAGTCGTGGTGCCGGCCGGGTCGGGATGCTGCGGGGCGCTCAATCACCACATGGGCCTGGAGGCTTCGGCGCGCCGCGCCGCCAAGGCGAACATCGCGGCCTGGTCGAAGGTCCTGGAGAACGGCGGCCTCGACCGGATCGTCGTCACCGCCTCGGGCTGCGGCACGCTGGTGAAGGATTATGCCCACCTGCTGGGCCATGAGCCGGGGTGGGTATTCAGGGCCGGCAAGCTTGGCCCCCTGGCGCGCGACATCTGCGAGCTTGCCGAAGAACTCGGCTATCGCGGCCAGGCCCCCGAGCCTGTCGCCGTCGCCTACCACGCCGCCTGTTCGCTGCAGCACGGCCAGCGCCTGCCGGGCCTCGGCGAGCGCTTGCTGGCGGCGGCCGGGTTCGCCCTCGCACCCGTCAGCGATCCGCACCTGTGCTGCGGCTCGGCCGGACACTACAGCCTGCTGCAGCCCGAGATGGCGGGCGAGCTGCGGTCGCGCAAGCTGGCGGCGCTGACCGGCGGCGGGCCGGCGGTGATCGCCTCCGGCAATATCGGCTGCCTGGAGCACCTGAGGGCCGGGACCGATGTGCCGCTCGTCCACACCGTCGAACTGCTCGACTGGGCGGCGGGCGGCGAGAGGCCGGCCCGCCTTCGGGCTTTGCCATGAAACGGCCGCAGGGATAGCCTCATCCTCATGGCCATGATCCGCTCGCTCCTCGCCTTCGCGCTGGGCCTTGCCCTGCTGCCTGCCCAGGCGGCGCAGGACGACCCGCGGCTCGACGATCTCTTCGCCGCGCTGGCGAAGGCGAAGGATGCCGCCATGGCGGCGCCCATCGAGGAAGAGATCTGGACGATCTGGGCCGAGAGCCAGAGCCCGACCGCGGCCCTGCTGACCGAGCGGGGCACGCTGCTGTTCGATGCCGGCGACATCGACCGGGCGCTGACGCTGTTCCAGACCATCACCAGCCTCTCGCCCGACTTCGCCGAGGCCTGGCACCGGGTCGCCGCCCTGGAGAACATCAGGGGCGAAACGGCGGCGGCGATCGCCGCGCTGAAGCGCACGCTGGAACTCGAACCGCGCCACTATGCGGCGCTGGCGGCGCTGGGCGGCATCATGGAATCGCTCGGCGACGACAAGGCGGCGCTGGCGGCCTACACCGCCGCCCTGGAGATCAATCCGACACTGGAAGAGGCGCAGCAGCAGGCCAAGACCCTGCGCCGGAAAATCGAAGGCGACCGGATCTAGCGCCCTTTGCGTTCCGATGGAATCGGAACGGGGCTCCAGGTCTTTGATCGAGCATCATCTTTTCGAAGAACCGGAGACCACTTCTTCGGATGATGCTCCAGGGCGATTTGCGTTCATGACCGATCGCAGCTGCTTTCCTCATGGCCGCCCTTGAGGCGGCCATCCAGCGCATCGGTGCGGTGGGCGCGAGGCTGGATGGCCGGGTCAAGCCCGGCCATGAGGGCGAGATCATCCCTGCCCGTCCGCTCACACGATGCGCCAGCGCCTAGTCCTGCGAGCGGCCGACCAGCGCGATCCGCAGCAGATTGGTGGCGCCGGGGGTGCCGAGCGGGACGCCGCAAATCACGATGACCCGCTGGCCGGGCTTCGCGAAGCCCTCGCGATAGGCCAGCTTGCAGGCCTGTTCCACCATGCCGTCGAGATCGCGCGGCTCCTCCACCATCAGGCAGTGAAGACCCCAGCCGATGGCGAGGCGGCGCGCCGTCTTGAGCACCGGCGAGAGCGCCAGGATCGGCACGTTGGGCCGTTCCCGCGAGGCGCGCAGCGCCGTCGCGCCCGACGCCGTATAGGTGACGATCGCCGCGACGTTGAGATTCTCGGCGATCTGGTGGGCCGCCGCGGTGATCGCATCGGCGGCGGTCGCTTCGGGCTCGGCGCGCTGGGCCTCGACGATCGAGCGGTAGAACGATTCGCCCTCGACCCGTTCGGCGACCCGGTTCATCGTCGCCACCGCCTCGACGGGCCAGGCGCCCGCCGCGCTTTCGGCCGAGAGCATGACGGCATCGGCGCCCTCGAACACCGCGGTCGCGACGTCGGAGACCTCGGCCCTGGTCGGGGCCGGCTTCTCGATCATCGATTCCAGCATCTGGGTCGCCACCACGACCGGCTTGCCGGCGCGGCGGGCGGCGCGATTGATCTGCTTCTGGCGGCCGGGCACGTCCTCCAGCGGCAGCTCGACGCCCAAATCGCCGCGGGCGATCATGATGCCGTCCGCGACTTCCAGGATCGCGTCGAGCTGAGCGACGGCCTGAGGCTTTTCGATCTTGGCCATGACGCCGGCCCGGCCCATGACCAGCTTCTTGGCCTCGGCGACGTCGGCGGCCGTCTGGACGAAGGAGAGGGCGATCCAGTCGACATCGGCCTCGACGGCGGCGGAGAGGTCGGCGCGGTCCTTCTCGGTCATGGCGGGGATGGGCAACTGGGTGTCCGGCACGTTGACGCCCTTGCGATCGGACAGCCTGCCGCCGATCTCGACGATGGTCACGGCGCGGTCCGCGCGAGCCTCGGTGACTTTCAGGCTGATGCGGCCGTCGTCGAGAAGCAGGCGCGCGCCCGGACGCAACGCCGACAAGATCTCCTTGTGAGGCAGCGAGACGCCGGACGCATCGCCCGGCACCGGATCGAGGTGCAGGGTGAAGACATCGCCCGCCGACAGCATCACCGGACCGTTCGCGAAGGCGCCGATGCGCAGCTTGGGACCCTGCAGATCCGCCAGAATGCCGATCGGGCGCCCGGTCTCGGCTTCGACCGCGCGCACATGGCCGACCAGTTCGCGCAGCACATCGTGCCGCGTATGGCTCATGTTGATCCGGAAGACATCGGCGCCGGCCGCGAAGAGGGCGGCGATGGATTCGCGCGTCGACGAAGCGGGACCAAGCGTCGCCAGTATCTTGATGTTCCGGTTGCGGCGCATGGCTTCAGTCTTGGGGGCGAATGACGATGACGCGGACATCGTTCACATTCGTGCCGGTCGGTCCAGTGACGATCTCGTCGCCAAGGCGCGAAAAAAAGCGGCCGGTGTCGTTGGCGGCAAGCGCGGCGGCAGGATCGAGTCCGAGCGCGCGGGCCCGTTCCAGCGTGCCGGGCAGGACGATCGCGCCGGCCGCGCCGGGCGCGCCGTCCTGGCCGTCGCTGTCGGCGGCGATGGCGGCGATGCCTGCGGCCCCGTCGAGCGCGAGGGCAAGGCCGAGCGCGTATTCGCGGTTGGGTCCGCCGATCCCCGCGCCGCGGACCGTCACGGTCAACTCGCCGCCGGAGATCAACGCCGTGCGGCGGCCGGCGCGCGCGGCATCGCGCGCCAGGACGGCATGGGCGGCGCCGACCTGGCGCGCCTCGCCTTCCAGATCAGCACCCAGGAGGATGGGCTCGTAGCCGAGCGCGGCAGACGCAGCGGCGGCGGCGGCGAGCGCGTCTCGCGGCGTAAGGACGATGCGATAGTCGACGCGCGCGAAGCACGGATCGCCGGGCTTGGGCGATTCGCTGGCCGGATCGTCCAGCACGGCGGCCAGCGCATCCGTCAGCGGCACGCCGCGTGCGCGCAGGATGGCGCGCGCCTCCTCAAGCGTCGAAGGATCGGGCGAAACGGGGCCGGAGGCGATCAGCGAGGGATCGTCGCCCGGCACGTCGCTGACCGAACACGCGACGATCGCGCCGGCCCCGGCCGACTTCGCCAGCCGTCCGCCCTTGATGCGCGAGAGATGCTTGCGCACGACATTGATCTCGGCGATCGGCGCCCCGCTGAGCAGGAGCGCGGCGGTGACGGACCGCTTCATTTCGAGGGTCAGCGGGCGGCGGGGCGCCGGCCACAGCGCCGATCCGCCGCCCGAGAGCAGCACGAGCAGCAGATCGTCGGGCCCCATCAGCGAAGCGCGCAGGAGCGTTTCGGCCGCGGCCGCCTGGGCCTCGAGGCCGGGCAGGGGATGGCTCGCCTCGGTCAGGCGGAGGCGGGCCAGCGTCCGGCCGTACCCCGCCTGGGTCACGACATGACCTTCCAGCGGGCCGTCCCAGGCCTGCTCCAGCGCGGCGGCCATCGCCGCCGCGGCCTTTCCGGCACCGGCGACGACCAGACGCCCCTTCGGCCGCTCGGGAAGAGCGGGCAGAAGGGCGCGGCCGGCATCGGCCGCCGCAAGCGCCGCGTCCAGAATCCGGCGCAACGCGCGCCTTATGGCGTCTTCATCGGTCATGGCCCTTAGATCGCGCGCCCAGGAGTGCTAGAGGCGACATGAAGGACAGCCCGCCCCGATGCAAGCCGCACAACCCGCCAGCGACCCCGAGACGGCCTTCGATTGCGTTCCCGGCGCCGTTGCGGCGCCGCTGGTCTTCCTGTGCGACCATGCCTCCAATGCCGTGCCGGCGCGCTATGGCGATCTCGGCCTCGGCGCGGAGCAGTTCGCGCGCCACATCGCTTGGGACATCGGCGCGGGCGCCCTGACGCGCGCCCTGGCGGCGGCGTTCGGCGCGCCGGCTTTCCTCGGGCGCTGGTCGCGGCTTCTCGTCGATCTCAATCGCGGCGCCGAGGATCCGACGATCGTCATGCGCCTGTCTGACGGCGCGATCATCCCCGGCAATGCCGGCGCGGACGCGGCCGAGATCGCCGAGCGGATCGCCCGCTATCACCGGCCCTATCATCGGGCGATCGCGGCGGCGATCGACGCCAGCCTCGGGGCCGGGACGGCGCCGACGCTGGTTTCCATGCATTCCTTCACGCCGGCCTGGAAGGGCGATCCGCGGCCCTGGCATGTGGGGATCCTGTGGGACCGCGATCCGCGGCTCGCCGTGCCCCTGCTGGAGGCCTTCCGGGCAGAGCCGGGCCTCGTCGTCGGCGACAACGAGCCCTATCACGGCGCGCTGGAGGACGACACGATGTGGACGCACGGCACCCAGCGCGGCCTGCCGCACGCGCTCATCGAGGTCCGGCAGGACCTGATCGAGACCGCGGCAGGGGTCGCCCGCATGACGGACATCGTCGGCCGGGCGCTCAGGCGGGCTCTCGCGCAAGCCGGACTTCCGGCGTAAGCTCCACGCCATGGACGACACGATCAAGACCCAGGCCGAAGCCGCCGCCTTCCGCCGCCTCGTTGCGCATCTGCGCGAACGCAGCGATGTGCAGAACATCGATCTGATGAACCTCGCCGGGTTCTGCCGCAACTGCCTCGGCGACTGGTTCCGCGAGGCGGCCGCCGGCCTTGGCGCGGAAGTCAGCAAGGACGAGGGCCGCGAGGCGATCTACGGCATGCCGTATGCCGACTGGAAGGCGCGTCATCAGAGCGAGGCGAGCCCGCAGGCGCAGGCCCAGTTCGCCGCCGCCCATCCGCAACACGCCCAGATGCAGCAGGCGGCGCCGTCGAAGGGCGGCGGCGGCAAGGGCTGGTAGAAAGACCCATGAAGAACAAGCGTATGGCCTTCGGCGGCCTCGTCGCCATCGCGCTCGGCGCGGCGATCTTCTTCGGCATCAGAAGCATTGCCGGCGATTCGAACGATCCGGCAGAAGTCATTCGGATCGGCGGCCAGGCGGGCGGCGCGGTCGCCGGCCTCGGCGTCGCGCTGATCGCGATGTCGTTCTTCATCGCCCCCCGGCCGAAGCGCTGAAGCGCTCCGGCCCGCCTCGGCGCCGCGTCACTTGCCCTGGCCGCATCCCATGACGCAGACCTGCTGCGCGTCGATGCGGCCGCCGCAGCCCTGGAAGCAGGCCCGGTAGTCGGCTTCGCAGACGCTGGTGCAGTCGCTCTCCCACGGGCAGGAATAGGACGGCGTGAAGTCGTAGAGCGTCTTGTCGACGGGCAGGTTCTGGTCCTGCCGCCAGCGGACATAGCGGTTGTATTCGCGCTGCGCGATGCGCTGTTTCTCGTTCTCGCAGGCCTGCACCTCGCGCCGGCACTGATAGCGGCAGGCCGTCTGGTCGGCGTCGCAGCTCGACACGCAGGCCTGGCCGCGCTGCCCGGGCGGCGGATAGTAGGTGTACTGCGTGTCGTAGATCGGCCCGCAGGCGGCGAGCGTGGCGAGGCCGAAGAACAGGCCGAGCGCGGCCAGCAATTTGCGCATGGTAGGTCCCCTTGTCGCAGCGACAATCGCCGCCTGCCGGCCGCCCGTCAATGCGGCGAACGGGTCTTTCCTCCGGCGCGCCCTTGGCGCACCCTGCGCCGAAAGAGGAAACGCCATGGGCTTCTACGACCGCTACATCCTGCCGCCGCTTCTGAACGCCGCGATGGGCGGGAAGCCGATCGCTCTCCAGCGCCGCAAGGTGGTGCCGCAGGCGGCCGGTTCGGTTCTCGAGATCGGCATGGGGGCGGGCCACAACCTGCCCTTCTACGACAAGGCGAAGGTGACGCGGCTGATCGGCCTGGAACCGCACCCGAAGCTGCGCGAGCGCGCCGCGGTCCGGGCCAAGGAGGCCGGCATCGGCGTGGAGTTCACCGGCCTCAAGGCCGAGGATATCGACCTGCCGGCGGCCAGCATCGATACCGTCGTCGTCACCTATACGCTCTGCACCATTCCCGACGTGCCCAAGGCGATGAGCGCCATCGCGCGGGTCATGAAGCCGGAGGCGACGCTGCTGTTCTGCGAGCACGGCCTGGCGCCGGACGAGAAGGTCGTCACGTGGCAGCGGCGGATCGAGCCCTTCTGGAAGCGGATCGCGGGAGGCTGCCATCTCTGCCGCCCGGTGCCGCAGATGCTGACCGATGGCGGCTTCAGGATCGAGCAGATGGAGACGATGTATCTGCCCGGCGCGCCGCGCTTCGCCGGCTTCAACACCTGGGGCCGGGCGGTCAAGGCCGCCTGAGCCGCAGGGGCGCCGGTCAGGCCGGGTCGAGCCGCCGGATATTGGCCCGGACGATCCGGCGATAGTCCTTGACGATCGAGACGGCGCTGGCGCCGCAGGCGGCCGCGTGGGCCGCGCTGGCGACCGCGGCGAGCTTTTCGGAGACCATGCGCTGCGCCTCGGCAGGCGCGTCGGTGTCGCTGAAGGCGAGCTTGAACAGTCTCAGGGCGATCACCCGCTGCGACTCGGCAGCCAGCATCGCGGATTCCAGGAACAACTCGACCATGCACCCCGCCCTTGCCCGCGCCGAGTCACGGCGCGTCCCGGGGGCGAGCCTAGGCGCAGCGGCCGGCGAATGCCAATGCCCTGTGCGAGGGCGATTGGCGGACGGGCCGGGCCGGGGTAGGCTTGGGCATCGCCATCGCCTGAGGGTCCGCCCATGTTCTTCACCTTCTTCGACGAGTTGCGCGCCGCCAAGGTGCCCGTGACGCTGAAGGAATACCTGGCGCTGATGGAGGCCCTGAAGGCCGGCGTCATCGACATGAAGGTCGACGAATTCTACGTGCTGGCCCGCACCGTGCTGGTCAAGGACGAGCGCAATCTCGACAAGTTCGACCGGGTGTTCGGGCACGCTTTCAAGGGGCTGGAAAACATCGACCCGACCCAGGCCGCCCAGATTCCCGAGGAGTGGCTGCGGGCGCTGACCGAGAAATTCCTCACCGAGGAGGAAAAGAAGCAGATCGAGGCGCTGGGCGGCTGGGAAAAGATCATGGAGGAGCTGAAGAAGCGCCTCGAGGAACAGAAGAAGCGCCATGAAGGCGGCAGCAAGATGATCGGCTCGGGCGGCACCTCGCCGTTCGGCAACAACGGCTACAATCCGGAAGGCGTCCGCATCGGCCAGGACAAGGGCCGCCACGGCAAGGCCGTGAAGGTGTGGGACAAGCGCGAATACAAGAATCTCGACGACCAGGTCGAACTGGGCACGCGCAACATCAAGGTCGCGCTGCGCCGGCTGCGCAAATGGGCCCGCCAGGGCGCCGAGACCGAACTCGATCTGCCCGGCACGATCCGCAATACGGCGAACAAGGGCTATCTCGACGTGACGCTGGTGCCGGAGCGCCGCAACACCGTGAAGGTGCTGCTGTTCTTCGACATCGGCGGCTCGATGGACAGCTACATCAAGCTCTGCGAGGAGCTGTTCTCGGCGGCGAAGACCGAGTTCAAGCACATGGAGTTCTTCTACTTCCACAACTGCCTCTACGAGAGCGTGTGGAAGGACAATCGCCGCCGCCACAACGAGAAGACGGCCGCCTGGGACGTGCTCCACAAATACGGCAACGACTACAAGGTGATCTTCATCGGCGACGCGACGATGAGCCCCTACGAGATCACCTATCCGGGCGGCTCGGTGGAGCACTGGAACGAGGAAGCGGGCGCGGTGTGGCTGCAGCGCGTCGCCGACATCTATCCGCACATGGTGTGGCTCAATCCGGTCGCCGAGAAGCACTGGGAGTACACGCCCTCGATCCAGCTCATCAAACAGCTGATCGGCGACCGCATGTATCCGCTGACGCTCGACGGCCTGGACCGCGCGATGCGCGAACTGAACAGATAGGTCCGACATGCGAGGTCTGGCGGTTTCAACTCTGGCTGCGTCGCTCGTCATGGCCGCCGCGTCGGCTGCCATACCCTCGCCCGACACCGCGCCGCCCTTCGTGGAGGTGCTCGCCGACGGCATCGTCGCACACCGGCCCAGCGGACTGCGCATTCCGCTGGAGATCCACGCGCCGACGGCGACCCATCGTGCGGCGATCAGCGCGATCAACGCCACGGCCGTGGAAGTGCGCTACGGGCCGGTGACGCTGAAGATCGGCGCCCCGACGATGGCGGCCGACGCCATCATGACGCCCCCCGGCTTCGCGCCCGATGGCGATCCGCCGGCCTTGCCGGGGCTGAAATTCTGGGGCGAGACGGCGCGTCCGGTGACGACGAGCTTCCTGTCCGCCGACGCGGCCGGCGAGGACTGGCTCTCTCATACGGTGATCGTCCAGGGCTGGCAGATCGAGATCTCGGCGCTCTATCTGCGCGCCCACCGCGAAACGATCGTCGGAACGGCCGAAGCCGTCTGGGCGATCCTGGCCTCCGCCAATGCCGACGAGCCGCGTTAGGGCGCGCCGCGGGCGATCGCCTTGATCGCAGCGACGACCTTGCCGTGTTCTTCCGCCGTCAACGGCGAGGTGTCGAACAGGTCGAGGAAGCAGAGCCCTTCCGCCGCCAGCCAGGCTATGAGGGCACGCTCAGGGTCCGCTTCCGACGCCTTCCAGTGGTCCCAGAGCTGACGCTGCAGGCTGCGGATCGGGTCGACGAGATCGGGATTCTCCGCGAACGCCGCCAGCATCCCAAGGCCGCCCTGCCGGTTGGCAGCGTTTTCGTCATGGACCGCCAGCCGCCGCGAGACGACGGTCCCGGGCGAGCGATCGCCGGCTCCCAGATCCATGCGCTCCGTGAAGCGTTCGATCAGGCCGCGCAAGAGCGCGTCCTTGGACGGGAAATTGTAGAGCAGCCCGCCCTTGCTGAGCCCAGCCTTTGCGGCGACCGCTTCCAGCGTCATCCGATTGACGCCCTGTTCGCGGACAAGCGCCTCCGCGGCGTCGAGGATGACCTCGCGCGAGCCGCGCCGGGAGGATCTTGCCTGATGTTCCATGGTGCGATGCAACAAGCCTCTTGACTATACCGTCCAGACGGTACAGTTAAGTCAGGCGATTGCAAGTCTGAATAACCCGGCCGGTCAACGGCCTGAAGGGAAGTGCGATGTCACGTCGCGGCATTGTCCTGATCGCCGTCGTAGCGGTCGTGTGCGCCGGCCTGGTCGGCTTCAATTTCTTCATGCAGGACATGATCGCCTCGATGATCGCCAACCGGCCGCGGCCGCCGGTCGCGGTATCGGCGATCACTGTGGAGCCGCGGACCTGGTCGCCCGGAATCGATGCGGTCGGTACCGCCAAGGCCGGATCGGGCGCCGATCTGGCGGTCGAGACGGCCGGGGTCGTGAAGGCCATCGCGGTGATCTCGAACCAGAAGGTCACCGCGAACCAGCTGCTCGTGCAGATCGACGACACCGTCGAGCAGGCTGACATGCTGGCCGCCCAGGCCAGCATCAAGCTTGCCCAGGCCGATGTCGATCGCCTTGCGCCGCTGGTGCGCCGTGGGGCAGCGCCGCAGGCATCGCTGGATCAGGCCAATGCCCAGCTTGAAACCGCGCGCGCCACCTATGCCCGATTGCTGGCCGTCACGGCGCAGAAGGCGATCGAGGCACCTTTCGCCGGGATCGTCGGCGTGCCGCGCGTCGTCGTGGGTCAGTATGTTCCGGTAGGTACCATCGTCCTCACTCTGCAGGATCTCGACAGGATCCTGGTCGACTTCACGGTGCCGGAGCAGTCGGCGGGCCTGCTCGTCAAGGGCCAGAAGGCGCGCTTCGGCGTAACGACCGACAAGCTGGACTTCTCGGGCTCGGTGACCGGCATCGATCCCAAGGTCGACCCGAAGTCCCGCCTCGTTTCCGCCCAAGCCATCCTCGACGCGCCGGCCGGTCGCGTGCTGCCCGGCCAGTTCCTGCGCGTCCGGATTTCCCTGCCCGAGGAGACCGACGTGATCGCCGTGCCCGAGACGGCGGTCGTGCCCAGCCTCTATGGAGACTACGTCTATCTGGTCGTCACCGAGGCGCCCAAGGACGGCGATACATCAGAAGCCGGACCGCGCCAGGTCGTCCGGCAGACATTCGTTACGTCGGGACGGCGCGACGGCAGGCTGATCGAGGTGGTCGAGGGCCTGAAGGCCGGCGACGTGGTCGTCGTCGCCGGGCAGAACCGCCTTCAGAACGGCGCGGCGGTGACTATCGCGAACAACGACGTGCCGGGCGCCGCGCCGGCGGGCGCAACGGAGCGGGCGGCGCCGTGAGCTTCACCGAGACCTTCATCCGCCGGCCAGTGCTGGCGATCGTCGTCAGCCTGATCATCCTGATCCTCGGCGTCCAGGGCTTCTCCGGCATGGCGATCCGCCAGTATCCCGAGGTCGAGGAAACTACCATCACCGTAACGACGGCCTATCCGGGCGCGAGCGCCGATCTGATCCAGGGCTTCATCACCGATCCGATCGCCAAGGCCGTCGCGAGCACCGAAAACGTCGACTATGTCTCCGCCAGCAGCCGCCAGGGCGCGAGCACGGTATCGGTTCGCATGCGGCTCGGGGCGGACCCCGATGCAGCGCTGACCGAAGTCATCACGAAGACCCAGCAGGTGCGCCGGCAGCTGCCGAGCGATGCGGAAGACCCGATCATCCTGAAGGGGACCGGGCAGACCTTCGCGCTGATGTATCTCGCCTTCGCCAGCGACCGCATGTCGCCTGCGCAGATTACGGAATTTCTGACACGCGTGATCCAGCCCCAGATGGCTACCGTGCCGGGGGTCGCCTCGGCCGACATCCTGGGCGGCCAGAGTTTTGCCATGCGCGTCTGGCTCGACCCGCTCCTGCTCGCCTCGCGCGGCGTGACGGCAGGCGACGTGTCGACCGCCATCCGCAACTCGAACTTCCTCGCCTCGCCGGGATCGACCGAGAACGAGATGGTCGTCGTCGCGGTCCAGACCGAGACCACGCTTCAGTCGGCCGAGGCGTTCGGCGCCCTGCCCATCGGCAGTTCGGGCGGCGACGTCGTTCGCCTGCGCGACGTCGCCCAGATCGCGCTCGGCGCCAAGAGCGACGACGTGCGTTCGTCGTTCGACGGACGCAAGGGCGTGTTCATCGGCATTACCGGAACGCCATCCGGCAATCCGCTGACCACGGCGGCCGCCATTCGCGACATGCTGCCCGCGATGCAGGCCGGCTTGCCGGAAGGCATGACGGTTTTCGTCAACTACGACGCCACGGTCTTCATCCAGGCCTCGATCGACGGCGTCTTCGAGACCATCGCCGAAGCGGTGCTGATCGTCGTTCTGGTCATCTATCTCTTTCTCGGGTCGATCCGGTCGGTCCTCATTCCGCTGGTCACGATTCCGCTGGCCCTGGTCGGCATCTGCTTCGTCCTTTTCGCGCTGGGCTATTCGATCAATCTCCTGACGCTGCTGGCCATGGTCCTCGCCATCGGCCTGGTCGTCGACGACGCCATCGTCGTCGTGGAGAACATCCATCGCTACATCGAGGAGGGCATGACGCCGCTCGATGCAGCCATCAAAGGCATCGATGAGATCTTCGTGCCCGTCGTCACGATGACGATCACGCTGGCGGCGGTCTATGCCCCCATCGGCTTCACCCAGGGCCTGACCGGGGCGCTGTTCCGCGAGTTCGCCTTCACGCTCGCCGGGGCCGTCGTGATCTCAGGATTTGTCGCCGTCACCCTCTCGCCGATGATGTCGGCCCGGCTCCTGCAGCCGCACGGCGACGGCGGCGGGCGCTTCGCGAACTGGATCGACCGCCGCTTCGAGAGCCTGGCCGGCGGCTATGCGAGGATGCTCTCCGCCGTGCTCGACATCCGGCCGGCCGTCTACATCGCGGTCGCCCTGCTGCTGGCGACGACCGCGTTCCTCTTCATGAACACACGGTCGGAGCTGTCGCCGGCCGAGGACCAGGGCGCGCTTTTCACCATCGTCACGGGACCGCGCTACGCCACCTCGGACTACATGCAGTACTACATGGACCAGTTCGGCGATGCGGTCGGCGAGATTCCCGAATCCGATTCGCGATTCTCCATCATCGGCGGCGGACCGGCCGGCGGCTCGTCCAACACCGGCATCGCCCTGTGGCGCTTCAAGACCTGGGCGGAGCGCGATCGCAGCGCCCAGGAGATCCTCCCCCTGGTGCAGCAGGGCCTCAACACGGTCACCGGCGTCCAGGCCTTCGTCGTCAACCCGCCCTCGCTTCCGGGTTCGGCCGGCGGACTGCCGGTGCAGTACGTCATTCGCTCGATCGGGTCGCCCGAGCTCGTCTACGAGGTCGCGCAGAAGATCGCCGACCGCGCCAATGCATCGGGAGAGTTCCTGGTGGTCCAGAACTCTCTCGCCTTCGACAAGCCGCAGGCGCGGGTGATTGTCGACCGCGAGCGGGCCGCGGCCCTCGGCGTCACGATCGCGGAGATCGGCACGACGCTGAACGCGATGCTGAGCAATGGCTGGGTGTCGCGCTTCGACCGGCAGAACCGCGCCTACGAGATCATCCCGCAGGCGGCGGACGCCTATCGCCTGACGCCCGAGAGCATGGGCGGCTACTATGTCCGCAGCCAGTCCGGCGCCATGGTGCCGCTCTCGGCGGTGACGACGGTGCGGACCGAAGCGGGACCCGTCGCCATCGAGCAGTTCAACCAGCTGAACTCGGCCACGATCTCGGCGATGCCGATGATCGGGTCGACGACGGACGCCGCGCTGCAGGCGCTGCGCGGCATCGCGGCGGAGATCATGCCGGACGGCTTCTATGAGGACTATGCCGGCGAGTCGCGGCTGGCGATCCAGGAAGGCAACTCGCTGGCCATGGCCTTCGGCCTGGCGATCGTCATCATCTATCTGGTGCTGGCGGCGCAGTTCGAGAGCTTCCGCGATCCGCTGATCATCATGGTCGCGGTGCCGCTGTCGCTGTTCGGGGCGCTGCTGTTCCTCAATCTGGGGCTGGCGACGCTCAATATCTATACCCAGGTCGGGCTCATCACGCTGATCGGGCTGATCACCAAGCACGGCATCCTGATGGTCGAGTTCGCGAACGAGCGGCGCGCCCACGGGGTGGCCAAGCGCGAGGCGATCAGCGAGGCGGCGGTGGTGCGGCTGCGGCCGATCCTGATGACGACGGCAGCGATGGTCCTGAGCGTCGTGCCGCTGATCACCGCCTCCGGCGCCGGCGCGGCGTCGCGCTATTCCATCGGTCTGGTGATCGCGACCGGCATGTCGATCGGGACGCTGTTCACGCTGTTCGTCGTGCCGTGCTTCTACATGCTGATCGCCAAGGGCGAGACGGCGGCGGTGGAGGCGGGCGAACCGCAGGCGGCGTAGCGGACGCGCATTGCTGGGCCCCGCCGGAGGCACTAAGGTCGGCTCATGCGCGCATCCTATATCGACAAGGCCCTGGTGCCCGGCGAGGAAGTCATCGCGCGGGCGCATTATCACTGGCTGAACTGGATCGTTCCCGGCATCGCGGTCGCCGTGCCGGTGGCGCTGCAGATCGCCTCGTGGATCTGGGTCGGGACCGGCACCAGGGCCTGGCTGAACTACCTCACCATCGGGCTGATCATCGCCGGGCTGCTGTATTTCCTGGTGCAGTTCATCCGCATCCGGGCGACCGAGATCGCGGTGACCGACCGGCGCTTCATCCGCAAGACCGGCTGGATCGGGCGCGACACCGCCGAGATCGAGCTGCGCTCGATCGAGGAGGTGGGCCTGAAGCAGACCGTGTGGGGGCGCATCCTCGGCTACGGCACGCTGACCGTGCGCGGCACCGGATCGGGCGTCGTCGTCTCGCCCGGCATCGACGATCCGAAGATCTTCCAGCGGGCGATCCAGACGGCGCAGGAGAAGCTGCGCGTCCGGCTGGGCGTCCAGGCGCTGCATCCCGGCACGGCCGGTCCCTCATAGCGGGCGGCCCCTCGTAGCGGGGCCGGGAGGCAGGCGTCGGAGGTGCCTAGCGTTCGCGCCGCGCGAGGAAGGCGAGGCGCTCGAACAGGTGGACGTCCTGCTCGTTCTTGAGAAGCGCGCCGTGCAGCGGCGGGATCAGCTTGCCCGGATCCTTCTCGCGCAGCATCTCGGGCGTGATGTCTTCCACCATCAGCAGCTTCAGCCAGTCGAGCAGCTCGGAGGTCGAGGGCTTCTTCTTCAGGCCCGGCACGTCGCGGATCTGGTAGAAATTGTTGAGCGCCTCGGCGACCAGCGCCTGCTTCACATTGGGGAAGTGGACGTCGACGATCGACTGCATCGTCTCGCGGTCGGGGAACTTGATGTAGTGGAAGAAGCAGCGGCGCAGGAAGGCGTCCGGCAGCTCCTTCTCGTTGTTCGAGGTGACGATGACGACGGGGCGCTTCTCGGCGCGGATCGTCTCGCCGGTCTCGTAGACGAAGAACTCCATGCGATCGAGTTCCTGAAGCAGATCGTTCGGGAACTCGATGTCGGCCTTGTCGATCTCGTCGATCAGCAGCACCGGGCGCTGGTCGGCGGTGAAGGCCTCCCACAGCTTGCCCTTCTTGATGTAGTTGCCGA
Source organism: Alphaproteobacteria bacterium (assembly GCA_016792565.1). GTDB lineage: Bacteria > Pseudomonadota > Alphaproteobacteria > Micropepsales > Micropepsaceae > JADZAI01. Next base: position 16,151 of record JAEUMK010000106.1, read on the forward strand.
CGTCCTTGACGCGGGGGTCGCCGAGCTGGCTGTCGCGCAGGCGGGTGACGGCGTCGTACTCGTAGAGGCCCTGCTGCGCCTTGATGGTCGACTTGATGTGCCAGGTGATGAGCGGCGCGTTCAGCGCCTTGGCGACCTCGTAGGCGAGGACGGTCTTGCCGGTGCCCGGCTCGCCCTTGATGAGGAGCGGACGTTCCAGATTGATCGCGGCGTTGACCGCGATGCGCAGGTCGTCGGTTGCGACATAGTCCTTGGTGCCTTCGAAGCGCATCGTGGAGCCTTGCTCTATTCTTGTTGGCGATAGGTGTCGGGCGACCCTAGGGGGCCGGGCGCGGCGGTTCAAGCGCGTGGCCTTGCCGCGGGCGTAAGGGGCAGAAGGTCATCACGACACAAAGTTTCGCCAAGCCGGCCGAAAGCATCTTCGTTCCTCGCCGGGCCGGGAGGGGGGAGGGGGCAGAACCATCTCGCTCTCCATCGACCGTCCACCACCACAGACCGCCGGACCACCCGCGCGGCCTGGCCAGTATAGGAATTAATACCGCTTCCTTCAAGGCCCGGCGGCTTCGCTTCAATGGGTGACGGCGCCGGGCGGGGGGCCGGCGAGGAGCAGGGCGACGGTGGCGGCGACCTCGCGCCAGCGCCGGGCGCCGGCCGCATCGCCGCGTTCGCCGGCATCCTCGGCATACTGATCGGCGACGAAGGCGGCGAGTTCGCCGTAGAGGCGGACCAGTTCCTGCGCCGCGGCGCCGATGTCGAAGGCGGCGTCGACGGTCATGGGCGCCGGGACCTCTGTCAGGCCTTGTCGACCAGGAAGTCGATGATGATCTTGGGGCCGAGATAATACTCGTTCGCCAGGATCTCATAGAGGGTCAGCATGGCGAGGCCTTCGCCGCCGCCGCTCTGGGCCCAGATCGAAGTGCGGGCGGCATAGGCGCCGATGCGCTCGGTGACGCGGCTCTGCAGCGGGGCATAGGACTGGGGCGGCGTGGTGAGAAAGGCGGCTACCGCGTCGAGCACGTCCTTGTTCTCGAGCACCAGCGCGTAGACCTGCACGCGGCAGGAGCGCCGGTCGGCGGCCGGGGGCAGGATCTCGATCTTGCCGCGGTCGGTCTCCAGGCTGATCGCCTCGCCCGCGACGGTGAAGCCGAAGATCGACGCGGCGTCGGCCGGCGTGCGGCCCTCGACGATCGACTGGCAGGCGCGGATGCCGTCGACGGCGCCGGCCTCGAGCGCCGGCTGTGCGGCGGCGGAGGCGGCGCCGGCGAAAAAGACGGCGCAGGCGAGGGGGACGAGGGCGAGGCGCATCGGGCTTACTCCTCAGGCGGGACGGCGGGGCATGAACTTGATCCAGGCGATCACCAGCAGCAACAGGAACGTGATGCCGTTGGCGAGGATGACCGGCAGCGCGGCGATGGCGAGGCCGTAGACGAACCACAGCGCGATGCCCGCCCCGAACAGCAGCAGCCAGGCGGCCGAGATGTCGCGCGCCGAGCCCGAGCGCCAGGAGTGCGCGACCTGGGGCAGGAACGAGGCGGTGGTGAGCAGGGCGGCGACAAGGCCGACGATCTCGAAGGCGGACAAGGGGCACGCTCCACATTGACGCGGCTTGCCGCCGGCGCTTCAGGGCCGCGCTCTTAACAAGCCGCCGCGCGGAGGGTAAGCCCGTCGGCAACGACACCAACGCGGAAATGAGGCGCGCAGATGACGGTCTATGCCCTGGGCGATGTCGCCCCCCAGCTTCCCGCCGATGGCGATTTCTGGATCGCCCCCGGCGCGACGGTGATCGGCAATGTGCGCCTGCTGCCCGGCGCCAGCGTCTGGTTCGGCGCGACCATCCGCGGCGACAACGATCCGATTACGATCGGCCTGGGCTCGAACGTGCAGGACGGTTCGGTGCTGCACACCGATCCCGGCGCGCCGCTGACCATCGGGACCAACGTGACGGTCGGCCATCTGGTGATGCTGCACGGCTGCACCATCGGCGACAACACGCTGGTCGGGATCGGCTCGGTGATCCTCAACCGGGCGCGGATCGGAAAGAACTGCCTGATCGGCGCCAACAGCTTCATCGGCGAGGGCAAGGAGATCCCCGACAATTCGGTCGTCATGGGGGCGCCCGGCCGGGTCGTGCGCCAGGTGGACGAGGGCATGGCGGCGATCCTCGCCGGATCGGCCGCGCATTATGTCGAGAACTGGAAGCGCTACCGCGCCGGGCTGAAGGCGGTGGGGTAGGGGCGCTGTGCGTCCTTCGAGACGGGCGCGCGGCGCGCCCTCCTCAGGATGAGGAGGGTTTGGGAATCTTCGGGGTCTTGGTGGTGGGGGCGGTGCGTCCTTCGAGACGGGCGCGTGCCGCGCCCTCCTCAGGATGAGGAGGGCTGAGGTTTCCTGGGGATGGGTGGTGCGTCCTTCGAGACGGGCGCGTGGCGCGCCCTCCTCAGGATGAGGAAGGTTTGGGAATCTTCGGGGTCTTGGTGGCGGCGCTGTGCGTCCTTCGATACGGGCGCGT
>JAEUMK010000114.1 GCA_016792565.1 Alphaproteobacteria bacterium
TGCTCGAAGCTGGTGCCGTCCGGATTGAGCCGGAGGACGCCGTAGGTCTGGCCGCCGCCTTCCTCGACGTTGAAGCGCCAGAGGCCCGCATAGCCGCTCACCGCCCAGTCCTGAAGGACCAGCGGCTTCGCCGCCGGGGCCGCCGGGGCCTCGCCCTGCGCGAAGGCCGGCGCGGCGAGCACGAGCAGCGATGCGAAGATCAATCCAACCCTCATGCCGTGCCTCCTCAGCCGGACCGTCGTATTCCCCGACCAGTCTAGCCCCTTCCCGGCCGCCGTGAACATGGCGTCCCGGCCGCGGCGGCGGCGGCCGTCAGTCAAGGGCCGAGACCTTCTGCGCCGGTTCGGGGTCCCCGGTCAGCGCCTTGAGGGTCTGGTTGACGCGCGCCGCCGTCTCGCCGCCGGCGATCAGGCGGTCGACTTCCGAGGGCTTCAGGCTGACCCGCGTGTCCACCGCCGCCAGTTCGTCGCGCTGGGCCGGCGGCAGGTCGGCGAAGGTGATGAAATCGACCGTCAGCGCAATGGCGGCGCAGTCCCATCCCGCCAGCGTGCCGCGCAGGCGCTTTACCTCGGCGGCCGGCAGGGCGCAGCGATAGTCCCGCATCTCGCGCTCCCAGGCGCGCATCGCCAGATGGAAGGCGTCGTAGTAGGCGCGGGCGCTGCTGTCCATGGCGGCGCCGATCGAGGCCTTGCCGACCTCTTCGCCATTGGGGCCTGCGAGTTTCAAGGCCCAGTCATCGGCATGCGACTGGCCGGAATCCACCAGCACGAAGGTGATGCTGCGCAGCCGCACGACATCGCGCGGCTCCAGCGGGCCGTAGGGCGAATCCTCCGACAGGCGGGCGGCGGTCATGCCGCTCAGGCCGAAATTGTCGGTCACGCCGCCGTCGAAGAGGTGGACATAGGCCATCTGCCTGGGATCGCGGTAGCTGCGATAGGCCCGGGCCAGCGATCGCAGGATGCGCGGCGCGGCGCGGCGCGTGGCGTTGCGCGCCGTCCAGTCCGGCATCGGCGTCGTGCAGGCCGCCGGAAACGCCTGGACCACGACCGGGCGGAAAAGCAGCGGCACGGCCATCGACGCCCCCACCGCATCGGCGACCAGGACGCTGTCAAGATCGCTGCAGAGCGCCGAGAAAGCCTCGGCGGCGAACACGAAAGGCGTGCGGTTGGCCATGTCGGTCGCGCTGATCAGCACCGCCGGACGGCCGCGGCGGCGAAGGTCCGCCATGCGCGCGCCGCGAAAGACCTGGGCGTCGAGCCAGGCGGTGAGGCCGCCGGCGCTGTTCATGCCGCCCTGCGACAGGGCGAGCCAGTTGCGCGGCGAGTAGGCGCTGGTGTGCAGTTCGGACTGCCAGTCGCGGTCGAGATACGCGGCGCGGAAGCCGTCCAGCCCGGCCGCGCCGTGCAGACCGAACCAGGCGGCCGAGATCGAGCCGCCCGAGACGCCGCTGAGCAGCGCCACGCGGTCGAGCAGCGAGCCACCCGCCCGCGCCGGCATGGCGCCGAGCCCGCGCAGGACACCATAGGAGAACGCCGCGGCGCGCGCCCCGCCGCCCGAGAAGACCAGGGCGATCGCATCGCCCTCCAGCGCCATGCCGGGCGGCAGGATCCCGCCCGCTTCGGGCGCCGCAGAGGGCCGGTTGATCGGAACCGGCGGCGGCATCGTCGCGCAGGCCGAGAGAGCGAGAGACGCCGCGACAGCAAAACTCCGCAGGAGGGTCCGACCGGTCATCTACCGTTCCTTTCCCGCGCCCCGCACGCGAAGGATGCTCCGCAAGCGCCTGCGCGCGCCCGCCCGGCCGCGCCGCGGCGGACAGGCCGACGAAGACATAAACCCCGAAGGACGGCCGCCGGTCCACAGGCATGTTCCATGTGCGGTCATCTGCCCCGAGCGGCCGGCAGGCGGGCGGGCGGGCGGGCGGTGGGCGGGCGCGCATGGAACCGTTCCCGCTTTGCCGGGTTAATACGGGCGATGGAGACATGCTGGCCGGTCCGGCAAGCAGACGTGAAGCCCCTTCCTCCGTCGACGCCGCATCGCGTCCAACACCTCGGAGTGTCCATGAACAAATTCACCCCCCTCGCGCTCTGCGCGGCGACCTCGCTTCTCGTCGCCGGCTGCGCCGGCTACGGCAGCAGCGCCAGAACCGTCACCTACGGCCCCGAAGCGCCGCGCGACCAGGTCTATGCGGAGCGCTATGACGGCTGCGGCGACAACGCGGCGCTCGGCACGGTGATCGGCGCCGTCGCCGGCGGCGCGATCGGCAACCAGTTCGGCAGCGGCGACGGCAACACCGCCGCGACGATCGGCGGTGCGATCCTGGGCGGGATCGCCGGAAACGCGATCGCGCGCGACGCCTGCGACAACGAGCGAGCCGACGCCTATTACTACAACACCTCGTATGCGGACGCCTTCGACGACCGCAACGAGGGCCGCCGCCACGACTGGCGCAACCCCAACAACGGCAACTACGGCTATGTGACGCCGCGCCGCCGCGTCCAGGGCGACCGCTACGGCTATCGCAACGAATGCCGCGAGTTCGAGCAGACGGTCTACATCAACGGCCAGCGCTACGAGGACACCGGGATCGCCTGCCGCGCCGACGACGGCAGCTGGCGCATCGTTTCGCAATGAACCGTCCGCGCGCCGCCGCCGGCTTCGCCGGGGCGGCGGCGGTCCCTCCGTTCACATCGACACCGATTGTGTGCGGCATCATATTGAATGCTGAAGTCCCAGGGGCCATTTATCCAGCATGAGCGGTCAAGACATTCCTGTGAGCCAGAAGGCGCCCGATGGGCGTTCGGGCGGCTTCTTCAGCTATCCTTGGAAACGGCTGCTGTTCAGCGTGCTCTACATCGCGTTGCTGTGGCTCAGCCTTTGGGCGGTGATCTTCATCGCGATCGCGCAGTTCGCGCTGCGGATCTTCGACGGCGACGCGAGCGGCGACCTCGGCCGCTTCGGGCGCCGCCTCGGCCGCTACATGGCGCAGATGGCCGCCTATGTGACGCTGGCCCGCGACGAGGCCCCCTTCCCCTTCGGCCGCTTTCCCGACGCCGATCCGGCCGCCTGACAAGAGCCGGAACCACGCGCCGCCGCTCGCGTTGTGTTGCCTGAACCAGGCGACACGACCAAGGAACAGGCTATGAAGAGCGCTTTGCTGTGGCTGATCGGCATACCGATCCCGTTGATCATCATCGCCAATCTCGCCGGCTGGATCTAGCGGCGGAGCCGGGCGCATGACATTTGCGCCGCCGCATCCATCCTGTCAGGGTCTCGATCTGGACCCAGTCAGCGCGGAGCCGCCGATCGCCCATCCCCTGCGCCTCAGGCTCGGCTGCGAAATGGGCTTCGCCTTCGCGCAGCCGACGCCGATGATCGCCATGGTCAACATCCACTACTCGCGGGTGGGCGATCTCGAACGGCCGGACCGCCTGACGACGGCGCCTGACGTGCCGGTGCGCAGCTACCGCGACCTGTTCGGCAATTGGTGCTACCGGCTCACCGCCCCGGCCGGCGACTTCACCCTCGGGATCGACAGCGTCATCCGCGACAGCGGCCGGCCCGACGCCACCTTTCCCGAGGCGCGCCAGCACGAGATCGAGGATCTGCCGCCGAGCACGCTGACCTTCCTGCTGCCCAGCCGCTATTGCGAATCCGACATGCTGATGCATGAGGCCTGGTCGCTGTTCGGCGGATCGCAGCCGGGATGGGCGCGCGTGCAGGCGATCTGCGACTTCGTGCACGGCCATGTCAGGTTCGACTATCAGCTGGCGCACAATCAACGGACCGCGGCCCAGACCTATCAGGGCCGGTGCGGCGTCTGCCGCGACTACACGCACCTCGCGATCGCCTTCTGCCGGGCGGTGAACATTCCCGCGATGTACTGCAACGGCTATATCAGCGACGTCGGCCAGCCTTTGCCCTACGCCACGCAGGATTTCTGCGCCTGGATGCGCGTCTACCTGGACGGGCGCTGGATCGACGTCGATCCACGCAACAACCGGCCGATGTACGGCCGGGTCCTCGTCTCCACCGGACGCGACGCGGCCGATGTGCCGCTGACCCACAGTTTCGGCTGGGGCGCGCTCAACCGCTTCAGGGTGTGGGTGGACGAGCTTGCGCCGCCGCCAGGCGGGCATCCAGCCCCGCCCTGACGCGCGGCCAGTCGGCCGGCAGGATCGAGAACCAGACGCTGTCGCGGATGTGCCCGTCAGGCAGGATCATGTGGGCGCGGTGGATGCCTTCCTCCAAGGCGCCGAGCTTCCTCATCGCCGCCCAGGAGTGGGCATTGCGGGCGTCGAGCTTGAACTCCACCCGGTTCCAGCCGAGCGTGTCGAGCGCGTGGCCGATGAGCAGCCGCTTGGCCGCCGGGTTGACGGCGCCGCCTTGAAACGGCGCGGCATACCAGGTGGAGCCGATCTCCAGCCGCTTGTTGGGCGGCGATACGGCGAGATAGCAGGACGAACCGGCGATCGCGCCGGTCGCGCGGTCGAGAATCGCGAAGGCGCACTCGCGCCCCGCCGCCGTCTCGGCGAGGTAGTGGTCGAAATAGCGGTCGAACGTGGCGTTGTGCTGATTGAGCGCGTGGAAGCGCCAGAGCGCAGGATCGTCCGCCGCGGCGCGCAGCGGCTCGCGGTGGCGCTCCTCGAACGGTTCGAGGCGGACGAAGTCGTTTTCGAGAACGGGCGCGAATTGCGGCATGGATTCAACCGCATAGCACGGTCCGCGTGCGACGCCCAAGATTACCGATTGCTCACTTGCCGCACGAGGCCATGAGGCGCACTTTAAAGCGATGAAAGTCCGGCCCATATCGCGCGGCGAGCATCTGGCCGACATCGTCGTCCACGCGGTGGGGATTTCCTTCGCCGTCGTCGGCGGCGGGGTCCTCATCGTCGTCGCGGCGCTGATGGGCAACGCGACGCCCATCGTCACCGGCTCGATCTATGTCCTCGGCCTGCTGATGATGCTGACCTGCTCGGCGCTCTACAACGCCGTGCGGCCGGGCAAGCCCGATTCCTGGCTGCGCCGGTTCGACCACGCGGCGATCTTCATCATGATCGCCGGGTCGTGCACGCCCTTCGCGCTGCAGGGCGAGCCGGGCTGGCGCATCGCCTCGCTGGTGCTGCTGTGGTCGGTCGCGCTGAGCGCCGCCGGGATCAAGCTGTTCCTGCCCGGCCGCTTCGAGAAGGCGATGATCTGGCTCTACCTGGCGCTCGGCTGGGGCGGCGCGGCGATCATGGCCGGCCAGATCGCGCAGCTGCCGCTGGTCGCCTCGGCGACGCTGGCGGCCGGCGGCGTGCTCTACAGCGTCGGCGTCATCTTCCACGTCTGGGACTCGCTGAAGTTCCAGAATGCGGTGTGGCACGGCTTCGTCGTCGCCGCCGCAGTCTGCCACTACATCGCGATCATGGGCGGCGTGGTGCTGGCGGGCGCGTGAGGCGGCGGCTCTAGAAGAGCCAGGACAGTTCGATTCCGGTGCTGTTCCTGATCAGTTGAGAGACCGTTCGGAACAAAGCGTTGATCAGGCTCTGCGCTGTCGCATAGACGACCAGATGCGAGTACTGGATGAACTGGTTGATCGCCAACTCCTGGCCATGCAGGGCGAAATCGGCATCCTGCTGCGTGTATTCGCCGCTCGCGAGCTTGAGCCGGACGCGGGCGGCAGCCTGCGCCAGCGCCTGGAGGTACGGCCGGAGGTCGCCTTCGACGCGCGTCCATCTGTTGCGCAGTTCGCCCTCGGCCACCTGCAGCAAGGCGTTCAGAAAGTCTCCGGCGTTCCGAGGGCGGAATGTGGCGATGTCGATCGGCATGATGGTCCCTTCTGCGCGCACGATCAGGGTTGAAGCAGTTGTTCGCTCTTCACCGACAGGGCGCAGGTTTCGCGCACCATGACGTTGCTGAAGAGCGAGGGCGTCAGACCGGCTGTCTTGTGCCGCTGCGCGACGAGGAGGACGGCGGCGTCGCAATTGCCGATCATGTTCACCACGATCTTCGCCGCCTCGCCTGACGGCTTGCCTTCGTAGATCGCCGCCCGGCCCTCGGCGATCGTGCGGGCGGAACGCAGGTCGGCCAGCACCGCGACATAGTCGGGCTCGTACTTCGCGAAGGTGCCGGGCGGTGCGGCGCCGGCAAGGTCGATCGCCGCGCCTATGCGCTCGACGCCGGCGGCGGCGCTGGTGAGCTTGTCGCTGATCGCCGCTTCGTAGGGCGGCGCGAAGTAGGAGGCGCAACCGCCCAGCACCAGGACCAGCATCAGCACGAGGGAACGCTTCATGACCGGGCTCCGTGTCGAACTGACGGAACCCTAACCGCTCGGGCTGCGACCTCAACGTGTCAATTGGTCACAAACAACCAGTGCGTGTATCTAGCGCGACGTTGTATCGCCTGCGCGGCCTGCCACCTGCCTCGGCGTCTCGCCCCACACCTTGCCCTCGATGAAGGCCTGGCGGGCGAACTCGTAGCCGGAAGGGAGAGGCGCGGTGCGGTCGGCGATGAAGGCGAGCACGTCGGCCCACACGATCTCGCGGCTGAGATCGCGCATCAGCAGGTGATAGCCGTTCGGGTAGAGCGCGATGCGCGGCGGCGACCGCAGCTTCTCCACCAGCTTCTGGATCGGCCAGCGCGGCACGATCTCGTCGCGCTGGCCGTAGAGGACCAGCATCGGCGCCTCGACGCGCGGGGCGTTGAGGATCGCCTTGTCCATCAGCCCGACGAGGCCGTAGACGGCATCGGTGCGGGTCGGCTTGATGACGAGCGGATCGGCCCCCAGGTCGCGCAGCGCCTCGATATTGTCGGAGGGCTGGATCGTCAGGTCGCCGCCGGTCACCTTCTTGCCCGGCATGGTGTGCGAGGCGATCCAGAGCGCCGAACGGTACCAGAAATTCATCGTCGACCAGCCCCAGACCGCCGGGGCGACCAGGATGACGCCCTCGGCCTGCGGCGCGCCGGCGCGCGACATGCCGGCCAGCACCACCGCGCCGCCCATGCTTTCGCCCAGCACATAGAGCGGCACGTCCGGGTGGCGGGCGCGCACGGCCTCGGTGAAGTCGCGGAAGTCGCCCACCAGCGCCTCGTCGCCCGCCCACACGCCGGTATTGGGCGAGCGGCCGAAGCCGCGCTGGTCGAGCGCAAAGGTCGAGATGCCCTGCTCGCGCCACCAGGCGGCCGGGCCGCGGATGAAGCCGGCATAGTCGTTCATGCCGTGGAAGGCGACGATGACCGCGCGCGGCCGCCCGGCCGCCCACATCGAGACGCCGAGATGCTGTCCGTCGCGGGCGACGAACACCGCCTCGCCGTCCGCCCCCGCCGCAAGGCGCGGGGCGGCGACGCCGGGGCCGGCGCCGATCACCAGCGGCGCGCAGCCGGCGGCGGCGAGGGACAGCGTGAGCGCGAGGTGCAGCAGCATCACGCGAAGGCGAATCGTCAATCCGAACCATCCTCCGAAAAGGGACCGGCGATTAAGCCCCGAATTGCGGCAGGCGTGTGTCAGGCGGCCCGCGCCGCAATGTCGGCGGGAACCGGCACGGGAAACTCCAGCAGCATCTGGGCATAGGCCTTGCCCTGGGGATCGTTGGCGAGGCTGGCGATGCCGCCGCCGCCCAGCGCCTCGTGCAGCAGGAAGTTGAGGCCCGCGATGCCGGGGAGATCGAAGCGTTCGACCTTGCCTCCCTTCCCGCCTTTGAATTTGTGGCGCATCCAGTCAGCGACGCTTTCCGGCGTCAGCGCGGCCCGGATATAGGGCAGGAAGGCGGGATCGCGCGCCATCACGCCGATATTGGAGTTGTCACCCTTGTCGCCCGAACGCGCCCAGGCGAGCCGGATGAGCGGCACGGTGTGGTCGAACGAAGCGGTCGCGGTCATCGCGGTGCGCGGGCGCTCGATCATCGACGGCTCGAAGCCGCCGCCGCAATCGATGGGCACCGGCAGGGCCTTGCCGCCGATATGCAGCGTCACCGGCACCTCGGCCTTGGGGACCAGCGTCGCGAAATGGCGCACCACCGGCGAGGGCTTCGCCCGCGCGCCGCCATAGCCGGTGATGCCCGGTGCGAACGACGTGCCCGAACTCGTCAGTTCGCGGATCATCACCTCCAGCGGGGCGCGGCTCGGGTGCTTGGCGGCGAGTTTGAGGCTCGCCTCGCGCGCGCCGACCTCGCGCTTGTGCGGGCCGTAGCTGTCCTCGTCGCCCAGCACCTCGATGCTGGTTTCGGTGAACGGGCCCCAGTTGCGCTGGCGCATGATGGTCTCCATGCGCTTCAGCACGGACTCGCCGATGCGGCGGACCTTCTTCG
>JAEUMK010000023.1 GCA_016792565.1 Alphaproteobacteria bacterium
GGCCTTCACCGCAATACCTTCATCAACAGTCCCCGCCTGCTGACCGGCGATCTGCGGCTGAAGGCGATGCCGCGGCTGCGCTTCGCAGGCCAGGTGACCGGCGTCGAGGGTTACGTCGAAAGCGCGGCCATCGGCCTGCTCGCCGGGCGGTTCGCCGCCGCCGAGCGGCTTGGCGGCACGCCGAATCTGCCGCCGCGCGAAACGGCGCTGGGCGCCCTGCTCGGCCATATCACCGGCGGCGGCGACGCGAAGACCTTCCAGCCCATGAACGTCAATTTCGGCCTCTTCCCGGAGATGGAAGTCGGCAAGCTGCCGCGCGGTCAGGATCGGGGCAAGGCACGCAAGCAGGCGATGGCGCGGCGGGCCATCGCGGCGCTTGAACACTGGCTGGGTCTCAAGTCGGAAGCCGCCTAGAAGCGATTGCGCAGCGCCATCGTCAGCGCGCGCCAATGCAGACGCAGGGCCGTCACGGGGTGGCGCGCGTCGACGTAGGTCGCAGGCAGGTAGGCGGGCAGTTCCGCCTTGCGGGCCTGCCGCTCGGCGCGCCACAGCCGGCGCGCCTCGTTCAGGAAGGAAATTTCGCCGGTCACAATAGCAACGCCCGCCGCGGCGGCGATGGGGTTTGGGCCGGCCGGGGCCCCGCAGCATCTTGCGGCGAGGGCGATCAGGTCGCCCTCCGCCATGGCCGGTTCGGTACCGCTTTCGCGCGCCGCGACGCGGGCGAGCAGTGCATCCGTCCCGACACCGGCCGCGGCAAGCTCGATGAGGACCGGATGGCCCTTCGTGACCTCGGGCAGGCCCGTCAGCGCGTCGCGCCACCACTGGAACCGCATCGCCACGATCAGCGGTTCGCGCGCCGCCTGCCGTATGCGCCGCAGCTCAACGTCGAATGCATAGAGGGCCAGAAGCCGGCGCCTCACTTCTCCCGGCGCGAAAAGCGCGCTGACGAAGCGGACGTGATCCGCCTCCTTCACGAGCGCCGCGCAATGGTCCGCTGCCGTTGTGCTGTCCATCAAAGCAACAGGCCGCCCGTCGCCGGGCGGCCTGCCTTTCCGATCGATCCCGGCCCTAGAGCCCGGAATTGCCGTAGTTCATGCCGCCGCCGGTCATGGCGAGCAGCATGGGAATGGACAGCATCACATTGGTCCGCGAGAACAGCATGGCCATCCGCGCCGCCTTGTCCTTGTCCGCCTGCGGCAGATCCGGATAGGCGTTGGCGATGTTCAGCGCCTTTTTCTGGTTCGGCCAGATCACGAACCAGACGTTGAACCACATGATCGTGGCCAGCCACATGCCCGTGCCGATGAAGAAGCTGGGCAGATCGAAGCCTTCCGGCCCGGCGAAACCGAGCGCGTAGGCATCGTGCAGGTAGCCGCGCAGCCAGGCGACGACGAGGCCTGTGATAATGGTCAGCATCGCGGCCCAGCGGAACCACCAGAGCGCCTCGGGCGCGATGAACTTCGACACCGCCGGCTTCTGCTCGGCCGGGATCTTCGGCATCTGAATCATCTGCACGAAGTTGAAGTAGTAGAGGTGTCCGATCCACATGATGCCGGCCAGGACGTGGATCCAGACGAAGAGATACGCCCAGGCGTACCTGCCGCCAAACGCCGAGCCGATGTCGACCTCGCCCAGAACGACGACCGCCGCAAGGAGCACGAGCGCCAGCACGACACCGGCCGTCACGGTGCGATAGAGATTTGTGAGAATGACCGCCATTACCTTCCCCCTGTTTTGCCTTCGGATCAGATTGGCAGAACCTTCGGCTTGCGCCAACGATACCACGACACGACCATGATGCGCGTCAGCAATACTGCCGTGAACATCGAGACGGCGACGCCGATCCCCAGCGTCACCGCGAAGCCGCGCACCGGTCCGGATCCCAGATAGAAGAGGATGACGCAGGCGAGCACCTGGGTGAAGTTGGCGTCGAGAATGGCCGACATCGATCCGGAGAAGCCGCCCGACAGCGAGCTGGCCGCCGCCTTGCCGAGGCCGCGCTCCTCGCGCATCCGCTCGTAGAAGAGGACGTTCGCATCCACGGTCATGCCGATGGAGAGGATGAGGCCCGCGATACCCGGAAGGGTGAGCGTTGCCCCGATCATCGTCATGATCGCGATCGTGATGACGAGATTGAGCAGCAGCCCGACCACGGCGAAAAAGCCGAACAGGCCGTAGGCGGCGAGCAGAAGCAGGATCGTCAGCGCGACCCCGACAACGGCCGCGACCGATCCCGCGGCGATCGAGTCGGCCCCCAGTTCGGCGCCGACCGTACGTTCCTCGACCACGGTCAGCGGCGCCGGCAGCGCGCCGGCCCGCAGCAGGATGGCGAGGTCGTTGGCCGATTCGAAGGTGAAGCCGCCGCTGATCTGACCCGAACCGGTCAGGATCGGTTCGTTGATGACGGGCGCGCTGATGACCTTGGCGTCGAGGACGATCGCAAACCGGCGACCTACATTGGCAGCCGTCGCGTCGCCGAAGCGCCGCGCGCCCTGCGCGTCGAACTGGAAGGAGACCACCGGGCGGCCGTTGCGCTGATCGACCGACTGCTGGGCGTTGACGAGGTTTTCGCCCGTCACGATGACGCGCCGCTCGATGAGCAACGGTATCTGCTGGCCGTCCCGTTCCTCGTAAAGCAGTTCGCTGCCCGCCGGGATGCGGCCCTGAAGTGCCGCCTCAAGGTCGCCGGCCTCATCGACCATGCGGAACTGCAGCTTGGCCGTCTTGCCGATCAGCGCCTTGAGGCGCTGCGGATCGTCGAGGCCGGGCACCTGGACCAGAATGCGGTCCTCGCCCTGCTGCTGGATCGTGGGTTCCTTGGTGCCCAGTTCGTCGATGCGGCGACGCACGATCTCGATCGATTGCGAGACGGTCTGCGTGCGGTAGTAGGTGCGCGCGCCATCCGTCATTTTCAGCGAGAAAACGCCGTCTGGGCCACGGGTCAGGTCATAGTTGTTGGCGCCCCCGCCAAGAAGGCTTGCCTCGACTGAAACGATCAGGCTCTGGATCTTGCTGGCTGCATCCTCGATCTTTTCGGCGTCGCGGATCTTCACCTCGACCGTGTCGCTGCCCTGGATGACGAGGCCGGTATACCCGATATCGGCGCTTCGCAACGCCTGCCGGATATCGTCGCGCGTGGTCTCAAGGCGCTCGCGGTAGACGGCGTTCACATCGGCTTCGAGCAGAAGGTAGGAGCCGCCCTGAAGATCGAGGCCGAGGTTCAGTGTCTGCTTCGGCAGCCACTCGGGCATGGCATCGCGCACCCATTGCGGCAGCACATTGGGCGATGCCACGAGGATGGCGAACAGGCAGACGAGAATGCTGGCCCAGATCGTCCAGCGCGAGTAAGTGACCATCGCGGACGTGCCCTATTCGGCGGTTTTTTCGGTGGCCTTGGCCTCGCGGAGCGGTTCGGTCTTCGCCTTCACGTCGGAAATCGAGCTGCGCACCACCCGGACTTCGACGCCCTTGGCGAGTTCGACGACAATCTCGTCATCGGTTTCGTTGACCGATCGCACCTTGCCGATCAGACCGCCGGAGGTGATCACCACATCGCCCTTGCGCACGGCGGCGATCATGGCGCGGTGGGCCTTCATGCGCTGCTGCTGAGGACGGATCAGCAGGAAGTACATGATGACGAAGATCAGAACGAAGGGGACGAGCTGGATGACGATATCCATGCCCCCGGGCGCGCCCGCAGTCTGGGCATACGCCGGCGTTACAAACATGAAGGACTCCAAAGACAGGGCGCGGGCGAACCCCGGCGCAAATCGGCGCGGACTATAGCGGCGGTTCGGACTTTTTCAAACGCCGATAGAGGGTTATAGCGGCGTCCTCAGCGGGCGGAAAAGCGCGGAAAATTCATGGACACCGAAATCGTGCGCGAATTGCGGCGGATCGCCGACGCGCTGGAGCGCCTGGCCCCTGCCGCGCCCCGGCCCGCCGAATGGGCGGTCGCGGATGCCTTCGCTTGGGACGCGGAGGGGCTGGCCGCCGTCCCGGTTGCGGCGGTCGCCGCGGTGCCGCTCGACCTGTTGCGCGGTATCGATCGGGTGCGGGACCTGCTGGTCGACAACACACGGCGGTTTGCCGACGGCCTGCCGGCCAACAACACCCTGCTGTGGGGCGCCCGCGGCATGGGCAAGAGCTCGCTGGTCAAGGCGGCCCACGCGACGGTCAAGGCGACCGCCGCCGTGCGGCTGGTGCTGATCGAGATCCACCGCGAGGATATCGCCACGCTGCCGCACCTGCTGCGCCAGCTCAGGGCGTCGCCCGGGCTGCGCTTCATCGTGTTCTGCGACGATCTCTCGTTCGAGGCGCAGGACCAGTCTTACAAGTCCCTGAAGGCGGTGCTGGAGGGCGGCATCGAGGGGCGGCCGGAGAATGTCGTGTTCTACGCCACCTCGAACCGGCGCCATCTCCTGCCCCGCGACATGATGGAGAACGAACGCTCGACGGCGATCAATCCGGGTGAGGCGGTCGAGGAGAAGGTCTCGCTGTCGGACCGCTTCGGCCTGTGGCTTGGCTTCCACAAATGCAGCCAGGACGAATACCTGGAGATGTGCCGGGGCTATGCCCGCCACTACGGACTGGCGGACGGCGAAGGCATGGTCGCGGCGGCGATCGAGTGGACGGCGACGCGGGGCAGCCGGTCAGGCCGCGTGGCCTGGCAGTTCATCCAGGACTTCGCCGGGGCCCAGGGCCGCCGGCTCGGCTAGTTCATCGCCACCAGGTGCTTGCGCGGATCGACCGATTCCGTGCCCTTGCGGATCTCGAAATGGACCTGCGGCGTCTTCACGTTGCCGGTCTTGCCCGACAGGGCGATCACGTCGCCCCGCGCGACCTTTTCGCCGCGTTCGACCTTGAGTTCGTCATTGTGGGCATAGGCGGTGACGTAGCCGTTGCCGTGCTCGATCAACACCAGATTGCCGTAGCCGCGCAGCTCGTTGCCGGCATAACGCACGGTTCCGGAGGCGGAAGCCCGGACCGGCGTCCCGACCGGTACCGCGATGTTGATGCCTTCGTTGTAGAGACCGTCGCCGCTGGCGCCGAAGTTCGAGATGACCTTGCCCGAGACCGGCCAATCGAAGCGCGGCCCTTCGGCGCGGGCTTCCCTGGACGGCTTGGCCGGGCGGCCCTCGCCGAGGTCGGGCTTCTCGTGCGGCACGACGACATCGCCGGCGGTGACATAACCGCCTTCGCGCGGGGCCTCGCCGGTGTCGCGGGCGGGAATCTCGAGCTCCTGTCCGCTTTCCAGCTCATAAGGCGGGCGCAGACGATTGACGGCGATGATGTCGACCTCGCGGACGCCATAGCGGTCGGCGATGTCGCTGAGCGCCTCGCCGCGGCGCACGCGGTGGATCGTGCCGGACGCCGAGGCGCTGCGATCGGCCGATGAGCGCGAAGTTGTGAGGGTGCGTTCGCGGTCGTCGCGACGGCTGTCGGCGCGTGGCGCCGGCTCGTCGTAATAGGGATCGGGCGGCTCCAGTTCGGCGGACTCGACGCGGTTGGTGCCGTAGCTGCGGTCGTAGTCCGAGCGGGTGTCCGGCGCGGCGCGGGCGACGCGGACGTCTTCGCGCGCGACCCGCTTGGGGCGCGGCTGGTCGTCGCCTGCATAGGCGCCGTCCCACATATGGGGCGCCGGCGGCGGGCCGCCCGGGTCGCCGTCGAACGGGTTCATGGCGGTGAAGCCGCCGGCGCAGGCGCTGGCGAGCTGGGCTGCGGCGGCGACGATCAGGAGACGGAGCAAGCGGCTGGGGGTGCGCATGTCGGACCTTTGCAAGCGAGGCCACGCCCCGGGTCAGACGTCACGCGCCACCCCCTGCACCAATGGCACGAACGCGACGAACCCGAGGTTCTCGACCTCTTTGCCGGCATCATGCTTGGTTACCCTTAACAGAACCTGACTGGCGTCCGGCGGGCCGACCGGGCAGACCATGATGCCCCCGGGCTTGAGCTGTTCGACCAGCTTTTCCGGGAGTTCCGGGGCGGCGGCGGTCACGATGATGCGATCGAAGGGGGCCTGCTCGGGCCAGCCCTCGCCGCCGTCGCCATGCCTCGTGACGATGTTGGAGAGGCCGAGCCGGCGGAAGCGCTCCTCGGCCATCTTCATCAGCGGACGGTGGCGCTCGACCGTGTAGACCCGCAGCGCCAGCCTGGAGAGGATCGCCGTCTGGTAGCCGGAGCCGGTGCCGATCTCGAGCACCTTCATGCGGTCGCCCAGCTTCAGGGCGTCGGTCATCAGGCCGACGATGAAGGGCTGGCTGATCGTCTGGCCGAGGCCGATGGAGAGCGGCCGGTTCTCGTAGGCGCTGGCCTGCTGACGCTCGTCGACGAAGGCGGCGCGGGGGACGCGCTCCATGGCCGCCAGCACGCGCGCGTCCGTCACCCCCTGCCCGCGCAGCTCCATGATGAGCCTGACGAGATCGGGAGAGGGCGTGTCGGTCATGGCGGGCCTCAGGTGCGGCGGGTCTTGGCCGGCGCCGGTTTGGGCTTGCGCGGCGCCTTTGCCGGCTTGCCGAGGATCGCCTCCAGCGCCGGGAGCGAGGCGGCCTCGGTGAGGTTCATGTGCAGCGGCGTCACCGAGACATAGCCGTCATAGATGGCGCGCAAGTCGGTGCCGTCGGGCGGGTTGGAGAGGATGCGCTTGAAGCCGATCCAGAAGTAGGGATTGCCGCGCGCGTCGATGCGGCGATCGACGTTGAGCGTCGCCTGGTCGCGCTTGCCCTGGGAGGTGACGCGGACGCCCTGCACCCGGTCGGCGTTGCGGTCGGGGAAGTTGACGTTGATGAGCACATCCTTCGGCCAGCCCGCCGCGAGCAGCTTGCGGATGACGATGGGGCCGTGGTGCTCGGCGCAGTTCCACTTCACCTGGATGTGCTCGTCGAAATTGAAGGCCTGGCTGAGGGCGATCGAGGGAACGCCCAGCACGGTTCCTTCCATCGCGGCGGCGATGGTGCCCGAATAGGTCACGTCGTCGGCGATGTTGGAGCCGCGATTGACGCCCGAGAGGACGAGATCGGGCGGCGTCTCCTTCATGACGTGGAGCATGCCCATCATCACGCAGTCGGTGGGCGTACCGTCGACGGCGAAGCGGCGGGCGGAGATCTGGCGCACCCGGAGCGGGCGGCTGAGGGTCAGCGAGTGCGAGGCACCGCTCTGCTCGGTCTCGGGCGCGATCACCCAGACGTCGTCGGAGAGGGCCTTGGCGATCTTCTCGGCGGCCTTCAGGCCCGGCGCGTGGATGCCGTCGTCGTTGGAGACGAGGATGCGCAGGGGCCGCCAGCCTTCCTTGTCCTTCACGCCGGCAGTCTTCGCCCTGCCCTTTGCCGCCTTAGCCACCGATGACCTCGATCCCGCCCATATAGGGCTTCAATGCGTCGGGCACGGCGATGGTGCCGTTGCCCTGCTGATAATTCTCCATCACCGCGATCAGCGTGCGCCCGACCGCGAGGCCGGAGCCGTTGAGGGTGTGGACGAAGCGCGTGCCCTTCTCGCCCGCGACACGGTAGCGGGCGTCCATGCGCCGCGCCTGGAAGTCGCCGCAGTTCGAGCAGGACGAAATCTCGCGGTAGCGGCCTTGCCCCGGAAGCCAGACCTCGATGTCGTAGGTCTTGCGGGCCGAGAAGCCCATGTCGCCGGCGCAGAGCGTCATCGTCCGGAACGGCAGGCCGAGGCGGGTCAACACCGTCTCGGCGGCGCTCGTCATGCGCTCGTGTTCCTCGTCGGACTTCTCCGGCGCGGTGATGGAGACGAGTTCGACCTTGGAGAACTGGTGCATGCGGATCATGCCGCGCGTGTCGCGCCCGGCCGAGCCCGCCTCGGAGCGGAAGCACGGCGTCCAGGCGGTGAGGCGCAGCGGCAGTTCGGCCTCAGTGAGGATGCTCTCGCGGACCAGATTGGTGAGCGAGACTTCGGCGGTCGGGATGAGCCAGAAGCCGTTGGTCGTGCGGAACAGGTCTTCCTCGAACTTCGGCAGTTGCCCAGTACCGAAGGCCGCGTCGTCGCGGACCATCATCGGCGGGTTCACTTCGGTGTAGCCGAACTCGCCGGTGTGCAGGTCGAGCATAAAATTGGCGAGCGCCCGTTCCAGGCGCGCGAGCTGGCCCTTCAGCACGACGAAGCGGGCGCCGGACATCTTCGCCGCCGCCTCGAAATCCATCTGCCCCAGAGCCTCGCCGAGGTCGAAATGCTCCTTCGCGGCGAAGTTCGGCTGACGCGGCTCGCCGGCGCGGCGGATTTCGACATTGTCATCCTCGCTCTTGCCCGGCGGCACGTCGGCGGCGGGGAGATTGGGGATCGCGGCGAGGGCGTCATGGACGGCCTTCTGGGCGTCGCGCTCCTTCTGCTCCTCAAGCGGCATCGTCTCCTTCAGCGCCGCGACCTCGGCCATCAGGGCGGCCGCCGCCGCTTCGTCCTTCTTGGCCTTGGCCTGGCCGATCAGCTTGGAGGCCTCATTGCGGCGGGCCTGCATCTCTTGCAGGCGGGTGGTGACGGCGCGCGAGGCGGCGTCGAGGGCGAGGATGTGGGACGAAAGGGGCGCGAGGTTGCGGCGGGCAAGCCCGGCGTCGAACGCCTCGGGCGCTTCGCGGATCAGTCGGATGTCGTGCATGGCGGAAACTCTGTCCAGGATGTCCGGCGAGTCGCCCCCGATGCGCCGGCGGGCAGAGCTATAGGGGGGCGGCCGGACGGGGTCCAGATTGGCGGCGGGGAAATCGGGGTGGCTGCGGCGAAACGATATTTCACGGGAGTAGAGAAAAGCATCTTCGTTCCTCGCCCTCCCCCGGGGGGCCTCCCCGGCCCCTTTGAGACCCGTCGCGTATGGGTGTCCGAATATAGGAATTATATCCGTCTCTTCAAGGGGCGGTGCGTCCTTCGAGACGGCCGCCTTGCGGCCTCCTCAGGATGAGGAAGACCGAGACGGCCGCTTTGCGGCCTCCTCAGGATGAGGAAGGCCGGAGATGAGGATGAGGAGGACCGCGCGGCTAGGGCCTGGGGTCAGGTCTTGGCGGGTTCGGGTTTGGCGGGGGCGCCGCGGGCTTTTTCCATGCCCCTCACCAGCAGGATCGAGATTTCGTAGAGCGCGAGGACCGGGATCGCCAGGGCGAACTGGCTGAGCATGTCGGGCGGGGTGAGGACGCCCGCGACGACGAAGACCGCGACGATGGCGTAGCGGCGGCCCCTGGAGAGCTGTTCGGCGGTGATGAAGCCGACGCGGGCCAGCAGGGTCAGCGCCACCGGCAGCTGGAAGCAGATGCCGAAGGCGAACATCAGCGCCATGGTCAGGCCGAAATACTCCGAGACGCGCGCCTCGAGCTGGATCGGCATCTGGCCAGGTCCCGCCGGGGCCTGGAAGCTGAGCAGGAAGCCGAGCGCCATCGGCATGATGAGGTAGAGCACCAGGGCCGCGCCGGTGATGAAGAGGACCGGGGTCGCGATGAGATACGGCAGGAAGGCGCCGCGCTCGTTGCGATAGAGGCCGGGCGCGACGAACATCCAGAGCTGCGTCGCCAGCACCGGGAACGAAATGCAGAGGCCGCCCCAGGCCGACAACTGGAGATAGGTGACGAACGTCTCCTGCGGGCTGGTGGCGATCAGCCGCTGGTTCGGCTGGCCCTCCAGCGCGTGATAGAGCGGCTGGGCGAGGAACGCATAGAGCTGCTGGGCGAAGAAGTAACAGACCAGGAAGCCGACGAAGAACGCGATGACCGCGTAGAAAAGCCGTCGCCGCAGCTCGATCAGGTGTTCGAGCAGAGGCGCGCGCGTCGCCTCGATCTCGGCCTCGTCGCGGTCCGTCGTCATGGCGCGGGCTTCGGTTCGGAAGCCGGCGGCAGGGGCAGCGGCGCGGGCGCCTCCAGCGCGACCATCTTGTCGGGCGGCGGCGTCGTGGTGGTGCGCGGATCCATCTCGACGGGGGCGCGGAGCTCGCGCTTCATGGCGCCGAGGTCCTTGCGCAGGTCCTCAAGCTCGGCCTGGCGGATCATCTCGTCGACGCCGGACTGGAAGTGCGCCGCCATGCGCCGCGCCTTGCCGACCCACTGCCCCACCGTCTTCATCAGGCGCGGCAAGTCCTTGGGGCCGACGACGAGAATCGCGACCACGGCAATGACGAGCAATTCGCTCCAGGCGAGATCGAACATGACGGCTCCGCCGGACTGCCGGCCGGCTTCAGACCTTGGTCGCGTCGCTCTTGGCCGCGTCGGCGGCCGGGGTCTCGACCTGGCTGGTGACCTGCGGCTTGGGTTCGTCGGCCATGCCCTGGCGGAAATTCTTGATGCCCTTGGCGACGTCGCCCATCAGTTCGGAAATCTTGCCGCGGCCGAACAACACCATCACCAGAACGACGATGACGATGAGATGCCAGATGCTGAAAGCGCCCATGCGCATCACTCCTTGAGGCGCAATCAAGGCTGCGCCGTTCGCGTCTATTTTAGGGGCCCCTGCGCGATGCCGCAATCGGCGTTACGCCGGTCGCGCGACGGAGACCGGCGCCCCGCGGACAGGGTTACAGGAAGAACATCGTCAGCAACACAAAGGCGATCACCAGCCAGAATCTGAAGTCGTACATGCGCTGCGCTCCAAGGGCGCCGCGATCCGCGCGCCCGTTCCGCCGTTCCGCATCCATTCCTGACAGCCGCCGCGCGCCGCCGCAACGCCCCTTGCCGGTCGTGCGCCGGTCAGGACGCTGGCGCTGCGGTATCGGCGAACACGAAGCCGCGACCCGATTTCAGGCGCACGGGCAGCGCATCCCCCGGGCGGACGGCGGCGGCGGCGTCGAACACCGCATCGAGGGCCGGGCCGCCGCCCGGCATCGCGCACTGAACGTGGAGCCCATCGGAGGCGATCTGCGCGGCGAGGACGTCGACGCTGGCCCCGCCCGCTCCGATCTCCAGATCGGACGGGCGGATGGCGACGAGCACCGCCTCGCCCTCGGCACGGCCGGAAGCGGCGACCGGGCCGAACGGCGTCGCAGCGCGGCCGCCCGCGATCCGGGCGGCGACGCGGTTGACGGGCGAAAAGAAGGCGGCCGTCTCGAAGTCGGCCGGGGCGCCGAGCAGCGCGGCGGGCGGTCCGCTCTGCACGATGCGGCCGGCCCGCAGCAGGACGATGCGGTCGGCGCAGCGCAGCGCCTCGTCGGGATCGTGGGTGACCAAGAGGGTCGCCGCGCCCTGCCCCCTCAGCACCGCCAGGACGTCGCGCCGGACGCCGTCGCGCAGCCTGGCGTCGAGGCCCGAGAACGGCTCGTCGAGCAGCATGGCGCGGGGTTCGGGGGCGAGCGCCCGGGCGACGGCGAGGCGCTGCTGCTCGCCGCCTGAGAGCTGGTGCGGCCAGGCGTCGGCGTGCGCGGCAAGGCCGACCATGGCGAGCAGCGCGTCGGCGCGGGCGCGGGCCTCGGCCTTCGCCAGGCGGAAGAGGCCGAAGGTGACGTTGGCGCGGGCGGTCAGATGGGGAAAGAGCGCGAGATCCTGGAAGACGAGCCCCACCCGGCGCTTCTCGGGGGGGGCGAACACCCCGGCGGCATCGACGACTTCGCCGTCGATCGCCACTTCGCCGGATTCCGGCCGCTCGATGCCGGCGGCGATGCGCAGCGTGGTCGACTTGCCGGAGCCCGAGCCGCCGAGCAGGCAGACGACCTCGCCCGCCCCGACCTCGAGCGTGACGCCATCGACGACCGTGCGGCCGGCGAAGGACTTGGTGATGGCGCGCAGCGCCAGGACGGGGGCGTTCATGGCGGCGGACGCTATCTGCGAGACAATCGCAAATCCAGCGCTTTAGGCGTCGTCGTCGGACGCCGTGGGGGCCAGCAGCTCGGCGATGTCGGCCTCGTCGAGCGGGTCCTCGTCAGGACCGAGGACGTCGGAGGGGCTGGGGACGATGAAGCCGGTCGGCACCGAGGAGTCGAGAAGGCCCGCGGCCTTCAGCTCATCCATGCCCGGCAGATCCGCCACCCGGTCGAGACCGAAATGCTGGAGGAAGGCCTCGGTGGTGCCGTAGGTGACCGGGCGTCCCGGGGTGCGGCGGCGGCCGCGCAACCTGACCCAGCCGATCTCCAGGAGGAGGTCGAGCGTGCCCTTGGAGACGCCGACGCCCCGGATCTCCTCGATCTCGGCGCGGGTGACCGGCTGGTGATAGGCGACGATCGCCAGGGTCTCGATGCCGGCGCGCGACAGGCGGCGCTGCTCGGTGGTCTCCTTGCGGAGCAAGAAGGCAAGATCGGAGGCCGTACGAAGCGCCCACTTTCCCGATATACGGACGAGGTTTACGCCGCGATGTTCATAACTTGCCTGAAGTTGGGCGAGCAGCGATCCGAGATCGGCGCCGTGCGGCAGACGGGCCGTCAACGTATCCTCGTCCAGCGGTTCGGCGGCGGCGAAGAGCAGGGCTTCGAGCATGCGCAGGTGCTGCACGGCGTCGGCGGCAGCCTCCCCGGCAGCCTCGTCCGAGACCTCGGCGTCGTCCGCCCCGGCGCCGTCGAGGGCCTCATCGTCACGGTCTGCGAGGGCATCGGTCGGTTCGGGCATCGGCACTGCGGCGGTGGCGCGGGTCATGGGTTTCCCCTCCCTGCGGGCTAGGACGGCCCGCGTCAAGCGGGCTGGTGATCGTTGGCGGCGTCGAGACGGGAGGCGCTGCGCAGGTAGATCGGCCCGAAGGCGTCGGCCTGGCGAAGCTGAAGTTTGCCGTCCTTGGCCATTTCGAGACTGGCCGAAAAGGTGCTCGCCAGCGCGCTGCGGCGCAGTTCGCGGAATTCCGGCAGGTCGGGCAGGAAGGCGTCGAGGCGGCTCCAGTCCATGGCAAGGCCGATCATGCGCTCCAGCCGCTTGCGGGCCTCGTCGATGGCATAGACCGGGGCGCGCGGCATCGACAGCCGCACGCCCAGCGTGCGCTTGCGCTGGTCGGCATAGGCGCGCAGCAGGTCGTAGGTGGTGTCGGCCCATTGCGGCAGCTTGACGATGCGGACGCCCTCGGGCTCGCCCCTGAAGAACACGTCGCGCCCCAGCCGGTCGCGCGCCATCAGCCGGCCGCCGGCCTCGCGCATCGCCTGGAGGCGCTGGAGGCGGAAAGCGAGCCGCGCCGCCATCTCCTCGCCCGAGGGCTCGCCATTGGCCTTTTCCGGCTTGGGCAGCAGCAGGCGGGACTTGAGGTAGGCGAGCCACGAGGCCATGACCAGATAGTCGGCCGCGAGGTCGAGATCGGCCTTGGCGAGGTGGCCGATGAATTCGAGGTACTGGTCGACGAGGCGCAGGATGGAAATGCGCCTGAGATCGACCTTCTGCGAGCGGGCAAGCGTCAGGAGCAGGTCGAGCGGCCCCTCGAAGCCGTCGACATCGACGATGAACGCCTCGTTGGCGCCCGCGGCCGGCATGGTCAGTTCGAAGATCGGGTCTTCGCCCTGGACCTCGGCGTCGGGGGTGTCACTCATGCGATCGCGGTTCCGCCTGCCATCAGGTGGGCCAGCCGGGCGGCGCCCTTCCCTGCGTCGAAGTCGGACGGCGGGGCGATTCTGTCAAGCGCGGCGGCGGCCCGGCGGGCGGCCTCGCCATCGAGCTTCCGGGCGCCGCGCAGGCACTCCTGCATCTCGTCCATGTTGCCCGAGCAGTGCAGCACCACGTCGCAGCCGGCGACCAGGGCGCGATGGGTCCGCTCGTCGAAGCCGCCCGAAAGCGCGTTCATGCCGACATCGTCGCTCATCAGCAGGCCGTCGAAGCCGATCTCGCCCCGGATGACGTGGTGGACGACGCGCGAGGACAGCGTGGCGCAGCGCTCGGGGTCGAGGGCGCTGTAGACGACATGGGCGGTCATCGCCATCGGCATGTCGGACAGGCTGCGGAACGGGACGAAGTCGGTGCGGCTGAGTTCCTCGTGCGCGGTGGCGACCTCGGGCAGCTCCAGATGGCTGTCGGTGCGGGCGCGGCCGTGTCCGGGAATGTGCTTGACGACCGGCAGCACCGCGCCGTCCAGCAGGCCTTCGGCGACGGCGCGGCCGAGCTCGGCGATCTGGTTGGTCTCGCTGCCCAGCGCCCGGTCGCCGATGATGCCGTGCCCCTCCTCGTGCAGCAGGTCGATGCAGGGCGAGCAGGAAACGTTGATGCCGACCTCGCGCAGCTCGGCGGCGATCAGCCGGCTGTTGAGAAAGGCGGCCTCCATCGCGGTCTCCACGTCGCGGCCGTAGATGCCGGCGAAGGCGGCGGCCGGCGGCGGATGGCGCCAGACGGGTTCCTTCAGGCGGGCGACGCGACCGCCTTCCTGATCGATGAGGATGGGAACGTCGGCCCGCCCCGACACCTCGCGGAGCCGGTCGGTGAGGCGCAGAAGCTGGGCCTTGTCGGCGATGTTGCGGGCGAAAACGATGTAGCCCCACGGATCGGCCTCGCGGAAGAAGGCGCGCTCGTCGGCCGTGAGGTCGAGGCCGGACATGCCGAATATCAGGGCGGAGGTCATGAGAGCCGTTCAGCTTGGGATCGGGATGCGTCGGAGATGGCTGCGCCGGCCGCGCTGAGGCGGCCGGCGCGGTTCACCATAGGGGCTTTCGCGGGCGCGCGAAATGCGGCGTCAGGGCTGGCCGACCATGCAGGACCCGCCGCGGGTGCGCAGGACCTCGCACATCGCGACGGCGTCGGCACGGGTCGCGAAGGGGCCGACGCGCAAGCGATACCAGACGCCCTTGCTGCCGAGGTCGACGCGCTTGATGTCGGGCTTGAGGGCGCCCAGCAGGTCGCCATTGCGCTTCTTCATCGCCTGCCAGTTCGTCGCGGCCTCGGCGTCGTCCTTGTAGGCGCCGACCTGGACGACGAAGGCGCCCGAGGCGGCCGACTTGTCGGCGGCGGCGTCAGCGACGCCGGGATCGACCTTGTCGATCTCGGCGGCGAGCGCGGCCGACTGTTCCTTGGCCTTGGCTTCGGCGGCGAGCTGTTCGGCGGTCGGGGCGGCGGTTTCGGGATCGGCGGCGGCAGCGAGGGCGGCGTCGCCCTCCTCGGCCGCGCCCGGCGTCTCGAAAGGATCGGCGGCCGGCGGCGCGGCCGCCATCGCGGCGGCAGGCGCGGGCGGCAGATCGACGGGGGTTTCGGGCGGCGGCGCGAGTTCTCCGGCGGGGGCGTCGGCGGCGGCTTCGGCCTCGGCGCCGGCGATGCGCTCGTAAATGAGCTTGTCCTGGTCCGGCACCGTCGTGCCGCCGGGGTTCTCGGGCGGGATGCGGATCGGGCCGGATTCGGCCGCGATCACCGGCGGCGTGCCGCGGTCGCCCTGGCGCACGCCCTGCTGATAGGCGACCCACACGACGGCGCCGAAGGCCAGGAGCACCAGGCCGGTGAGGACGATGAAGAGCGGGCTGCGCGTGCCGCCGCCTTCGTCGTCCTCGAGCGTCGCGTCGTACATGAAGTCGCTGTGGAAGCGGCGATCATACTCGGCCTGATCGAAGCCTCCGCGGTCGACATTGGTCATCGTCTGCGTCCCCTACGCAAGCTCGCGGGCGTTGCCCGGCCTGCGATTCGATTCATTCTGCAGTCTAGCAGTGCGATCACGGCAGAATACGGGCGATCGCGAGGACGGTTGCGCCTCATTGGTCAACGAAGGGTTAAGGGCGGGCCTGCCGTCGCTCAGTCGAGATAGAAGGTTACGTTGGTGACGACGCGGACGTTCTTGTCGATCGCGCGGTCGTCGCTGCCGTATTCGCCGGCGTCGGCGTCGCGGATCTCGAAGCCGCCCTGCTGGGCGGTGCGGATCGAGCCGACGCTGACGCCGGCGTTCTTGGCGAACTCGTCGGCGGCGAGGCGCGCGTTCTGGGCGGCCTCGCGCAGCATGTCGGGCTTGATCGCATTGAGGCCGGTGAAGAGGTAGCGCGGCTGGCTCTCGGTGAGCAGCAGGCCGGCGGCGATCAGGTCCCCGGTCTTCTGGCTGGCGGCATAGACCGCCTTCACGTCGGGCGTCGTCACGACGAGGGCGCCGGAGATCTCGTAGCGGGTTTCGATCAGCGCGCCGTTGGCGTCGCGGAACTCGCTCTGGCCGACCGATGTCTGACCGGCGAGGACGGCTTCGGCGGCGAAGCCGTTGGCGGCGAGAAAGTCGCGGATGATGCGCGCATTGGCCTCGGCCTCGGCATAGCCGGCCTTGAGGTCGGCATTCGAGACCTTGTAGCCGATGGACCAGATCGCCTGGTCGGCCTTCACGCTGCGCTCGGCGAGGCCCTTGACGTCGGCGGTGTCGACAAGGGCGGAGTTCACGGTGGTGCGGCTGACGAAATAGCCGCCCGTCGCGATGCCAAGCCCGATGGCGAGGCCTGCCGCGACGAGGGCGCCGCCGCCGGTTCTGATCGAGTCGCTCATGGGTATTCTCCGCCGGCGGATGATCGCGGCCAGAGATGAAAGCGCGGCGATTGAGGCCGGTTTAGGGCGGCCCTTCGAGGCGGGCGCGGTGCGTCCTTCGAGACGGCCGCTTTGCGGCCTCCTCAGGATGAGGACCGCCGTGGATTTCTCAGGATGAGGACCGTTGGGGGTTGATCGGGCTGAGAAGGGTTTGGGGTGAACGCGGTGAGTCCTTCGAGACGGCCGCTTTGGGGCCTCATCAGGACGAGGACCGCCGTGGATTTCTCAGGATGAGGACCGTTGGGGGTTCCTCAGGACGAGGACCGTTGGGGGTGGCTGAGGGCGCGAGGGGTCAGAGCGGGTCGGTGTCGAGGCCGAAGAGGCGCTTGTGCTCGATGAGGGCGAAGCGGTCGGTCATGCCGGCGATGTAGTCGGAGACGACGCGGCCGGTCGCCGTGGAGCGCGGGCCATCGGTGATGTTGCGCCATTCGTCGGGCATCAGGCGCGGCTCGTTGATGAAGGCCTCGAACAGCTCGCGCACCACGCGGTGGGCCTTGCCGACCATGCGCATGACCCGCCAGTGGCGGTACATGTTCAGGAACAGGAAGTCCTTGAGCGTTCGCATCGAGCGGTCCATCTCCGGCGTGAAGGCGGCGAGCGGCCGGCCGAGGGCGCGCACGTCCTCCACCGAGGCGACGCCGCTCTCGATCGCCCGGCGGCGGGTCTCGCCGATCAGATCCTCGATCATCAGGCCGATGAGATCGCGCACCGCCTCGTGCGCCAGGCGGCTGCGCTCGACGCCCGGCCAGCGTTCCTCGACCTTGCGGAAGGCCTCGCCCACCATCGGCAGCGACATCAGGTCGTCGATGGTGAAGAGACCGGCGCGCAAGCCGTCGTCGATGTCGTGGTTGTTGTAGGCGATGTCGTCGCTGAGCGCGGCGATCTGCGCCTCCGGTCCGGCATAGGTGCCGAGCTCCAGCGGATGGATGGCGTCGTAGCCGGCGATCGCCTCGGGCAACGGATCGTTGTCCAGGCGGGGAATGAGCGGCCCGTTGTGCTTGGCGATGCCTTCCAGCGTCTCCCAGGTCAGGTTGAGGCCGTCGAAGGCCGGGTAGCGAGCCTCAAGCCTGGTCACCAGGCGGATCGCATGGGCGTTATGGTCGAAGCCGCCATAGGGCTTCATGCACCCGGCGAGCGCATCCTCGCCCGCATGGCCAAAGCAGGTGTGGCCGAGATCGTGCGCGAGGGCGAGCGCCTCGGCCAGGTCCTCGTCGAGGCCGAGGACGCGCGAGATCGAGCGGGCGATCTGCGCGACTTCGAGCGAATGGGTGAGCCGCGTCCGGTAGTAGTCGCCCTCGTGATAGACGAAGACCTGGGTCTTGTGCTTCAGGCGGCGGAAGGCCCCGCAATGGATGATCCGGTCGCGGTCGCGCTGGAGCGGGGTGCGGGTTCGGCTTTCGGCCTCGGGATGGAGGCGGCCGCGGGTGGCGGCGGCCTTGGTCGCCCATGGGGCGAGGCCGTCCGGGGTGTCGAACTCGGTGACTGACGGCCGCGCCATAGGGCCCGCTCCCGTTTGAAATTCGCATTCTCAAGCCCCACTCTATACAGGTCCGTCTGCGAGAAGATGAAGGGCTGCCACGCCATGACGACCCAAACTGCCGCCCTGCCCGTCACGATTTCCCAGAGCGCCGCCCGGCGCGTCGCCGAGATCCTGGCCCGCGAAGCGCCCGGCACGATGCTGCGGGTGGCGGTCAACGGCGGCGGCTGCCAGGGATTTTCCTACGACTACAGCTTCACGGCCGAGCGCGCGGCGGACGATTTCGAGCTGCGCGAGGGCGGCGCGGTCGTGCTGATCGATCCGATGTCGGCGGAGTATCTGGCCGGGTCGGTGCTGGACTGGGTGGACGAGCTGATTGGCGCGTCGTTCCAGATCCGCAACCCCAACGCGAAATCCTCCTGCGGCTGCGGAACGTCGTTCTCGCTGTAGGAGCTGCGAAGGGACAGCGTTTGCAGACAGGGCGAAGCGCGCTAGGAGTCCCCCGGCTCAATCCTGGGAGGGGTTCCATGCGTTACGTCGTTCTTTCTGCGCTTTGCGCCGTTCTGTCCGGCGCGGCATCCGCCGAATTCTATCGCAGCCCGTCCGTCGAGGCCTGCCATGAGGCCGTCGTCGCCAGCCTGGCGACCAACACGACCTACGACGCCTTCATTCCGACCGAGTTCCTGGACGATGCCCGCATCCTGCGCTGGGAGGCGCCCTACAGCGACGCCGACAAGACCGAGGTCGCCACCATCGTGCTGCTGGAAGGCAAGGCGCGGCTGCTCGCCGACCGCTCGAAATCGGAGGACGTGACCGCGAAATGCGGCCTCACCGACGACAAGGTGATCGCCTCCGACATCCTCAAGGGGCACGGCCTGCCGGACGAAGCCCAGTGAAGATCGCCACCTGGAACGTCAATTCGGTCAAGGCGCGGCTCGATTCCGTGCTGACCTGGATGAAGCAGGCCGAAGCGGACGTCGCGGGGTTCCAGGAGATCAAGTGCATCGACGACGCCTTCCCGCGCTTCGAGTTCGAGGCGATGGGCTACAATGTCGAGACGCACGGGCAGAAGACCTATAACGGCGTCGCGCTGCTCTCGAAGCATCCGATCGAGGACGTGGTGCGCGGCCTGCCCGGCTTCGCGGACGAGCAGGCGCGCTACATCGAGGCGCTGATCGCCCCCAGGGGCCAGGCAGCGGTGCGCGTCGCCTGCCTCTATCTGCCCAACGGCAATCCCGCGCCGGGCGACAAGTACGACTACAAGCTCGCCTGGATGGAGGCCTTGCAGGCGCGGGTGGCGCATCTGCTGAGGCTGGAGGAGCGGCTGGTGGTGATGGGCGACTACAATGTCATCCCGACGCCGGACGACGTCCACGACCCCGCCGCCTGGGCCAAGGACGCGCTGTTCCTGCCGGCGAGCCGGGCAGCGTTGCGCAAGCTCGTCCATCTGGGGCTGACGGACGCGGTGCGCGCCTGCAACCGGCAACCGCATCAATACACGTTCTGGGACTATCAGGGCGGCGCCTGGCCCAAGAACAACGGCATCCGCATCGACCACATCCTGCTCTCGCCCCAGGCCGCCGACCGCCTGGAGGAGGCCGGGATCGACCGCCACGTGCGCGGCTGGGACAAGGCGTCCGACCACGTTCCCGTCTGGTGCCGCCTCTCCGGGTAAGCCGGGGGCGATATGTCGCTGGCGGCGGGCATGACCCTTCCCCCGCCCTGTGACAGCGTGGCCGCCGGATTCAACCAGACCGGGGTTTCACCATGTTCACGATCCGCCGACTGAGCGCGCGCCTGGCAGGCGGCGCCACCGCGCTGGCGCTGCTCAGCCTCTCGGCCGCGGCGGCCGAACTGCAATTGAAGCGCGTGATGCTGTCGGCCGGCGGCGTCGGCTATTTCGAGTATCAGGCCGAGGTCGATGGCTGGGAGACGCTGGACGTGCCGGTGCGCCTCGACCAGGTCGATGACGTGCTGAAAAGCGCGGTCATCTTCGACGATGCCGGCGGCAGCGGGACGATCGAGCTGCAGGGCCGCGATTCACTGACCGAGATCTTCCGCACCATGCCGATCGGCCCCGAGGCGTTCTCCTCGCCCGGCGCGCTCTACAGCGCCCTGCAGGGCGAGGAAGTGTCGGTCTCCGAGCCGCTGAGCGCCCAGGGCAAGATCGTCTCGGTGGTCGAAGAGGCGGCCTGGAAGGACGGCGTGGCGGTGACGCGCCACCGCATGTCGCTGATGACCGAGAACGGTCTCGTCCAGTTCGTGCTGGAGGACGCCCGCGACATCGCCTTCACGAACGAGGCGCTGAACGCCAAGGTGAACGACGCGCTGAGCGCGCTCGCCGCGAACCGCCAGCGCGAACTGCGGACGCTGAAGATCACGGCGCGCGGCGACGGCAGCCGCACTGTCACGGTCGGCTTCGTCATCGAGGCGCCGCTGTGGAAGACGTCCTACCGGCTGGTCACCGCCGCCGACGGCAAGGCGCGGATGCAGGGCTGGGCGATCATCGAGAACGCCAGCGGCACGGACTGGACCGATGTCGAACTGACGCTGGTCAGCGGCAACCCGGTGACCTTCCGCCAGGCGCTTTACGACAAGTACTATGTCGACCGGCCTTCGGTGCCGGTCGAGGTGCTGGGCCGCGTGACGCCGCGCCGCGACGACGGCAGCACCGGCGGCGAGGAGACGGACTACTACAAGAACGGCCAGGGATCGCCGATCGAGCCGGCGCCCCCACCAGCGCCGGCGCCGGCGACCCGTGCGCCGGCTCCTCTGGAGGAAAGCGCCGAGACCGAGGACATCGTCGTCACCGGCTCGACGATATCGGGAAAGCCGGGACAGGTCGCGGCGGAAAGCACCGAGGCGGCGACGTCGGTCATCTTCACGCTGTCGAACGCCGTGACGGCCGGGTCAGGACAGTCGCTGACGGTCCCCATCCTCGACCGCGAGATTCCGGCGCAGATGATCTCGTTCTTCCAGCCCTATACCCATCCGACGCATCCCCTGTCGGCGGTGAAGCTGACCAACGAGACCGGAACGGGATTGCCGCCCGGCATCACAACGCTGTTCGATACATCGAGCGGGCGCACGGTGTTCGCGGGCGATGCGATCCTCAGCGTGCTCCCGGTCGGCGAGGACCGCATCCTCTCCTATGCCGTCGACCAGAAGGTGCGGATCGACCAGAGCGAGGCGCAGGAGAGCACGTTGAGCGGCGCAAAGCTGACCAACGGCGTGCTGGAGACCCAGACGGTGCAGCGGGTGACCAATAGCTACACCGTCCAGGGCGCCGCGAACGAGGACCGCACGGTGCTGATCGAAACCCCGCGTTACGACTGGGAGCTGAAATCGCACGACCTGGCGACCACCGAGACGACGGGCGCCTATCTGCGCATTCCGGTGTTCGTCGGGGCGGGCAAGACCGAGACGCTGAACGTGGTGTGGGAGCAGGTCGCCTCGTCATCGGCTGAGGCGATCGACCTCGACGAAAACGCCATCGCCTACTACGCCAGCGCCGACGGCAAGCTGCCCGATCCGATCCGCGCCGCCTTCGCGCGGATGGGCGAATTGAAGGCCGAGGTCTCGCGGATCGACGCCGCCATCGAGCAGGCCACGGCCGAACGTACGCGAATCTACGAGGAGCAGGAGCGCATCAGGGCCAACCTGGAGGCGGTGCCGGAGGGCAGCGATCTGCAACGGCGTTATCTCGCCACGCTGGCGGCGCAGGAAGACCGCCTCGCGGCGCTTGAGGGCGAGATGGTTCGGCTGACCGGCGAGCGCGCGGCGGCCGAGGAGACGCTGCGGGCCTATGTCATGAGCATCAATCTCTAGAGGAGCCGGGTGAGAGAATGATCAAGCTGACCTTCTGTCTCGTGCGGCTGCCGCACCTGACGCGCGAGGCCTTCCAGGACTACTGGTTCAACACGCACGGGCCGCTGGTGCGCAGCGTCAAGGACGTGCTGCGCATCCGCCGCTATGTCCAGCTTCACTCCCTCGATCCGGAGATCAGCAAGGGCGCACGGGCCTCGCGCGGCGGGCCGGAGCAATACGACGGCGTCGCCGAACTGTGGTGGGACAGCTTCGAGGACATGGCGCCGGGCGGCGACCAGGCGGCGGCCGACGCCGCCCTGATGCTGCTGGAGGACGAGAAGCGTTTCATCGACCTCTCGCGCTCGCCGCTGTGGTGGGGCGAGGAGAAGACGATCATCGGGTAGGCCCCGAACAGACTCATGGCCGGGGGCGACCCGGCCATGAGGCGCATCGGCCGGGGAACCCGGTCCTATTTGTAGACGAACTCCTTGCCGTCGAGATCGATCGCCGGCAGCGACTTGGTCTCGGCCCAGTAGTCCTGGGTGTGCGCCCACTCGGGCTTGTCGCCGCGCTTGGGCAGGAGATGCATCGAGCGCATCAGATAGCCAGGATTGAAGTTTTCCGGGTCCATCCAGGGCAGCAGCGGCATGTCCTTGTCTTCCGGCCTCAGCGCGACCTCGACCCGCCTGGCGCCCTTCGCGTCCATGTGCTGGAGCAGGCGGCAGACGAAATCGCCGATCAGGTCGGCGCGAAGCGTCCAGCTGGCGCGGAAATAGCCGAAGATCCACACCATGTTCGGCACGCCGGTGAACATCATGCCGCGATAGGTCACGGTGTTCGCGAAGTCGAGCGGCTTGCCGTCGATGGTGAAGGCGATGTCGCCCAGCACCGACAGGTTGAAGCCGGTCGCGGTGATGATGATGTCGGCCTCAAGCTCCTTGCCGGATTTCAGCAGGATGCCCTTCGCGGTGAAGCGGTCGATCTCGTCGGTCTCGACCGAGAGCTTGCCCTTCGCGGCGGCCTGGAAGATGTCGCCGTCGGGGACGAAGGCGATGCGCTGACGCCACGGGCGGTAGGACGGCGTGAAGTGCTTGTCCACCACCTCCTCGGGCAGGAACATCTTCACACCGGCCAGCAGTTCCTGCTTGACGGTCTCGGGTTCCTCGAACGAGCGGCGGGTGAACTCGGCCTGGTCGAACAGCACCTTGCGGCGGACGATTTCGTGGATCCAGGTCTCGTCGATCTCGAGCTGGCGCAGCGTGTTGGCGAGATCGTTCTCGTTGCGCCCGGGGATGAAATAGGTCGGCGAGCGCTGCAGCAGCGTGACATGGGCGCAGTCATCGGCCATCGCCGGGACGATCGTCGCCGCCGTCGCGCCGGAGCCGATCACCAGGACGTTCTTGCCCTTGTAGTCGAGATCCTCGGGCCAGGTCTGCGGATGGACGATGCGGCCCTTGAAGTCCGACATGCCCTTCCATTCGGGGGTGTAACCTTCGGAATGGCGGTAGTAGCCCTGGCACATCCAGAGGAAGTTGGCGGTGAAGCGCAGATCCTCGTTGGTGTCGGTGCGGACGGCCTCGATGGTCCAGAGGTTGTCCTTGCTGGACCATTCCGCCGACACGATCTTGTGCTGGTAGCGGATGTGGGAACCGAGATCGTTCTCCTCGATCACCTCGCCCATGTAGGTGAGGATTTCCTCGGCGGTGGCGATCGGCGGGCCGACCCACGGCTTGAAGCGGTAGCCGAAGGTGTAGAGGTCGCTGTCGGAGCGGATGCCCGGATAGCGGTGCATCAGCCAGGTGCCGCCGAAGCTCTCGAGCCCTTCGAGCACGACGAAGGTCTTGCCCGGGCACTGGGTGGACAGGTGATAGGCGCCGCCCACGCCGGAAATGCCCGCACCGACGATCAGCACGTCGAAGTGCTCGGTCTTGCCGGGTGCGGATTTTGGACGGCTGGCTTCGGTGACGGTCATGGCCGGCTTTCCTGATTGATGCGACCGCCGCGTCTGCCGCGTGCCGGCCGCCTGTTTCCTCGACGCGATCAACCTAGAGGCACATCGCCAGCGATCATTGATCGAAGTCAAAAGGATTCACGAGTGACGCTGCGTCAGCCCGGCTGCGGCGCAGGGCTCCGAATATCCCCAATGCGCGCCGGGTGGTTCCGACAGCGCCGCGGCGCTATACTATTGCGACGCGGTGCGCCCCGATTTCCCCGCGGAAACCGCCAGATATCAGGATTTCGCCATGCCGCCCTATCGTTCCCGGACCTCGACCCACGGCCGCAACATGGCCGGCGCCCGCGGGCTGTGGCGTGCCACGGGGATGCGCGACAGCGATTTCGGCAAGCCGATCATCGCCATCGCCAACTCCTTCACCCAGTTCGTGCCCGGCCATGTCCATCTGAAGGACCTCGGCCAGATGGTCGCCCGCGAGATCGAGCAGGCCGGCGGGGTCGCCAAGGAGTTCAACACGATCGCGGTCGATGACGGCATCGCGATGGGCCATGACGGCATGCTCTACTCGCTGCCCTCGCGCGAGCTGATCGCCGACAGCGTGGAGTACATGGTCAACGCCCACTGCGCCGACGCGCTGGTGTGCATCTCGAACTGCGACAAGATCACGCCCGGCATGCTGATGGCGGCCCTGCGGCTCAACATCCCCACGGTCTTCGTCTCCGGCGGACCGATGGAAGCCGGCAAGGTCGTACTCAGCACCGGCACCCGCAAGGTGGACCTGATCGACGCCATGGTCGCGGCCGCCGACGAAGCGGTCTCCGACGAGGACGTGAAGGTCATCGAACGCTCCGCCTGCCCGACCTGCGGCTCGTGCTCGGGCATGTTCACCGCGAACTCGATGAACTGCCTGACCGAGGCGATGGGCCTCTCGCTGCCCGGCAACGGCTCGGTGTTGGCGACCCATGCCGACCGCAGGGAGCTGTTCCTGGAAGCCGGGCGCACGGCCGTCAGGCTGGCCAAGCGCTTTTACGAGGGCGACGACGCCTCGGTGCTGCCGCGCTCGATCGCCAGCTTCGCCGGCTTCGAAAACGCCATGACGGTCGATATCGCGATGGGCGGGTCGACCAACACGGTGCTGCACCTGCTCGCCGCCGCACACGAGGCCGGGGTGGACTTCACCATGGCCGACATCGACCGGCTGTCGCGGCGGGTACCGTGCCTCTGCAAGGTCGCGCCCAACAAGGCCGACGTCCACATGGAGGACGTCCACCGGGCGGGCGGCATCATGGCGATCATGGGGGAACTCGACCGCGCCGGACTGCTGCACCGCGACCTGCCGACCGTGCACAGCGCGACGCTCGCCGAGGCGCTGGATCGCTGGGACATCGCCCGCGCGCCTTCCGAGGCGGTCCGGACCTTCTACCGCGCGGCGCCGGGCGGCGTGCCGACCCAGACCGCGTTCAGCCAGGATCGCCGCTACGACGACCTCGACACCGACCGGGCGGGCGGCGTGGTGCGCGCCGTGGCGCACGCCTTCAGCGCCGATGGCGGCATCGCCGTGCTGTTCGGCAACCTCGCCGAGGACGGCTGCATCGTGAAGACGGCGGGCGTCGATGAGAGCATCCTGACATTCGCCGGTCCGGCCCGCGTCTATGAGAGCCAGGACGCGGCCGTGTCGGGCATCCTGACGGGCGAGGTGAAGGCCGGCGACGTGGTGGTGATCCGCTACGAGGGGCCGAAGGGCGGTCCCGGCATGCAGGAGATGCTCTATCCGACGAGCTATCTGAAATCGAAGGGCCTGGGGAAAGCCTGCGCCCTCATCACCGACGGTCGCTTCTCGGGCGGCACGTCGGGCCTGTCGATCGGCCACGCCTCGCCGGAAGCCGCCGAGGGCGGCGCGATCGGCCTGGTCGAGACCGGCGACCGGATCGAAATCGACATTCCCGCCCGCTCGATCCGCCTGGCCGTGACGGACGCCGAACTGGAGCGCCGGCGCGCGAGGATGGAGGCGCAGGGCGAGACCGCCTGGCAGCCGCCGGTGCGGCCGCGCCGGGTTTCGCCGGCATTGCAGGCCTATGCCGCGATGACGACCAGCGCGGCGCGCGGCGCGGTGCGCGACGTCACCCAGCTGCGCCGCGCGGCGCGGCCGGCCAAGCGCCCCACCGCCGAGGCGGCGGAGTAAAGGCGCGTCTCAGCCGGGATCGAACAGCGTGTGAAGCAGGTCGATGTGCAGCGCGCGCCGGTTGAGCGTCTGGCGCTTGCGCAGCACGACCAGCGTATCGACCGCCTCGACCGTGTCGAAATACTTCTCCGCGTTGGAGTAGCGATGACGCAGCGCGTAGTCGTGACAGATGATCGTCGCGGCGTCGTCGGCCATCACCGCGCAGGTCAGCAGCGCCGCCGCCCGAAATCTGCCGTCCACGAGAATGAGATCGAAGCGGAAATCCGTTAGGGCGAACGGATCGATGCAGTAGGACGGCCAGTTGCGAATTCTCCCCTCGGTCGCCGGCCAACCCCAAGCGCCAACGGGTCCCACGTCCACGTGGCGGAATGTCAACCTGCCTACCGCTATGGCCGCCTGAACATCCTCCTGATCTTTCAACCTCTCGATCCAGCCCAGGTCGGTATCGACCGAGTATATGGTTGCCTTGCTCGAACTGGCGGCCATCACCGTGCTGCCGCCGCAGCCATACTCCAGATAGTGCCGCGCACCGGCGAGATGCCGCCGCAGAATGTCTGCCTCGGGCGGCGTCATCGCGATCGGATAGTCGGCCATACGATACATCATCCCAGCGAAGTCAGGTCCATGGCAGGCGCAAACTAGGCGGCGGCGTCTAGCCCATCGCCGCCGCCCGTGCCGCCCAGGCACGGTTGACGGGGCTGCCGGCCTTCCAGGACAGGCGCTCGGCGGTCAGCGCGGCGGCGAGGGCGCGGTCGCCCGCGCGGATCGCCGCCTCTGTCGCGGTCCAGTGCACCGCGTCGCGCTGAGCGTGGCTGCCGCCGCCGATGGCGAGCTTGGGCAGCGCCGGGACGAGATGGTCCAGCACGCCCTGCCAGTCGCCGCGTCCGAACGCCCAGACGCCCCGCATCACCGGCAGACCGGCCTCGCGCGCGGCGAGTGCGTTGACGAAGCGGCCCTCGGCGACCCTCGCTGCGGCGCGTTCCAGACGGCCATAGGCCGCATCGCGTCGGGTCGCCGCAAAGGCCATCGCGGCATGCATGTCGTTGAAGGCGTAGAGCCCCTGCTCCGCCCGCGCCTCCCAGGCATCGGCGACGGCGGTCCAGCGGTCGCCGACATCGTGGCCGAGGGTCCACACCCGCCAGAGCAGCGCAGCGGCGTCGCAGAGCTGCATGGCCTGGGCGAGACCGAGGGTCAGGATGCGCTCGTCGTAGATGGCGAGCAGCGCGCCGAGGTCGCCGCGATCGAGCTCGGCGACCGCCATGTGCCACCAATTGTGGCAGGCGAGCAGGCCATCCCGGTCCCAGCCGGCCTGCGTCGCGCGCAGCCAGGCGACGCCTTCATCGGCGCGGCCCTCCATCTCCATGACGTGGGCGACGGCGTGGGCGCCCCAGGCGTCCTGCGGGTCGCGGGTGACCGCCTCGCGGCCCGCCGCCTCGGCGCGGCGATAGTCGCCCGCCTCCTCCAGCCCGAAGGCGTGCATGCCCAGCATGAAGCCGTAGCCGGGGACGCTCTCGTTCCAGTGCGGCAGGACCCGGGCCACGCGGTCGCGCAGCATGATCGAGTGTCCGAGAAAGAAGTCGCCCTGCTGCGCCATCTGGACGGCGAAGATGTCGCGGGGATGATCGATGGCGATGCGGCCCCATGTTTCGGTGGCGCGCTCGAAATCGCCATCGGCGAAGAGGCGTGCGGCGGCGACATGGGCGCGCTCGCGTTCGTTGGCGTGCGGCAGCAGCGGCCCGGCGGCGCTGAGCGCCCGGTCGGTGTAGCTTTCGAAGGTCCGGTCCATCGCGGTCGCGAACACCGCCGCGAGGAAGGCGTGGCCCATGATGAAGTCCGGCTCGGCCTTCAGCGCGGCGACCAGCGTGCCGACCGGATCGCCGTGGAAGGCGTTGAGCTGCGCCGTGGCGCTGTCGAGCGCGGCGACGGCGGCCGGGGAGGCGGTGGAGAGCGCGTTGCCGCGGCAGTCTTGCATGGGCTCAGGCCTGACCTGGAAGGGCGGAAAGAACGGCGGGGATCACGGGCGGCAGGTCGTCGGCGATAAGGCCCGGCCCGACGCGGCGCGCCGCCGCTCCGTGAAGAGCGACGCCGGCGCAGGCGGCCGCGAAGGGATCGAGCCCCTGCGCGAGCAGGCCGCCGATCAGTCCGGCGAGCACGTCGCCGGTTCCGGCGGTGGCCAGCCAAGGCGGGGACAGCGCGTCGATGACGGCACGGCCGTCCGGCGTGGCGATGACGGTATCCGGCCCCTTGAAGACGACGGTCGCCCCGGCGGCGCGCGCGGCGGCGCGGGCGGCCTCCAGCTTGCCGCTGCGCGGTATCTCGGCGGCGATGGCGGGAAAGAGCCGCGCGAACTCGCCGCCATGGGGCGTGAGGACGCAGCGATCGTGAGTCTTCTGAATCGCTTGCGCGCCGGTCTTCGCAATCAGGGTCAGCGCGTCGGCATCGAGCACGGTGGCGCGACGGGCGGCGAGAACGGCGTTCACCTTGGCGGCGGCGGTCTGGTCGAGACCGAGGCCGGGTCCGATGACGACGGCGTTGCGGCGCTCGTCGGCAAGCGCGGTTTCGAGGAGCTCACTGCGCACCATGACGGCATCGAGCCGGGCGGCGTGGATGCGCGCGGCCTCCAGCGGCGCGACGATCGTGGTGAGCCCCGCCCCGGCCCGCGCGGCGGCGCGCGCGGCGAGGCGCGAGGCGCCCGTCGTCTCCGGCCCGCCCGAGACGACGAGGCAATGGCCGCGGGAGTATTTGTGTCCCTCAGGGTCCGACGGCGAGGCGGTCGCGCCCGCCAGCGCAAAGACGGCCGGGTCATCGGCCATCGCCCTGGCGACCGCCTCGTCCGGCATGCCGATATCGGCGACCGCGATCTCGCC
This sequence comes from Alphaproteobacteria bacterium, assembly GCA_016792565.1. Classification (GTDB taxonomy): domain Bacteria; phylum Pseudomonadota; class Alphaproteobacteria; order Micropepsales; family Micropepsaceae; genus JADZAI01. The sequence continues at coordinate 28,646 of JAEUMK010000023.1, forward strand.
GCAGCGGGCGCGGCCGGGCATGAGCAGATGGCCGGGCTTGCGGCGGACGAAGGTGACGGTGAGCGCCGCGTGGAAGGCGAGGCCGCCAAGCGCCGCGCCGGTGTCGCCGTGGACGCCACTGGGCACGTCGATGGCGACGATGCGGTCCTTCAGCCGGGCCGAGGCTTCGGCGAGACGCGCAGCCTCGCCCTCCAGCGGGCGGGCGAGGCCGGCCCCGAACAGCGCATCGACGAACAGCTCCGCCATCGGGTTCGTTTCAGCGACCGGCAGCGTCTCGCCGGTCCAGCGGCGGAAGGCCTCGGCGGCGTCGCCCCTTAGGCCGCCGGTGGGCGCAAGCGTCTCGCACCAGACCGGCCAGCCGCGCTGCTTAAGGATGCGGGCCGCGACATAGCCGTCGCCGCCATTGTTGCCGGGGCCGCAGAGGACCGCCGTGGGACGCGGCGTGAAGCGGCGGCCGATCTCGTCGGCGACCGCGCGGCCGGCGTTCTCCATCAGCGTCATCGACGGCACGCCGAGAGCGGGCGCGGCGGCGTCGACCGCCGACATCTGCGCGACAGTCAGCAGCCGGTCGAGGACCGCCCGGACCGTCATCAGAAACCCGGCGCCGTGCGGTGGTGCTCGGGATGGGCGGCCTCGAAGGCGTGAGCGGCGCGGAGCACGCCGGCGTCGTCGAACATGCGGCCGACGATCTGGAGGCCGATGGGCAGTCCGGCGCTCGTGAAGCCGCCATTGATCGAACAGGCGGGCTGCTGCGTCAGGTTGAAGGGATAGGAGAAGGGCGTCCACGGCATCCAGAGCCAGTAGGGGTCGGTATCGCCCGGCGACATGCGATCGACGCCAAAAGCCGGGACGGCGGTCGCGGGGGTGAGGATGAAGTCGAAATGCTCCATCCATTGCCGCATCGCCGCGCCGTAGCGGCCGCGCGCCAGCTGCGCTTCGAAGAAGCGGGGGAGATCATATTTCAGCCCCTCCTCCACCATGTGGCGCAGCCAGGGATCGAGCAGGGCCTTCTTTTCCTCCGGCAGCGGGCCGAGATACTGCCCGGCGGCGCCAAACCAGAGCGTGCGGAAGATCTCGGACGGGTCTTCGAGCGGAGGATCGACCTCGTCCACCTGCGCGCCGAGCGCCTGGAAGGCCAGCGCCGCGTGGCGGACCGCTTCCGCGACTTCCGGATCGACGCCCTTCGCCCAGCCGAGCGTCGGGCAATAGGCGATGCGCGCGCCCTTCACGCCCTGCTCCAGCGCGGCGAGAAAGTCCGGCACGGTGTTGGGCACCTGGTACCAGTCGCGAGCGTCGGGCTTCGCCATCTCGTTCAGCAGCAGCGCCGCGTCCTCGACGGTGCGGGTCATCGGGCCGACATGGGCGAGCGTGCCGAAGGGCGAGAGCGGCCAAGCGGCAACCCGGCCGAAACTCGGCTTCAGCGCGAAGGTGCCGGTGAAGCTCGCCGGGATGCGGACCGAGCCGCCGCCGTCGGTGCCGAGGGCGAGCGGCGCGAAGCCGGCCGCCAGCGCCGCCGACGAGCCGCCGCTGGAGCCGCCCGGCGTCTTCGACAGGTCCCAGGGATTGCGGGTTGTGCCGGTGAGCGTGTTGTCGTTGGTGCCCTTGAAGCCGAACTCCGGCGTCGTAGTCTTGCCGATGAAGACCGCGCCGGCCTCGCGCAGCCGGGCGACCGAAGGCGCGTCGTCGCCCCAGGGCTGGTCCCTCTCCACGGTGCGCGAGCCGCGCAGCGTCGGCCAGCCCTTCGTGACCAGCAGGTCCTTGATCGCCACCGGCACACCGTCGAGCGGCGAGAGCGGGGCGCCCGCCATCCAGCGATCCTGGCTGGCTTCGGCCTGGGCGATCGTCGCGCCGCTGTCGATCACGCAGAAGGCGTTGACCTTGGCGTCGAGCGCCTCGATGCGGCCGAGCAGTCCTTCGGCGATCTCGACCGGCGAGACTTCGCCCGAGGCGTAGGCGCGCCCCAGCGCCGCGGCGGACAGCCATTGGGGATCGTCGAGATCGTCGGTCATGGGCGAAGGTTAGTGCGGGGGCGGCAAAAGAAGAAGGCGTCTCGTGGGCCGCGGCCTCGACCCAGGCCTCAACGGACGACCGTTTCGGCCTCGCGGCCCTTTTCGATCAGCGTCAGCGTGCGGCCATCGGTCTCCAGGATGGTGATCGAGCCGTTGGCCGGCGAGAACAGTGTGGCTCGGTCGTCGCCTTCCGCCGCGCCGACCGCGACGTTGATCGCCACGAAATGGCTGAAGATCGCGCAGGGGCGCGGCTGGCGGACCAGCGTCGCCACGACACTGTCGCGCCAGGCGCGGCGCATGGCGTCCGCCTCGCTCCAGCGGCCGGTCATCAGGGCGCGCAACCAGACGCCGCGCGTATCGAGCGGGATGTCGGGCGACGGTACTTCCGCAACACCCGGCTCGATGCGGGCGTGAGTCTCCCACAGCCGCTCCAGCGGCGCGGCGGTCTCGCGGGCCCGGGCGAGCGGGCTGGAGAGGATCGGCATCGGCGGCAGCGCGGCAAGCGTGCGCGCCGCCTCCTCCGCTTCGGCGCGGCCCTGGTCGTCGAGACCGGGATCGGCGGCCTCGGCCCAGCTCGCCGAGGCGCGGCCGTGCCGGACGATGTAGATCCGGGGCATGGGGTCAGGCCGCCACGAAGATGTTCTTGCCGTTCTCGTGGCGCACGGTCCCTTTGCGGCCGAGGCCTTCCTTCGCCATGAGGTCCTCCATCGCGGCGACATCGCCGGCCGGAGTGTTGGCCAGGAAGCGGCTGCCGTCGGCGAGGCGGCCGACGACGATGCCGAGCATCGGGCCGTTGCGGTCGTGGACCACCGTGTAGGTCTCGATGGTCGCCGCGCCGTTCGCCTCGACGACGACCTTGGGGCGCGGCAGGGCGTCGATCTGCTTCTGGTAGTCCTTGGGGTTCTCGCGCTTCCAGGGGCCTTTCGTCGGCGCCGTCGAATAGATGCCGCAGGCGTGCTTGGTGGCGTACATGCCGTTGGCGGTGACGAGGCCGAAGGCGCCGGGCTTCTCGCGCACCTTGTCCATCATCGTGACGATGGAGTGCATGACGTAGTTGTTCCCGGCGCCGCCGAAATACGGCAGGCCGCCGGTGACCGTGAAGCCGCGCGGGTCGTCCTCGGCAAGGCCGAAGGCGTCGAGCGCGTATTCGACCGCGCTCGGGAAGCAGGAGTAGAGATCCATCAGCGCGATATCGGCGATGGTGAGGCCGGCCATCGCGAAGGCCTTCTCGCCCATCAGCTTGATGGCCGGCGAGACGGTGTAGTCGGCGCGCTCGCTGAGGTGCCAGATGTCGGTCGCCTCGGCGCAGCCGTGGAGATAGACCCACTTCTCCTCCGGCACGCCAAGCTCGCGCGCCTTGCCGACGCTTGTCATCACGACCGCGGCGGCCTGATCGACCTCGATCACCGCGTTCATGTACTTGGTGTAGGGGAAGCCGACATAGCGGTTCTTCGGTCCCGGCGTCGCGATCTCCTCGGCGCTGCGGCGCGTCGGGAACCAGGACAGCGGATTGGCTGCCGCGACCTCGTTGTAGCGGGCGAAGAGTTCGCCCAGCTTCTTCTGGTGCTCGGCGACCGTACGGCCCTTGGCGCCCCGGATGGCGTTCTCGAACAGGGGGTAGTTGTTCACCGGGAACCAGACCCCGTGGGCCTTTTCGTAGTCGTTGACGCCGCGGCGATAGTCGCCGAACTCCTCGGGCGTGCCGCCCGCGTCCTCGCCCCATTCCAGCTTGAGGCCGGCCTTCAGCGCGCCCAGCAGCGTCGCCAGGTTCTCGCAACCCGCGAGCAGCGCGACCTCGGTGCGGCCGGCGGCGATTTCCTCGGCGAAGTGGTTGACCAGCTGCTGCGGCGTGTTGCCGCCGGGTGCGGTGTAGATCTCGCGCTTCGCCGTGACGCCGAGCTGGCGCGCGACCGAGCGCGGCGGGTTGGTGACGGCGCCGACCGGCAGACGGCCGGCCTCGGAGGAGTCCGCGATCAGGCGTACGATGGCGATGGCATCGATCGCCTTGACCACGGCGTCGGCCGCGCAGGTGTCGTCGGCGGCAAGGCGCGCGGCGTGGGTGAGCATCGGCACGGGCGCCTCACCCTCGGCGAACTTGCCCTGCTGGGCCGTGCGCTGGGTGAACTGGCCGCCGCCGATCAGGATGGGAGTGCGCGGATCGATGCTGTCGCTCATGCCGGTTGTCCGATCTTGGGTTCCTGGGTGATGTCCGGTTTGGCGCGGTGCGCCGGGCTTGTCCAGTTTCCGGGGCGGAAACCGCTTGGCGCGCCCCGCCGGGTCGGCTTTGATGACGGAACAAAGACACTCGTATCCGCCCCGGGAGGGCACCAGGATGACCGCCGACACTCTCGCCCGCACGCCGGGCGACGTGACGCCCGCGTGGCTGACTGCCGCCTTGCGCCGGGCCGGCACGCTGCACGATGCGACCGTAACCGACATCGCCTCCAGGCGCGTCGGTCACGGCATGCTGGGCGACAGCGTGCAGTTCACGCTGAGCTATGATCGCGCCGAGGACGGGGCGCCCGCCAGCGTCGTCGGCAAGTTCGCCTCGTCCGATCCGGTCAGCAAGGCGACCGGGGCGTCGATCGGGCTCTACGCCAAGGAGGTGAATTTCTATCGCACGCTGCGCGACACCGTGGCGGTGCGTTCGCCCCACCCCTACGTCGCCGAGATCGATCCGGCGACGTCCGACTTCACCCTGATCCTGGAAGACCTCGCCCCGGCGCGCGGCGGCGACCAGATCGCCGGTTGCTCGCTGGAGGATGCCGAACGGGCGATGGACCAGGCGGCGGCGTTGCACGGGCCGCGCTGGAACGACCCCAGCCTCTTGGAGATCCCCTGGCTGATGCCCAGCCCCGATCTCAGCGGGTTTCTGGTGAACAATTTCCCAGCCACCATCGCCGCCTTCCGCGAGCGCTACGACGACATGCTGGAGCCGGAATACATGGCCGAGTGCCTGCGTTTCGCCGAGCGAGTGCCGGCGTTCTTCACGCCGCGCGCGATCCCCATCGCGCCCCAGCACACGGACTTCAGGCTCGACAACATGCTGTTCGATGCGCGGGACGGCGCCGATCCCCTGGCGGTGCTCGACTGGCAGTCGATCGCCGTCGGCTTCGGCATGCTGGACGTCGCCTATTTCGTCGGCGCGGGACTGCTGCCCGAAGATCGCCGGCGGCACGAGCAAGCGCTCTTCGAGCGTTATCTGGAAGCGCTGAAACCCTATGGCGTCAAGGACTACGACCGCAACGCCGCCTGGCGCGACTACCGGGTCGGGATCCTGCAGGGCGTCTTCACCTCGATCTTCGCCTCGGTCGGCACGGTGCGGACGGAGCGCGGCGACCGGATGTTCATGACCATGGCGCGCCGCCATTGCCAGCACGCCATCGACCTGCAGTCGCTGAAGGCGCTGTCCGAAGCGGCTGACTAAGCCGCAGGCGCCAGCATGTGCACGTAGACCTCGTTGAGGGCGATCTTGCCGTCTTTCAGGACCACGAGATCGAAGCCGCGCATGGCGGGGGCATCGGCGTTGTCGATGGTGCAGTACCAGCGGCCGCAGAAGCCGTCGCCGGTCGCCCAAGTCTCCTCCGGATCGTAGCGCATCGGCGGCGTCGCCCCGAAGAGGCCGGTCAGATAGGCGCGCAGCGCCTCGTGGCCGGTCAGTCCCTGCGGCACCTGCGGGTCGAAGTAACGGCAGTCGGCGGCGTAGAAGCCGACAAGGCGCTCGACGTCCTTGTCGCTCCAGGCCTTGAGCCAGCGTGCGTTGAGGTCGACGATGTCGAGACTCATGCGGGTTCTCCCAGGACGCGGGCGCGGTGTTCGGGGGTAAAGAATTCGGCCGGCACGTTCTCCGGTCCGGCCATGATGGCGAGGCCGTGGATGGCGAGCAGCGGGTTTTCGGCCTTGCGCTTGTCGAAGCTGTGACGGCGCGCCCGCGCCTCCGGTCCGAACTCGGCATCGAGGCTGGAGGTGAGCGACGCCGCGAAGCGCAGGCGACGCAGCCGCTCGGCGCGTTCCTCCGCATACGGAGCGAAGGCGGCGGGGCTCCAGTCGTCGGACGCCTTGAGGATGTCGGTCACCATGCGGACGTCGCGATAGGTGATCGACAGGCCGAGGCCGACGATCGGATCGTTCCAGCCGGCTGCGTCGCCGACCAGCACCACGCCCTCGGCGAACGGCCGGTCCGTCCAGGCGTCCGCATTGACGTAAGCGAGCACCGGACCGGCCGGCGTTCCCTCGGCGATATGGCGGTTGGCCGGCGCACAGCCCATGCGGAAGGCGTCCAGGAAGGCGCGCGGCCCGTCCGGCCCGGCGAAGCGGCGACGCTGTTCGAGCGGGAAGCTGCCATAGACGCGGACGCGGCCCCCGCCTTGCGGAAAGGCGAGAAAGCCGAATTCGCCTTCCGTGCCGATCGCCTGAAGCCTGTCGTCCCAGCCGGAGACGCCGTCCACCAGCATGCCGGCGAACATGTGGTGCGGCTTGTCCTGGTGCAGCACGATGGCCGCCGCCTCGCGTACCATCGAGGTGCGGCCATCCGCGCCGACGACGAGGCGGGCATGGACCGTGCGGGTCTCGCCCGCGTGAGCGTAGGTCACCGACGGCGCGGCGCCCGCTACGACGCGGGTCACGTCGACGCCTCGCAGCATGACCGCCCCTGCCCGCCCGGCAGTGTCAAATAGCGTCTGGCAGTGGTGCGGATGGCCGAGGCAGAGCGGTCCCGGGACGCCGGGAATGAACATGCCGAGGGGCATGGGCATGGCGTCCGCCTCCTCCGGCGGCTTGCTTTCGTCGTAGGTGACGTGGCGATCGAGGTGGTGCCCTCCCGCGGCGACCAGCAGGTCGTAGAGGCCGAGACGCTTCACCTCGGCGACGCCCCACGGGGCGATCCATTCGCCGCGCACCCGGTCCTCGAACGCCTCGGACTTCTCGAGCACCAGCACGCTGCGCCCGGCCCGCGCCATCGTTGCTGCCAGAGCGCTGCCGGCAATGCCGCCTCCGACGACGACCAAGTCGAATGTGTTGTCCATGATCCCAGCCGTTCCCGCAGGGCCGATATCCGGCCGCATTCTTGTGCGGCCGCACTTTGGGACACCGCTGCGGCGTGTCAACGGCGCCGGCTGAGAAACCTGACGATCCGTTCAGGAAGCCCTCGCGGCGTCTTGTTTTGAGTTCGGCACGCCGCCGCGCGATTGTCAGTCGTGCCGGTGGCGACACCGGCTTGGGGCCCGAACATCCCCCGCAACGCGAAAGCCCCAAGAACGCGCCCGCCGACCCCCGGCGGGCGCGCTCGCGTTCAGGGCGCGGCGCCGGCCGTTTCGGCCACCTTGCCGTCCAGGATATGGATCCGCCGGTCGCAGAACGCTGCCACACCCTCGTCATGCGTGGTGATGAGGAAGGTGGTCCTGAGTTCCTTGTTCATCTCGCGCAGCAGATGCAGCACCTGGTCGGAGCTCTCGCGGTCGAGATTGCCGGTCGGCTCGTCGGCGAGGACGAGCTGCGGCTTGTTCATGAGCGCCCGGGCGAGGGCAACGCGCTGTTTCTGGCCGCCGGAGAGCTGGGTCGCGCGGTAGGCGCGGCGATCTGCCAGACCGACCCGCTCCAGAAGGCTCGCCGCCCGTGCCCTGTCCGCTGCCCGCTCGAAGCCCGCCCGGCCGGCGGCGGGAAAGCAGACGTTCTCCTCGGCGGTGAAGTCGGGCAGCAGATGGTGGGCCTGGAAGACGAAGCCGAGATAGGAATTGCGGAACTCGGTCAGTTCGTCCTCCGCCATGCCGATCAGGCTGCGGCCCAGCATCGACAATTCGCCCGAGGTCGGGCGCATCAGCGTGCCGATGATCGACATGAGCGTGCTCTTGCCCGAACCGGACGGGCCGAGCAGCGCCACGAACTCGGCCGCCTGGAGATCGAGATCGACGCCCTTGAGCACGCGCGTCGCCGTCTCGCCCTCGCCGAAGGTCTTGACGAGATCGCGGATTCTGACGAGGGGCGAGGCGATGATCACTGGTTGATCGCATCCATCGGGTCGATCCGCGCGGCAGCCCGGGCCGGCAGCAGCGCCGCCAGCAGGCCGCAGAGCGTAGTGACCAGAATGCCCTCGATATAGGAACCTTCGGCGGCGTCGATCGGCAGGCCGGTTCCGCCGTTCTGGATCGCATTGAGGCCGAGCAGGCTGGCCAAGGCAAAACCCGACGCGGCGCCGAGCAGCGCGCCGCCCAGACCGATGAAGACGCCCTGCAGAAGGAAGACGCCGACGATGAAGCGGCGGCTGAGACCCATCGCGCGCATGATCCCGATCTCGGCCCGGCGGCGGAACGTCGTCAGCAGCAGAGCGCTCGCCACGCCGATCATGATCGTCAGCATTGCGAAGAACTTGATCATCGTGCCGGTGCGGGCCTGGTTGTCGAGTGCGAGAAAGATCTGCTTGTTGCGCGAGATCCAGCTGGTCGCCTTGAGGCCGGTCGCGGCGCCGAGACGCGCGGCATACTCGTCCGCAGCGTTCAGATCGGCGAGCTTGATGTCGATCTCGCTCACGCCCTGCGGCAGGTCGAACAGCGTGCGGGCCGTCTTGATGTGAACGTAGGCCGTGCGTTCGTCGAGATTGCCGAGGCCGGTGCGGTAGATGCCGCGCACGACCAGGGTGCGCTCGCGCCCCCGGTCGGAGCGCAGCACGACCGGCTGACCGACGCGCAGGCCGAGATCGTCGGCCAGCGTGACGCCGATCAGCAGGGCTTGCAGATCGACCATCGCCGACCCGGCGACGATCTTCGGGCTGATGGGCGAGATCGCGTCCAGCTTCTCGGGCTCGACGCCCTGAACGCTGACCGGCGCCAGCGCCTGACCGCGCAATACGAAGCCGCTGCCGAAGATCAGCGGCGCCGCCGCTGCGATGCCGCCCGTGCGGCCGACGATCGCCATGGCGGAACGCCATTGCAGGATCTGCTCGCGCCGGTCCTTGGTCTTCAGCCGGACATAGATCTGGCGCGCAGCCGGGTCGCCGGGCAGGAAGGTGGCGAGCTGGTCAGGCTGTTCCAGCGTGACGTGGGGAATGTTCTCGGTCGTCTGGCGGATCAGGTAGATCTTAAGGCCGCCCAGCAGCGCGGTGATGAAGACCACGGCGATGACGCCGATGGCGACGCCCGACAGCAGCAGCGCCGTCTGCAGCCGGCTGCTGAGAAGGTAGCGCCAGGCGACCTTCACGACGAAGGGCATGCTACTGCCCCATATTGGCAGGGATGACGTCGGTCATGCGCAGCGTTTCGGGATCTGCCGCGCCCGCCACCGTGGCTATCACGTCGCCGGCCGCCAGACCCGACGAGATCGTCACCCGCTCGGCCGGCCAGTCGACGAAGGCCACCGGAGTCCGCTCGAAACCGCCCGGCGCCTGCTTCAGCACATAGGGCGCGCCGCCGGGATCGCCGATCGCCGTACGCGGTACGGTGATCGCCGCCTCCAGCACCTCGACGACGATGTTGACGTCGACGGTCAGGCCCGGCGGCATCTCGATCTGGGGCGCGTCGAAGGCCAGGCGAACCGTGCGTCCGCCGGTCGCAACGTCGACGCGGGGCGAGATGAAGACGATCTTCGCCGTCTCGATGCGGCGGCTGACCCCGGCCGGCGAAAGCCGCGCCGCCATGCCCGGTTTCAGGGTCTGGGCGTAGGTCTCGTCGATATCGGTCTCGACCTCGAACGCATCGCCGGCCGCGATCTCGAAGATGACGGTCGAGGTGGCTACCACCTGCCCCGGATCGACCGGGCGGGTGAGGACGCGCCCCGCAGTGGGCGCGCGGATCGTATAGTCGGCCAGCAAGGCGGCGCTCTGATCGCGGGCGGCGCGCAACCGCGTGACGTTCTCTTCGGCGTTGCGCAACGCAGTCTCCGCCTGCTCAAGCTGGGCCTGCGTGGCGACGCCCTTGCGGCGCAACTCGCGCACGCGGTCGAGGTCGCGCGCGGCCTGGTCGCGCGTCGTCGCGGCTGTCGAGAACGCGGCTTCCGCCTGCGCGAGGGCCGCCTGCGGCACGCGGTCGTCGAGCGTCGCCAGGACGTCGCCCGGCGCCACGCTGGCGCCCTCGTCCACCGGCATGGTCGCGATCTGACCGGCGACCCGCGAGAGCACCGTAACGCTTTCCTTGGGCTTGATGCGCCCGACGGCTGCGAGGATCCGTTCGACCTTTTCCTGCCGCACCGCTTCGGTCGCCACGGCGGGATCCGCCGTAATTCGGGTCCAGGCCAGATAGGCCGCGGCCACGACCAGCAGCGTGACGATGACGGCAATGATGCGGGCGAGTGTCACGGCTTCTCCTGACGTCGATGTCGTGTCTTCGTCGCCCGATGCTCGCCTTTGGCGCCCACCTGTCAATCGTCTCCGCCGGCCAGTGCCGCAAGCACGTCGCGGCCGTAGCGGTCGAGCTTGGCCTGGCCGACGCCCTGCACATCGGCGAGATCGGCGCGGCGCGCCGGATTCGCGCGGGCGATCTCGATCAGCGCTGCGTCGTGGAAAATGACATAGGGAGGCACGCCCTGTTCGGACGCCCGCGCCCGCCTCCAGGCCCGCAGGCGCTCGAAGCGTTCGCGCGCGGCGGCGGAAAGCGAGTCCATCGCGGCGGACCGGGCCTCGCGGGCCGCGCCATCGCCCCTGCCCCGCCGGCGCGGATCGCCCGAGCGAGTCGAGGGATCGTGCGCGTCGAGAGCGCGCCGGATCGCGATACGCCGCTGGCCACGATAGACCTCGCGCACGGCATCGCCATCGCCGAGGGCGAGCAGCGGCTTGCCGTCGTTTGGATCCTCGGCCAGCAGGCCCTCGAAGAGCAGATGGTCGATCACGTCGCGCCAGCCTCGCGGGGCGATGTCGCGGCCGATGCCGTAGGTGCTGAGCGCCGCCTCTTCCGGGCGCACGTCCTTGGTGCGGCCCGTGAGATGGTCGATTACCCGGCCCCGCCCGAGCCGGCCGCCGAGCCGCTGCACCGCCGCCAGCGCCTTTTGCGCCGCCTCGGTGACGTCGGTGAGGGCCGGCGGATCGCGGCAGATGTCGCAGACGCCGCAGCGCCCTGCCCCGGCCTCACCAAAATAGTTGCGCACGGCAGCCGCGCGGCAGACCGCGCCGTCGAGCATGGCGTAGAGCTGGCGCACCTTGCGGACCTGGACCGCCTTGACCTCCGGGCGCATGTCGCGCCCGTCGATCCGGCGCAGCGCCCATGCGATGTCGGACGGGCCGTAGAGCGTGATGCCTTCCGCCGGATCGCCATCGCGACCGGCCCGCCCGACCTCCTGCCAGTAGGCTTCGATGGAGCCCGGCGGGTCAGCATGGATGACGAAGCGGACGTCCGGCTTGTCGACTCCCATGCCGAAGGCGATGGTCGCGACCATCACGCCGGCATCGTCGCTGAGGAACTGCGCCAGCCGGCGGTCGCGCACCGCGGCGTCGAGACCCGCGTGATAGGCAAGCGCCGGCACGCCGGACATTGCCAGCAACTCCGCCAGCCGCTCCGTACCGTCGCGCGAACCGCAATAGACGATGCCGGCTTTGCCGCGCCTGGCGGAAACCAGCTCCGCGACCCTGCGGTCAGTGGCGAGGCGGCCGCTGCTCTGCTTGCGTTCGCTGCGCAAGGCGAGGTTCGGTCGCGCAAAGCTGTCGACAAAGACGTGGGCTTCGTCGAGGTGCAGGCTGGAGAGGATGTCGTCGCGGGTGCGCGCGTCGGCGGTCGCGGTGAGCGCGAGGCGCGGGACGCCCGGGAACAGCTCGGAAAGCCGGCCGAGCGTACGGTAGTCGGGGCGAAAGTCGTGGCCCCACTGGCTGACGCAATGGGCCTCGTCGATGGCGATGAGCGAGAGCTCGAGGCGCTGGAGTCGATCGACCAGATGAGGCTGCGCAAGACCCTCCGGCGAGACATAGAGGAGATCGAGCTCACCGGCCTCGGCGGCCCGCCAGACGGCGGCTCGTGTCTGGGGATCGAGGCCGGAGTCGAGACGCGCGGCGGCGACGCCCAGCTGCTTGAGGCCTTCCACCTGGTCGGCCATCAGCGCTATCAGCGGCGAAACGACAAGACCTAGGCCGGGCCTGAGGATCGCCGGGATCTGGTAGCAGACGCTCTTGCCTCCGCCGGTGGGGAGGACCGCCAGCACGTCGCCGCCCTTCATCACCTCGGCAACGATGTCAGCCTGAAGCCCGCGAAACTCGGCATGGCCCCAGATCCGGCGCAGCGCCTCGCGCGCGGGGTCGGCAGGATCGGCCTCGGGGCAGACTCTCGTGACGGCGACTCGCATCGCGCCATTGTGCGGGGCGGCGAGCGCCGCCGCCACAAGGAAAGGGCCCGGGATCGCTCCCGGGCCCCTGCCTTCGTCCGATCCTCGCGGATCAGACCGAATAGTACATCTGGAACTCGATCGGATGCGGGGTGTGCTCGAAGGCGTACACTTCCTGCATCTTGAGCTCGATCCAGCTGTCGATGAAGTCGTCGCTGAAGACGCCGCCCTTCTTGAGGAAGGCGCGGTTCTTGTCGAGTTCCTCAAGCGCCTCGCGCAGCGAGCCGCAGACCTGCGGGAACGACTTGGCCTCTTCCGGCGGCAGATCGTAGAGATCCTTGTCGGCGGGGCCGCCCGGATTGATCTTGTTCTCGATGCCGTCGAGGCCGGCCATCAGCAGCGCGGCGTAGGCGAGGTAGGGGTTCGCGCCCGGGTCGGGGAAGCGGACCTCGATGCGCTTGCCGTACGGCGAGGACGAGAACGGGATGCGGACCGAGGCCGAACGATTGCGCGCCGAATAGGCGAGCATCACGGGCGCCTCGAAGCCGGGGATGAGACGCTTGTAGGAGTTGGTCAGCGGATTCGTGAAGGCGTTGAGCGCCTTCGCGTTCTTGATGATGCCGCCGATGTAGTGGAGGCAGGTTTCCGACAGGTCGGCGTAGCCCGAGCCGGCGAAGGTCGGCTTGCCGTCCTTCCAGATCGACTGGTGGACGTGCATGCCCGAACCGTTGTCGCCCTTGATGGGCTTGGGCATGAAGGTCGCCGACTTGCCGTATGCCGCCGCCACCTGGTGGACGACATACTTGTAGATCTGCATGTAGTCGCCGCACTTCACGAGCGTGTTGTACTTGAAGCCCAGCTCGTGCTGCGAGGGGGCGACCTCGTGGTGATGCTTTTCCGGCTGAATGCCGAGCTCGCCCATGACGGCCAGCATCTCCGAGCGGATGTCCTGCCCCGAGTCGACCGGCGGTACCGGGAAGTAGCCGCCCTTGACGCCGGGACGGTGGCCGAGATTGCCGGTTTCGTAGTCGGTGCCGGAATTGTAGGGGCCTTCCGCGCTGTCGAGGAAGTAATAGCCCTTGTTCATGCCCTGCTCGAAGCGCACGTCGTCGAACATGAAGAACTCGGCCTCGGGGCCGAAATAGGCGGTGTCGCCGACGCCCAGCGACTTCATGTAGGACTCGGCGGCCTTGGCGATCGAGCGCGGGCAGCGGTTGTAGCGCTCGCCGGTCGAGGGCTCGCATACGTCGGCGACCAGGGTCAGCGTCGTCTGCGCGAAGAACGGGTCGAGATGGGCAGTGTCGAGATCCGGCTTCAGCAGCATGTCGGACTCGTTGATCGCCTTCCAGCCGGCGATCGACGAGCCGTCGAACATCGTGCCTTCGGTCAGGAAGTCCTCGTCGACCAGCGAAAGGTCGAACGTCACGTGCTGCCACTTGCCGCGCGGATCGGTGAAGCGCAGGTCGACGAACTTGACCTCCTTCTCCTTGATCATTTTCTGGATGTCGTCGGGTGTCGTCATAGTCCCATGCTCTCCTGATGGATCGGCTATAGATGTCCGGCGCGCCCTGCGCCGGCTAGATCGCGTCGAGGCCGGTCTCGCCGGTCCTGATACGTATGGCTTCCTCGACGTTGCTGATGAAGATCTTGCCGTCGCCGATACGGCCCGTGCGGGCCGCCTTCTGAATCGCCTCGACAGCGCGATCCAGAAGATCGTCCTTCAGGACGACCTCGATTTTGACCTTCGGCAGGAAGTCGACGACGTATTCCGCGCCGCGATAAAGTTCGGTATGGCCCTTCTGGCGGCCGAAACCCTTGGCTTCGGTCACCGTGATGCCCTGCAGGCCGACCTCGTGAAGCGCTTCCTTCACTTCGTCCAGCTTGAAGGGTTTGATGATCGCCTCGATTTTCTTCATAGCGGTCTGGAGCCCTCGGATGCGCGTGTTCGGCCCGGACGGCCGATCGGCATCCGGGGTCTGGGTGAACGTTAGCATGCAGCGTGCCAATTGGGGCAGCGGGGAAACGGCAAGAATTTCGCGGTATTTTGTGGTTCCCGCGGCCTTGGCTCTACTATCTCTAGCGGTCACTTGATTAGCTCTTAGGCACTTGCACAAGGATTGGGCAGATATGCAGGCTCCGAAGATGCCGGGAAATCCGGTCTTCGCCTCGCTGGGTACGACGATCTTCACGGTGATGTCGGCCCTCGCCGCCGAACACCACGCGGTCAATCTCGGACAGGGCTTTCCCGACGAGGACGGCCCGCTGTCCGTGCGCGAGGCGGCGGCTAAGGCGCTGATCGATGGTCCCAACCAGTATCCGCCCATGATGGGCCTGCCGGTCCTGCGTCAGGCGCTCGCCCGCCATGCCAGGCGCCACTACGGGCTCGACTTCGACTGGGAGCGCGAGATTGTCGTCACCTCGGGCGCCACCGAGGCGCTGACCGATTGCCTGCTGGCCCTGCTCAGTCCCGGCGACGAGGCGATCCTGATCGACCCTGCCTATGACAGCTATCGTCCGATCATCGAGGCGGCCGGCGCGAAGGCCATCGGCGTCAAGCTGGACGAGGACGGCTGGCGTCTGCCGCTCGACGTCATCGCCGCGGCGGTGACGGCAAAGACCCGATTGGTGGTGATCAACACGCCGCATAATCCATCCGGACGGGTCTTCGACCGCGCCGAACTGGAGGGTCTCGCCGCCATCGTGCGCGACAACGATCTCCTGCTGCTGTGCGACGAGGTCTACGAACACCTGACCTTCGACGGGCTCGCGCACGTTCCCCCGATCACCCTGCCGGGCATGCGCGAGCGCACCGTTCGCGTCGGATCGGCCGGCAAGATCTTTTCGCTGACCGGCTGGAAGATCGGCTGGATCATGGGGCCCGCGGCGCTGATGTCGATCATCGCCAAGGCCCATCAGTTCGTCACCTTTACGACTGCACCGGCCCTGCAAATCGGCGTGGCGCACGGTCTGGACCATGAGCAGGACTGGTATCTCGCCTTGCCGCGCGCCCTGCAGGCCAGGCGAGACAGTCTGGTGAAGGGTCTTGGCGCCGCCGGCTTCCGCACGATGCCCTGCGAGGGAACCTATTTTGTCACCGCGGACTTCAGTCCGCTCGGCATCAACGAGGACGACGTCGCCTTTGCGCGCCGTCTGACCGTTGCGCAGGGCGTGACCGCAATCCCGCTTTCAGTGTTCTATGGCGCCGATGCGCCGACGCGCTTCGTACGATTTGCGTTCTGCAAGAAGCAGGCGACTATCGATGCGGCCCTCGCGCGCCTCGCGGCGATGCGCTGAAAGGACACAGCACCATGCGACTGACGCTTTTCCTCGCCGCGGCGCTCGCCTTCAGCGCCCCGCCCGCTCTGGCCTTCGACGAGGCCGACGCGTTGTTCGGCAAGATCAAGATGCTGTGCGGCACGGCCTATGAGGGCCGGGTTGTGACAAGCGATCCGCGCGATGCGGACATGGCGGGCCAGCGTCTCGTCATGCACGTAGCGCAGTGCTCGGACGAAGCTATCGCGATCCCCTTCCATGTCGGCGAGAACCGGTCGCGCACCTGGCGCCTGACGCGGATCGGGAACGGACTTAGGCTCAAGCACGATCACCGGCACGAAGACGGGACGCCCGACAAGGTCACGATGTATGGCGGCGACACCGCGTCGCCGGGAAGCGAGACGCGGCAGGAGTTTCCGGTCGATGAAGAGTCGAAGGCGATGTTCCTCGCCAACGAGCTGACCGCCTCAGTCACCAATGTCTGGGCGATCGAAATCGTGCCGGGCGAGCGCTTCGTCTACGAACTCAGCCGCAAGGACCGGCTGTTCCGGGTCGAGTTCGATTTGAGCAAACCTGTCGAAGCCCCGCCGCCAGCCTGGGGACACGAAAAGGACAGCGGCGCCAAGGCTCAGCCGTAGAACAGTCTGTGAAACCCGATCACGGTATCGGGGTTGCTCACCCGCAGCGGAAGTATCTGGAAGTACGCGGCCGGTTCGCCCGGCGGCGCCAGATCAGGGAACGGCCTGAAGCCGAACCGGCTGTAATAGGCGGGGTTGCCGACAAGGACGCAGCCTGCCGCGTCGCGCTCGCGCAACAGCCGCTCGCCTTCGGCGATCAATGCCTTGCCGATGCCGCTGCGCTGCAGATCCGGCTCGACCGAAATCGGGCCAAGCGCATACCAGCCGGGCGACCCATCTGCCGCGAAGGCAGGCGAAAAGGCCGCATGGCCGACGACACGGCCCTTGGAGTCCGCAACCAGCGAAATCTCCAACGCGCCGGCGTCGCGCAGCCTGTCGATCAGGTCCTGCTCGTTTCCGCCGGCATAGGGCATCGGCGCGAAGGCGCGCTTGGTGATGTCCCAAATGGCCGCGCGATCGGCCGGTGTTTCAGGGCGAATGACGATGTCCATGGCGTGCTCTGGACCCACGGCGGACACCTCCCCCAACAACAGCGCGATGACCGGGCCGGCTACGCGGCTTCGGCGGCGGATTCCTCGGCGGCTGCCGCAGGCGCCTGATCGGCTTCGGCACGGGCCGGAGCTTCCCAGATGCGCGGGACGGCGATCGTCAGAAAGTGCGGCAGGTGGTCGCCGAACCCGACCACCGACGGGCCGAGATCGTCCTTGCCGTATCGGTCGCGACGTTCGCGGCGCTTGTCGTCGCGCGATTGCGGCGAGGCGGCGCGTTCCTCGCGGCGCGGCCGATCCTCGCGGGTGGCGCGTTCGGGGCGCGGCGCGCGATCCTCACGCGGCGCCCGCTCGGCGCGGGGGGCGCGTTCGGCGTGAACGACGGCTTCGTCAGGCGTTGCCGTCTCGGTCACTTCGACGACCGGCTTCTCGGCGCGCGGCTTCGCGGTCCGGCTGCGGGGCGCCCGGGCGGGCCTTGCGGGACGCGTCTCGGCCTCGCCGACGGCTTCGACGGGCGAGGCGACGGCGGCCGCGACAGCTTCGGGGTCCGGACGGAAGGCTTCCATCGACACGCCGTCATCGATCGAACGCGGCGGCGGCGCATGGTCGAACTTGCGCTTACGGTCTCGCGAACGGCGCTCGGCGTCGCGATCGCGGCGGCCTTCGCGCTCGCCCTCGCGGGCAGGGCGGCGGGCCTCCTCAAGACCTTCCATCGTGAAGCGGTCGATCGGCTTGCCGGTCAGCTTCTCGATGGCATCGACGTATTTCGTGTCGTGCGGCGTCGCCAGCGTGATCGAGATGCCGCTGCGCCCGGCGCGGCCGGTACGGCCGATGCGATGGACGTAGTCGTCGGCGTGGATCGGCACGTCGAAATTGAAGACATGGCTGACGCTCGGCACGTCGAGTCCGCGCGCGGCCACGTCGCTCGCGACGAGGATCTGAAGGCCGCCGGCGCGAAAGAGATCGAGAGTCGCGGTGCGCGTCGCCTGGTCGAGATCGCCATGGATCGGGGCCGCGTCGAAGCCGTGCTTCTTCAGGCTCTTGCCGACGATATCGACATCGCGCTTGCGGTTGCAGAAGACGATGGCGTTCTGAACCGGCTCGGAGCGGATGAGACGGCGCAGCGCCTCACGCTTGTCTTGTGCGTCGATGACGGTCAGGCGCTGCTCGATGGTCGTCGCCGCCGTCGCCGGGCGCGACACTTCGATGCGGATCGGATTGTGCAGGAACTGGTCGGCGAGGCGCGTGATCTCCGGCGGCATGGTGGCCGAGAAGAACAGCGTCTGGCGGGTGAAGGGCAGCAGCTTCACGATGCGTTCGATGTCGGGCACGAAGCCCATGTCGAGCATGCGGTCGGCCTCGTCGATGACGAGGATCTGCACCTGGCTGAGCATCAGCTTGGAGCGCTCGAACTGGTCGAGCAGGCGTCCGGGCGTGGCGATCAGCACGTCGACGCCGCGGTCAAGCTTTTTGTCCTGGTCGCCGAACGCCACGCCGCCGATGATCAGCGCCTGGGTCAGTTTGTGATGCTTGCCGTATTTGACGAAGCTCTCGGAAACCTGCGCGGCGAGCTCGCGGGTCGGCTCTAGGATGAGCGAGCGCGGCATGCGCGCCTTGGCCCGGCCGGAGGCCAGGATGTCGATCATCGGAAGGGTGAACCCGGCGGTCTTGCCGGTACCCGTCTGGGCAAGACCCAGAACGTCGCGTCCGCGCAGCACGTGCGGGATCGCCTGTTCCTGGATCGGTGTGGGGGTGGTGTAGCCAGTATCTTCGACGGCTCTCAGCAATTCTTCGCTGAGGCCGAGTTCGGCAAACGTTGTCATATAACTCTTCATGGATCGGCGTGGGACCTGAGCGAGCGATGCCGATCCGGGCCTCCGCCAACTCCATACGCATCCGCCAGACTTCGCTTGGGTCGGGGCCGGGAGCGGGTTTCAAACGCTCGACCGGCAAAGCGCCTGGGGGCCGTAGTCCCCCGCGACTCTCACGTTACGTTGCGCCGCAATATGGGAAGAGACGGTCACAAGTCAAGGAAATCCGCCGCTCGGACCGGCTTCAGTCCTGGCGCGGCGCCGCCGCGCAGGTCAGTCCGAGGCTCTGGAGCCGGCCATCGAAACCCGAACCCAGAAGCGCATCGGCGGCCGCGCCGTCATGCGGATTGGTGTTCGCGCCGCCGCACTGCACCTGCTGGACCAGCGGTCCGCGCTCCCCAAGCGCCGGGCCGACCGCAAGCGGTGCAGCGACATCTCCCCCGCAGACGATCTGCACGCCGGTCAGTCCGTCGCCATCGGCCGCCTGGGCGGTGCGGAGCGCCGTCACCACCTTGCCCGACGGACAAATGAGATCGCCGGCTTCGGCCCGGAAACCCGCGGGCCGCGCCGGAACGTGCGGATCGGGGCGGCGCGGTACGCTGATCAGCAGCGCGGTGCTGCCTTGGAAGCGCGCGACTCCGCCTGAACGGGCATTGAGGAGCCGGCCGGCGCTGCGGTTCTCGCCGGAGCCGGCGGCCGGCAAGGCGCCCGGCGGCCGCGTCCAGACATGCGGCGGGCCGCCGCCGGGGGCGGCACAGATCGCCTCGACGCCCACAATACGCAGTTCCGACCGGAGGCGCAGGCCGACCAGACGTTCGCTATCGGGGCAGCGCATGATCCAGGCCTCGCCCACCAGGCGGGCGTCGGCTCCCGGCCCGTCGCGCAGGTCAAGCGCCTCTCCCTCCGCCGCCACTGCGTTGGCGGCGAAGCCGAGCATCGCGATGATCGCCAGTACCACCCGCACCGACTCGTGCCTCCTGCATCGGCTTGGGGTAAGATCATGGACGCGGGGCGGCCGCGACACCACGTCTGAGTTTAACCTTAAGAGCGCGACATGACGGTTCTCGACCTCGACGCTTTCGAGCGCACCCCGGTAGCGGACAAGCCCTTCCCCTATGTCGTCGTCCCGCATTTCGTGACGGGCGAGGCCTTCGAACGGGCGCTCGCCGACTATCCCAAGATCGGCAAGCCGGGATCGTTCCCGGTCTTCACCCAGAAGCCGGGACCTGGCCTGCGCGCCGTGCTGGACGCGCTGGAGGGCGACGACTTCCGCGAGGCGGTCGAGCGCAAGTTCGGCATCGATCTCAGCGGCAAGCCGACAATGACGACGTTGCGCAGCCGGGCACGGGCCCGCGACGGCCAGATCCATCTCGACTCAAAGACGAAGGTCGTGACGGTGCTCGTCTATCTCAACCGGGCGAGCGATGCCTTCGAGAGCCATGCCGGATGCCTGCGCATCCTCAACGGGCCGGACAACCTCCAGAACTTCGCAGCCGAAGTGCCGCCGGTGAACGGCACGCTGCTGGTCTTCCCCTGCGTCCCGAACGCCTGGCACGGACACGAATCCTTCGAGGGCGAGCGTCAGGTGATCCAGCTCAACTGGGTGACCGGCGAAGACGTGGTGCGCCGCGAGCAGCGCCGCCATGCGGTCTCGGCCTTCTTCAAGAGCCTCAACCCGTTCTGAGGTCCGCCGGGGCGGCGCTCAGCGCAGGCTTTCGATGTTGATGGTCACCGTCTTGCGCAGGCCGGTCGCGGGGCCGGTCATCGGCTGGACCGAGTGCAGCGAGTTGTAGGTCTTGATGAACATCAGGCCCTGATTGGGCGTGAAGGGAAAGGTCTTGACCACATCGACCGCCTCGAACGGAAGCTGGCGGTTGACCTGGTTGTAGGTAAGCGCGGGATCCTTCGGCTTCAGCACGTCGGTGCCGCCGCCCCAGGCCTCGTCCCACTCGCCCGGACGCACGAACGAAAAGACCATCGTCACGATCTTTCCGGGCGCGTCGGTGTGAGGCAGGATGTGGCCGCCATTGGCGCGCATGACCGAGAACTCCATGCGCGTGCTGAGTACCGGCCGGTTGACGAGGCGGCTGAGCGGCCCGCGGGTGCGCGCCGTGTGCCGGTGGCCGTAGCCCTTCAGTCCCAGATCGATGTTCCGGCTTTCGAGGAAAGCCAGCACCTCGCCCAGAAAGGCGCGGCTCTTCAGCGTCTCCACGAAGTCGCGCCAGGGCGGGCACTTGGCCAGAAAGGCGTGGTAGTTCTTCGGGTTATTGCGGAAGGCGAGCGAGTATTTGTCGCCGAGGTCAGGCATGAACCTGAACAGTTCAAGCGGCGGATAGCTCTCGCTCAGGTCCCGATAGTCCGCATCGCTGAGGATCTGCGGGATGTAGCAGATCGGATACGGCTCGTAGTCGAATGCCGCATTCGGCCAGTTGAAGGTGAAGACCCGTTTCATGCGCCCGTCCCCCCTGGCGGCTAGACGTCGATGTCCTCGACGAACTTGGCGTGTTCCTGGATGTACTGGAAACGCAATTCCGGCTTGCGTCCCATGAGCCGCTCGACCAGGTCGCCGGTGTCGCCTTCCTCGCCCTCCGGAATCATCACCTTGAGCAGCGTCCGCTTGCCGGGCTGCATGGTGGTTTCCTTCAGCTGCGCCGGCATCATCTCGCCCAGGCCCTTGAAGCGGCCGATCTCGATCTTGGCGTTCGGCTTAAAGACGGTCTGCATCAGTTCGTCCCGGTGCCGCTCATCGCGGGCGTATGCGATCTTCGAGCCCTGCTGGAGGCGGTAGAGCGGCGGCATGGCGAGGTAGAGCTTTCCGTCGCGGATGAGGCCCGGCATCTCGCGATAGAAAAACGTGATGAGCAGCGAGGCGATATGGGCGCCGTCGACGTCGGCGTCGGTCATCACGATGATCTTGTCATAGCGGACGTCCTCGCCGCGGTACTTCGTTCCCGTCCCCGCCCCGATCGCCTGGAGCAGGTCGGAGAGTTCCTGGTTCGCCTGGAGTTTGCCGGCGGCGGCGCTGGCGACGTTCAGGATCTTGCCGCGCAGGGGCAGGATCGCCTGCGTGTTGCGGTCGCGCGCCTGCTTGGCGCTGCCGCCGGCGCTGTCGCCTTCCACCAGGAACAGCTCGGTTCCCTCGCTTGCGTCCCGCGCGCAGTCGGCCAGCTTGCCCGGCAGACGCAGACGCCGCGTCGCCGACTTGCGTGCGACTTCCTTCTCGGCGCGGCGCCGCATGCGCTCGTCGGCGACCTCGATGACGTGCTGGAGCAGGCGGTCGGCATCGACCGGGCTTTCGGCCAGCCAGTGGTCGAAGTGATCGCGCACCGCGCTTTCCACGAAGCGCTGCGCCTCGGGGTTGGACAGCCTGTCCTTGGTCTGGCCCTGGAATTCGGGGTCGCGGATGAAGACCGAGAGCATGGCGCAGGCGCTCGCCATCACGTCGTCGGCCGTGATGTTACCCGCCCGCTTGTTGTTGGCGAGTTCGGCGTAACCGCGCAGCCCGCGCGTCAGCGCGCCGCGCAGCCCGAGATCGTGCGTGCCGCCCTGCGGCGTCGGGATCGTGTTGGCGTAGGAATTGACGAAACTGTCGCGGCCGGGCGCCCAATGAACCGCCCACTCCACCGCGCCGCGCTTGTCCTTGGCCTCGATGCGTCCCGCGAACGGGCGCGGGGTGACCGTCGCCTCCTTCTCCAGGGCGGCACCCAGGAAGTCGGCGAGGCCACCGGGAAAGTGCAGCGTCGCTTCGGCCGGAGTCTCGTCGCCCTCGCGGATCAGAGACGGATCGCACGACCAGCGGATCTCGACGCCGCGGAAGAGATAGGCCTTCGAGCGCGCCATGCGGTAGAGGCGCGCCGGCTTGAAC
>JAEUMK010000032.1 GCA_016792565.1 Alphaproteobacteria bacterium
GCGCCGGAACGCCGAGGCGGCGGGCCGAGAGCAGCGCGATCTCGGTGTCGTCGAGCGGCGGCAGCGGGCCGCCATCGACGATCCGCAGGCCCGCCGGCACCATGTCGCGCGGCAGGACCGTGATGCCGAGGCCGGCGCGCACGGCGGCCTGCGATCCGGCCAGCGCCGCGCAGCTATAGGCGATGCGCCAGCGCCGCCCGGCCCGGTCCAGCGCCGCGATCGCCCGCTTGCGATAGACGCAGGGGGCGGGCGAGAGGACGAGCGGCAGCGCCGCCTTGTCGTCCTCCCAGCGGCGCGGCCCGGCCGCCCAGACGAGCGGTTCGCGCCAGACGCGCAGACCCGCCGCCGCCGCGGACGGTTCGCGCTTCAGCAGCACCATGTCGTAGGCCCCGCCACGGAAGCCCCGCGCCAGATTGAGCGTCAGATCGCACGTCACCTCCAGCGCGACCGCCGGATAGGCTTCCGCAAACCGCGCCAGCACGCGCGGCAGATGGCTGGTGGCGAAGTCCTCGGGCGTGCCCAGGCGGACCGAGCCGGCGATCACAGGCCCGGCGAGGCGCGCGATGGCCTCGTCGTTCAGTTCGATCAGGCGCCGCGCGTCGGCGACGAAGGCCGCGCCCTGCGGCGTCAGCGCCACGGCGCGCGGCGTGCGGTCGAGCAGACGCCGGGCAAGCATCGCTTCCAGCCGCTTGATCTGCAGCGAGACGGCGGACTGGCTGCGCAGCAGCCGCTCGGCGGCCCGCGAGAAGCTGAGTTCCTCGGCGACCGCGAGAAAGGCGCGCAGTAGGTCGAGATCCAGATTGGCCTGCATGACTCACCATTACGAAATGCAATGTCTGATTGCCATACTATCAATTTCCGTCATGCCCAAGACCCGGATATCCCCCGCCCGCACTCCGGGGAACCCACCAATGGCCGATACTCTCGCTCTGGCGCAGGCGAATCTGCTTTCGCCCGTCGTTCTCTTCTTCGCGCTCGGCCTCCTCGCCGCGCTGGCCCGTTCCGACCTCTCGATGCCAGAGGCCTTCGCCAAGGGGCTCTCGCTCTTCCTCATGCTCGCCATCGGTTTCAAGGGCGGCGCGGCGGTGGCGACGCACGGCCTCTCCTGGCAGATCGGCCTGACGGCGGCGGCCGGCGTCGCGTTCAGCTTCCTCATGCCCTTCCTCGCCTACGGCCTGCTCCGCCTGACGAGCCGTCTCGACGGCGTGACGGCGGCGGCGGTCGCCGCCCATTACGGCTCGGTCAGCCTTGTCACCTTCGTCGCCGCCGGGGCGATGCTGGAGACCGCCGGCATCGCCTCCGACGGCGCGATGGTCGCGGTGCTTGCGGTGATGGAGACGCCGGCGATCCTCGCCGGCCTGTGGCTGGCGCGCCGCCATGGCGCGCGGGGCAAGGCGGGCTGGGCGCACGAGGTCTTTCTCAACGGCGCCGTGGTGCTGCTGATGGGCGCGTTCGTCATCGGCCTCGTCACCGGCGAGCGGGGCATGAGCGCCATCGCGCCCTTCGTCGTCGCGCCGTTCCAGGGCGTGCTCTGTCTTTTCATGCTGGAGATGGGGCTGGTTGCCGGCCGGCGGCTCGCGGCCGGCGGCACGGCGATGACGGGAGGCCTCGCCGCCTTCGCCATCGCGATGCCGCTGATCGGCGCGGCGTGCGGCTGGGGCGCGGCGGCGCTGATCGGCCTTGGGACCGGCGACGCGCTGCTGTTTATCGCGCTTACGGCCAGCGCATCCTACATCGCGGTGCCGGCGGCAATGCGGATGGCTCTGCCGCAGGCCGATCCGGCGGTCTATCTGACGCTGTCGCTGGCCATCACCTTCCCCTTCAACCTGACGCTCGGCCTGCCGCTCTATCTCGTGCTGGCGGGCCTGGCGTCGGGCGGCGCATGAAAAAGGGGCGGCCGCGCGGCCGCCCCTTGCATCTGTGGCCGGGAGACCGCCGTCGTCAGGCGGTCTTGAGCAGGTTGCGCAGGACGTAGGGCAGGATGCCGCCGTTCCTGTAGTAGTCGACCTCTTCGACCGTATCGACGCGGCACTTCACGGTCAGGTCGCGCTTCGTGCCGTCGGCATAGGCGATGGAGACGGTCATCGTCATGCCCTGCTTCAGGCTGGTGACGCCGGCGATCGAGATCGTCTCGTCGCCCTTGAGGCCGAGCTGCTTGCGGTCCATGCCCGGCTCGAACTGCAGCGGCAGGATGCCCATGCCCACGAGGTTGGAGCGGTGGATGCGCTCGAAGCTCTCGGCGATCACCGCCTTGACGCCGAGCAGCAGCGTGCCCTTCGCCGCCCAGTCGCGCGACGAGCCGGTGCCGTATTCCTTGCCGGCGAAGATGACGAGCGGCACATTTTCCTGCTGGTACTTCATGGCGGCGTCGTAGATCGCCATCTCGCCGCCGTCGGGGAAGTGCTTCGTATTGCCGCCTTCCTTGCCGCCCAGCATCTCGTTCTTGATGCGGATATTGGCGAAGGTGCCGCGCATCATCACTTCGTGGTTGCCGCGCCGCGCGCCGTAGGAGTTGAAGTCCTGCTGGCGGACCTGACGCTCCTGGAGATAGAGGCCGGCGGGCGAGGAAGCCTTGATCGATCCGGCGGGCGAGATGTGGTCGGTGGTGATCGAGTCGCCGAAGAGGGCGAGCACGCGCGCCCCGGCGATGTCGCCGACCGGCTTGGGCGCGATCCCCATGCCCTGGAAATAGGGCGGGTTCTGCACATAGGTCGAGGTCATGTCCCAGGCATAGGTCTGGCCGCCCGCGAACTTCACCTTGCGCCAGCCGATGTCGCCCTTGAAGACGTCGGCATAGCGCGTCTTGAACATCGCCGAGGTGACGCATTTGCGCACGGTCGCGGCGACTTCCTTGGTGCTCGGCCAGATGTCCTTCAGGAAGACCGGCTTGCCCTTCTTGTCGTGGCCGATCGGGTCGGTCTCCAGATTGACGCTGGTCGAACCGGCGAGCGCATAGGCGACGACCAGCGGCGGCGAGGCGAGATAGTTGGCCCGCGTCAGCGGGTTCACGCGGCCCTCGAAATTGCGGTTGCCCGACAGCACCGCCGCGACCGCGAGATCGCCGCCCGTCACCGCCTCGGTCACGTCGTCGGGGAGCGGGCCGGAATTGCCGATGCAGGTGGTGCAGCCATAGCCGGTGAGGTTGAAGCCGAGTTCGTCGAGCGGCTTCTGAAGCCCCGCTTTGGCGAGATAGTCGGTGACGACCTGCGAGCCGGGGGCGAGCGAGGTCTTGACCCAGGGCTTGGCCTTGAGGCCGAGCTTGCGCGCGTTGCGGGCGAGAAGCCCCGCCGCCATCATCACATAGGGGTTGGAGGTGTTGGTGCACGAGGTGATCGCCGCGATCACCACGGCGCCGTGGCCGATCTCGTAGTCCTTGCCGGGCACCTTGACGGTTTTCGCCTCCTCGCCCGCCTTGCCGTAGTCGGCGGCGAGCGTCGCCGCGAAGTTCGCGGCGACCTGGCCGAGCGGCACGCGGTCCTGCGGACGCTTCGGTCCGGCGAGGCTGGGTTCGACCGTGGCGAGGTCCAGTTCCAGCGTGTCGGTGAAGACGGGGTCGGGCGATTTCGTGCTGCGGAAGAGGCCCTGAGCCTTGGCGTATTTCTCGACCAGATCGACGCGCGCCTTGGCGCGGCCGGAGGCTTTGAGGAAGCGCAGCGTCTCGTCGTCGATCGGGAAGAAGCCGCAGGTCGCGCCGTATTCGGGGGCCATGTTGGCGATGGTGGCGCGGTCCTCCAGCGGCAGGTCGTCGAGACCGGCGCCGTAGAACTCGACGAACTTGCCGACCACGCCCTTCTTGCGCAGCATCTGCGTGACGGTGAGCACGAGGTCGGTCGCCGTCACGCCCTCGCGCAGCTTGCCGTGCAGGCGGAAGCCGACGACCTCGGGAATGACCATCGAGAGCGCCTGGCCGAGCATCGCGGCCTCGGCCTCGATGCCGCCGACGCCCCAGCCGAGCACCGCGAGGCCGTTGACCATGGTGGTGTGGCTGTCGGTGCCGACCAGCGTGTCGGGATAGGCAAGCTCGATCGCGCCCTTTTTCGTGGAAACCTTCCGCGTCCAGACGGTCTGGGCGAGATATTCGAGGTTCACCTGGTGGCAGATGCC
>JAEUMK010000077.1 GCA_016792565.1 Alphaproteobacteria bacterium
GACGCCGAGATCGGCGGTGGTCCCGATCGAGACCGACGCCTCGCCGGCGATCCCGTCATTGCGGGTGATCGAGACCTCCGCCGTCCCGCCGCCCGAGGTGAGCGTCGCCTTCCCGTCGAGGGTCGCGCTCAGCGCCTCGCCGATCACCGCCTCGTCGAGCGCCAGGTCGCCGGTGAGACTGCCCAGCGTCACGTCGACCGGCAGATCCGGCCAGGCGAACGGCTCGTCGATCTGGTCCGGCGCAGCCTGGTAGACCGGGGCGCGCAGCATGCGGGCGCCGCGGAACTCCACGCGGTCGGCGTTCAGCGTGCCGCCGAGCAGCCCGAGCGGCGACCACGACAGCACCACCTCGCGCGCCGTCGCCCAGGTGCCGGCATCGTCGGTGATCTCGACATCGTGCAGCACCATCTCGGTCCAGTCGCCGCCGATGGACGATGTCCTGACGCCGGCCTCGGCGAGAATCGCACGACCCTCGTCGAACGCCCATTGCCGCGTGCCGGGCCACACCAGCGCGATCCCGGCGAGGACGACGACGCCGAGGATCAGCATGACGGTCCAGGCCAGTATCCGCAGCGGCCACGACCGCCGCGAGCGGCGCGGCCGGGGGGGCGGTGGGGTGGGTGTCGCCGGTTCGCTCATCAGAACGCCTGTCCGATGGAGACGTAGATCTGCACGCCGGGATCGCCCTGGCGGGCATTGAGCGGCGCGGCGATGTCGAGCCGAACCGGGCCGATGGGCGAATAATAGCGCACGCCCAGCCCGGCGCCCACGAACCAGTCGCCGTCCTGGCCGGGGATCGCGCTTTCGAAGGCTCCGCCGCCGTCGACGAACAGCACCGCGCCGAAATCCTCGTCGATCCGCCAGCGCGCCTCGGCGTTGATCTCGATCACCGAGGCGCCGCCGACCGGCCGGTCGTCGATGTCGATCGGCCCGGCCCGTTTGTAGGAATAGCCGCGGATCGAGCCGCCGCCTCCGGCGAAGAACCGTTTGGGCAAGGGAATGTCGTCGCGGCCGTCGCCGACGATGGTGCCGAGCCGCACCCGCCCGGCCAGCACGAAGGTCTTCTTCTCGTCCAGCGGCAGGTAAGCGGAGCCCAGCGCCTCCAGAACCGTGAAGTTCCGCAGGTCGCCGTTCCATCCGACATAGGGGCTGAGACGCAGCGTTGCGCGGATGCCCTCGGTCGGGTCGAGCAGATCGTTCGCGCCGTCATAGCTGATCTCGCCGCGCAGGCCGATCAGCGCATAGTCGCCGCCGTCCGTCAGGCCTTCGTCGCGCACGAACTCGATCGAGCCGCCATAGCGCAGCGTGAAGATCTCGCGCAGCACCGTCTCCAGCGTGCCGACCAGCGCCGCCTGCTGGTAGGCCTGGCCGTCGATGTCCTCGTGCGCGATGTGCAGCGAGGCGTTGAGCGTATGCCCGTCGAACAGCACATCGTATTCGCGGTACGCGAAGTCGAGGCCCTGCGTCACGCTGCCCAGCGTCAGCGCGGCGCGCAGCCGTTCGGCGTCGCCGAAGATGTTGCGGTGCTCCCATGCCGCCTCGATGGCGAAGCCATCCGACACCGACCATTTGATCGCGCCGCTGACGGTTCGGGGCAGGCGGTCGGCGACGGCGAGCGCGACCGTGCGCGCCGGCGCGCCGCCTTCGGCCGAGGCCCGCGCCTCGTTGAAAAGTCCGCTCGACAGCAGTTTGTCCTCGGCCGCCTGCAGCAGCGCCGGCGTCAGCGTCTCGCCCAGTTCCAGCTTCGACAGGCGGACGATTCGGTTCTCCGGAATGGACGGGCTGCCCGACGGCCTCACCGCCCCGACCGTCACCGCCGGACCCGCGGCGACGCTCAGCGTCACGTCGACCTTGCCGGCGGCTCGGTCCAGCACCGCCCGGCGCTCGGCGATCCGCGCATCGAAATACCCCGCCGCCCTGAGCTGGGCGATCACCCGTTCGCCCGCCCCGACGATATTGCGGCCCGAGGCGGGCAGGCCCTCGGCGACGGTCTCGGGGACATCATCCGGCCGGGCGCCCTGCCACACCACCTGGAAGACGCCGATCCGGTAGAGCGGGCCTTCGCGCACGGTGATCGTCACCCGGGCGGGCGAGCCCTCGGCGATCGTCCCGCTCGCGACACCGTCATAGTAGCCATAAGCCTTCAGCGCCTGGCGGACGCGGGCGAGGTCCCGCTCCAGACGCGACTCCAGAACGCCGATCGACGGCGCCCCCTCGGCCTTCTTCTTCAGCAGGTCGAGGTCGCCCCGGATCCGCTCGGCGAGGTCCGTATCGCCGGGCGGCGTCAGCGCCACCTCATAGGCGATCGTCTCATAGGCGCCGGCTGCGGCGGGCGGCGAGGCCGGCGTCTCGGCGCGCGCGGACGGCGGCGTCAGCAGCGCCGCCAGCCCGATCAGGACGCCAGCCCAGGCCCGCATGCCGGGCCGTCAGACGGCGCGGGCGGCGGCCGCTCCGGCGGCGGCGGCGGTGGCCGTGGCGCAGGTGCCCCAGGCGATATCGATCACGGCCAACCTCCAGGTGAAGGCATTGAGGGTCGCGAGATTGGTGAGGTCGTAGGTCGCATAGGCGAGCGCCCCCAGCGCCGCGCCCTGCAGGGCGGTCCAGCCGATTCCGATAGCGGCGTTGGGCAGCACCGCGAAATAGAGCGTTCCGGCGAGATAGACGAGATAGAACAGGACCGCCGCGTCCCAGCGGGGCGGCTGGACCATGATGGAGCCGATCGTCCCGCTGTAGAGGTCGCGGCTGGCCCAGCCGAGCCACAGCGCGTCCAGCACGATGAAGGCGAGGGCGGTGCCCCCGATCGCCGCCGCCTTCTGCGCGAAGCTCAGCGCCGGCACGATGGTCAGTCCGATTTCGGCATCCGCCATGGCAAGTCCCTTGGTTCGAGGATCGGCCGCCGGGCAATCGAGGGCTTCGATCAAAGCCCCGCGCCCCGCGCGCGGCAAGTGCGCCGCCCCTCAGCTACGTCCTAGCATGGGGCGCGGACGCGTTCAGTCCTCGCCGCGCGGCATCTCGGCCGCGCCGTCCTCATCCTCGTCGGCGGGGCGGCCGGGAATGGCGTAGCCGCCCTTCAGCCAGCGATGGAGATCGATGTCGGCGCAGCGGGCCGAGCAGAACGGCCTGAATTGTTCGGTCTGCGGCTTGCCGCAGATCGCGCAGGCGCGCGGTGCGGTGTTCATTTGGCCGGTATGGCGCTCACCGCTCGCGGCGCTTCCACCGCGACGTCGAAACGGTCGCGCGGCCAGCCCTCGCGGGCCTCGATGCGGAAGCGGCTGCCGATCCGCTCGCGCAGCCGCTGCAGCACCACCGCCTGCTCGCTGATCCAGCGGGCGATCTCGGGATGAGCGGCGCAATTGACCGTGCGGCCCGGATTGAGCCGTGCCTCGGCCTCGATGCGGCGCAGGAATTCGTTGGCGATGGTGGCGGCGGTCTTGACCCGGCCGCCCGCCAGGACGCCGCGCGCCGGCTCGGTCAGGAACTTGACGATGGGATCGCGCACCCGCTTGCGCGTCATCTCGACCAGGCCGAATTCGGACATCGGCGAGATCTGGGTCGGCACGCGGTCGCGCCCCAGGCTCATCGCCAGCGTCTGCAGCACGCGGGCGACGTTCTCCGGATCGCCCTGGTGGATGAAGTCGATCACCACCAGCCCGCCGATCGCCCTCAGGCGCAATTGCCGGCCGATTTCGGCGGCGGCGTCCTGGTTGATGCGGAAGCTGGTCTCCTCAAGCCCCGACGAGGCGGTGAAGCTGCCCGAATTGACGTCGATCGCGGTCAGCGCCTCGGTCGTCTCGATGGTGATCCAGCCGCCGCACGAGAGCGGCACGCGCGGGCCCAGAAGCGCCTCGATCTCCTCCTCGATGCCGGCCCGCTCGAACATGTCGGGTCCGTCGAACAGTTCCAGCTTCGCCAGCACCTCGGGCATCGCCTCGGCGGCATAGGCGCGCGCCTCGTCCAGCGCCGCCGCGTCGTCCAGCAGCACCCGGTCGACGTCCGCGCCGACGCAGTCGCGCAGCGCCCGGGCGATCGGATCGAGATCGCAATAGACGGTGGAGGGCACCCGCGCGCCGCGCGCCTTCTCCTCGATCTCCGCCCAGCCGAGGGCCAGCCGCTCGGCGTCCTCGCGCAGCTCCGCCTCGCCCGCGCCGATCGCGACGGTGCGCACGATATAGCCCGCGCCCGCCATGCAGCCCGGCTGTCCGTCGAAGGCGCCGACGATGGCGGCGAGCCGCTCGCGCTCGGCCTCGTCCTCGATCCGGCGCGACATGGCGACGCCCTTCTGGTTGGGCACCAGGATCAGCAGCCGGCCGGGAATGGTGACATTGGCCGACAGCCGCGCGCCCTTGTCGCCGATCGGATCCTTGATGATCTGGACGAGGATCGCCTCGCCCTCGCGCACGCAATTGGTGATCGGCGGCAGGCCCTCGCCGAAGCCCGGCAGGTCGGCGAGGCAGCGCGCCTCCTTGGCCCCCAGGAACCCGGCGCGGTCGAGCCCGATATCCACGAACGCGGCCTGCATCGCCGGCAGCACGCGCTGCACTCGGCCGAGCACGATGTTGCTCAGCACCGAATGGCCGGCCCGGCCCTCGCCCTCGGGCAGGCCGGCGGTGCGCTCGATATAGAGCTCCTCCAGCCGGCCATCGGAGATGACGGCGACCCGGGTCTCCCCGGGTCCCACATTGATCAAAACATCGTTCGCCATGCGAACCGGACTCGAATCTTAGGTTGCTTCCCTTACGTCAGAGCTTACAGGGCTGCACGCGAAACCCAAGCCTGAAATAAGGGCGACCGTTTCGGTCAGCGGCAGGCCGACGATCGCCGTGTAGGAGCCGTTGATCGCCGGGACAAAGGCGGCCGCCCGGCCCTGGATGGCATAGCCGCCGGCCTTGCCGATGCCCTCGCCCGAGGCCGCATAGGCCTCGATCTCGGCCCTGGTCAGCCGTTTCACCGTGACCCGCGCCGAGACGATCCGGCTGCGCGGGGCGCCGCCCGGCCGCAGCGCCGCGACGGCGGTGTGGACGATGTGCCGCCGCCCGGAGAGGAGGCCGAGACAGGCCTTTACCTCGGTCGCGTTGTCGGCCTTGGGCAGGATGCGCCGCCCCAGCGCCACCACCGTATCGGCGGCGAGCACCAGGCAACCGTCGGCTTGCGTGGCGGCGACGGCGTGCGCCTTCTCCAGCGCCACGCGCAGCGCATAGGCGCGCGGCAATTCGCCCTTCAGCGGCGTCTCGTCGAGTTCGGCGGGCAGGATGGCGTCCGGCGCGATGCCGGCCGAGGCCAGCAGGGCGACGCGCCGCGGACTGGCGCTCGCCAGGATCAGGCGCAGGCCCGCTCCGCTCACTTGAAGCGGAAGATGATGCGGCCCTTGGTGAGATCGTAGGGCGTCATGGCGACCAGCACCTTGTCGCCGGCCAGCACGCGGATGCGGTTCTTGCGCATCTTGCCGGCCGTGTGAGCGATCAGGATGTGATCGTTCTCCAGCTGCACGCGAAAGGTCGCGTTGGGCAGCAGCTCCAGGACGGTACCCGGAAATTCGAGCAGTTCTTCTTTCGCCATTCCTCACCGGGGGCAGTAGTCGGCATCCCTGCCGCCGCGCGGCAGGCGGGGCGGAATGACAGGAAAAGGCCGCAAGATCAAGCTATCCGGGGCCGCCCGGGCTCAGGCCGCGAACCGCGCCTTGATCTTCTTCATCAATCCGTCCCGGACGGCGCGGTAGGCGTCGAGCCGCTGCTCGCGGGTGCCCTCGTGGGCGGTCGGGTCCATGGTCGGCCAGTATTCGGCCTCCACCGCCATCACGCGGGTGAACTCCAGCGCCTTGTGATGGGCCTCGGGCGACAGCGAGACGATCAGGTCGAACGAGGAATCGTCCAGCTCGGCGAAGGTCTTGGGCTTGTAGCCCTCGATGTCGATGCCGATCTCGGCCAGCGCCTCGACGGCCAGCGGGTCGAGCTCTCCGGCCTTGACCCCGGCGCAGTCGACGAAGGCGTGCGTGCCGTAGAGATGGCGCATGATCGCCGCCGCCATCGGCGAGCGGACGGCGTTGAAAGTGCAGGCGAAGAGCATGGCGTCCGGCAGGTCTTCGCCGTTCGGGCCTTTCATGGCCGCCCGGATTCGTCCCGCGCGTGCAGGGCGCAGATCAGGGTGAAGAGCCGCCGCGCCGTGTCGAAGTCCAGCTCGATCTTGTCCTTCAGCCGCTGCTGCAGCACCTCCGAGCCTTCGTTGTGCAGGCCGCGCCGGCCCATGTCGATCGCCTCGATCTGCGAGGGCGGGGCGGTCTTGATCGCCGAGTAGTAGCTGGCGCAGACGAAGAAATAGTCCTTCACGATCCGGCGGAACGGGGTCAGCGACAGGATGAACTTGCCGTGCGGCCTGCGGTCCTCGGTCATCAGGTCGAAGGCGAGGCGGCCGTCCTCCAGCGCCAGACGCAGGATGTAGGGCCCGCCCGGCGAGGCCAGGGGACGGAACGAGTTCTGCTCGATCAGGTCGAAGATCGCGACGCGACGGTCGTGGTCGACGTCGGGGCCGCGGCTCTGGATGCTCGCCTCGTCCAGCTCCACCTCGATCAACCGGAACGGATCGCTCATGCCGCCGCGCCCTATCGCCGGTTCAGCCGGATGGTGACCGAACGCGCGTGGGCGGGCAGGCCCTCCGCCTCGGCGAGGGTCGCCGCCGCCGGGCCGATCTCGGCCAGCGCCGCGGCCGAGCATTTCACCGTCGTCGTCCGCTTCATGAAGTCGAGCACGCCGAGGCCGCTGGCGAAGCGGGCGCTGCGCGATGTCGGCAGCACGTGGTTCGGCCCGGCGACATAGTCACCGACCGCCTCGGGCGTGTGGCGGCCGAGGAAGATCGCCCCGGCGTTCGAGATTTTCGCGGCGAGCCCCTCGGGGTCGGCGACCGCCAGTTCCAGATGCTCCGGCGCGATCGCATCGACGAGGGCCGGGGCCTCTTCGAGGCTGCGCACCACGATGATCGCGCCATAAGCCTGCCAGCTCGCCCGCGCCGTCGCCTCGCGCGACGAGCCCTGCAGGGCGCGCTCGACCGAAGCGGCGACGGCGTCGGCGAAGGCCGCGTCGTCGGTGATGAGGATGGCCTGCGCGGACTCGTCGTGCTCGGCCTGGCTGAGCAGGTCGGCGGCGATCCAGCCGGGGTCGTTCTCGCCGTCCGCGACCACCAGGATCTCGGACGGCCCGGCGATCATGTCGATGCCGACCTGGCCGAAGACGCGGCGCTTGGCGGCGGCGACATAGGCGTTGCCGGGGCCGGTGATCTTGTCGACCGCGGGAATCGAGGCGGTGCCGTAGGCGAGCGCCGCCACCGCCTGCGCTCCGCCGATGCGGTAGATCTCGGTGACGCCCGCCAGCTTCGCCGCCGCGAAGACCAGCGGGTTCAGTACCCCGTCCGGCGTCGGCACGGCCATGGCGATGCGCCCGACCCCGGCGACGGCGGCCGGGATGGCGTTCATCAGGACGGAACTGGGATACGACGCCGTGCCGCCCGGCACATAGATTCCGGCCGCGCCGACCGGCGTCCAGCGCGCCCCCAGCTCGACGCCTGCGTCGTCGGTGTAGGCGATGGGCGCCGGCCTCTGCCTTTCGTGGAAGGCGCGGATGCGCGCCGCCGCGACGCCGAGCGCCGCCAGCCTCTCGGCGGAGGCGCCCGAAGCCGCGGCGTCGATCTCGGCCGCGCTCATGCGCAGCGTCGCGGGAGTCAGCGTCAGGCGATCCCAGCGGGCGGTGTAGTCGATGACCGCCGCGTCGCCGCGCCGCCGCACGTCGGCGACGATCGCCGCGACGGCCGCATCGACATCCTCCTCCACCTCGCGCTTGAGGCCGAGCAACGCATCGAAGGCGGCGGCGAATCCGCCGCCGGAAGTGGACAGGCGCAAGGTCATGGTCCTGCCGACAATCGCCGAGGTCGGGGTGCGAGGGCAATGGCGGAAATCGGACGATTTCAGCTTGCTTCCCCCCCTAATGCTACGCCCTTGGCGATTGGAAATCCTTGCCGCTGCTCAAAGTTGCGGCTGCGCGCGTGCCGTATGAACGCCACACGCATGGGCGGTCGGCGCCCGGCAAAGTCAGCGTGCAAGGAACACATCATGAAGGTCTCGGCTCTTCTCGGCAGCGCGGCGCTCGCCCTCGTTCTGACCGCGACGGCTTACGCGAACGGTCAGGGCACCCCCATCGAGGCGGACGTGCCCGTCCAGCAGCCGCCCGTGGCGGCCGCGGCCGAAGCCCCGCCCGCGCCGGCCCCCGACTTCGCCTGGGAGGGCTTCTATCTCGGCGGCCATCTCGGCTACGCCCAGATGTCGGGCGACTTCGATCTCGGCTCGAACAGCTGCGTGCCCTTCTGCGAAGTGCAGGATCTCGACAGCTCCGGCCTGATCGGTGGCCTGCAGGCCGGCTACAACTGGCGTTCGGGCGACTGGATCTTCGGCGTCGAGGCCGACGTCTCGGCGGTCGGCATCTCCGAGACCTCCAACAACATCGTGCTGAACGGCGTCCCCAGCACGCGCCCCTCCTCGACGCTGGCGATGGACTGGAAGGCGAACCTCGCGCCGCGCGTCGGCATCCTCGCCGGATCGACGCTGATCTACGCCAAGGCCGGCCTCGCGCTGGCGGGCGTCGAGGTCGGCCACAACACCAACAGCGGCAGCGTCTACAGCTCCGAGACCGGCGTGCGGGTCGGCTGGATGGCGGGCGCCGGCGTCGAGTTCGAACTGGCCGACAACCTGACCGGCAAGCTCGAATACAACTACCAGGACTACGGCACCGAGACCTACGAGTTCCCGAGCTTCAGGATCGAGGACGAGGCGCGCGCGCACACGGTGTTCGCGGGCGTCAACTACCACTTCGGCAACTGACGAGGACCGCGCGGGGCCGCGCGAGCGGCCCCGCGCGGCAATCTGCGGACGGTTTCCGGATTGACGCCCCTCAATGCGGGCGGGTCCGGCCGGACGCAGTCTTCATGTAAAGGCGGCGCATCTCGCGGCTGCCTCCGCAACGGGAAACCCTGCCGGACGGAGACGATGTCATGAAACGGGCACTGGGCGCCTTCATCCTCCTGATCGTCGCGGCGCTCGGACTGTCGCTGCCGGCGGCCGCCCGGGCCGACAGCTTCGCGTCCGACGGCGATCTGATCCAGGGCTGGTACTGGCTGCGCGACGGCGCGCTGGCCCAGCATGCGTCATGGCGGATCGACAACGTCACAGTCCAGTCGTCAATGCGGCTGCTCGTGACCGCGCTCGCCACTGACAAGGCTTCGGGCGGTCCCGGCTTCAACGGGGTGTTCCGCCTGCGCTACGGCACCGCGCCGTCGGTCATGGCGGGCGAGGGCGGCACGGTGATCACCGTGAAGATGCGCAACACCGCGCCGGCCGGCGATCCGGTCGGCTATCTCAATACCGCCCAGCCGCGCCTTACGGCGTCGGTGCTGGGTCCGGTCGGCTCCGTCGTGACGGTCTATCTGCGGGCCGAACGCCTGTCGGCCACGCACCCGCACATCGCCTTCAACCAGGACAGCATGGCGTTCGGCACGCCGCCCAATGAGAGCGGTCCCGGTCCCGTCGGTCCGCCCACCCCGCCGCCTTGAGCCTCGGCGCATCCACATGACGCTCGCCGGCCGCTCAGGGCCAAGCCGGCGCGAGCCCCCAGAGATCAGGCCCCAATAACCAGCAAGGGCATGGAGGAACGATGAAGTATCTTGGCATTCTGGCGGGCATTACCGCCCTGACGGCGGGTGCGGCGCTGGCGGCGAGTTGGGATTCCAACACGCAGAAAATGAACCCGGTGCACGGCGAGGCGGTCGCCTATGACCGGCCCGACTGCACCACCCCGACGCTGCAGGACTACATGGTGTTCGAGGACAAGCCCGGCATCACCTACAGCTATGTCGGCAGCTTCTTCAACGACAAGACGTCGTGCATCACGATCGGCACGCGCACCAAGATCAGGATCTACCAGCACAAGAATTTCGGCGGGAAGAGCTGGGAGATCAAGAACGAGGACTACGACGCCATCAAGCAGGTCGTCACCGGCGGCTGGTGGGACAACACGATGAGTTCGATCAAGGTCTGGAAGCTCTAGGCGCCGGCCATCCGCAAGACCTTCCGCCGCCGCGCCCCCCAACGCGGCGGCGTCTTCTTGTCACCGGGCCGGCCGGACGTGCCGCCTCCGCGGACCTCAGTCCAGCTTGTGCGACGGCCGCGCCCTGGCGGCCCAGGGGCCGCCCATGTCGTCGAGATGGACCTCCAGCGCCTCGACGCTCAGCGCGATTTGCCCGCCGCCGGAAAAGGCGAGGGTCAGCGTGCCGCCGCCCGCGCCATCCGGCGCGAAGGTGAGGGCCAGCAGCGACAGCACCGCGTCCTTCGCGTCCTGGCGGATGCGCTGGGCCTTGGCCGCGACCACCTCCTCGATGCGCAGTCCGGCCCTGACCCGCTCGCCGCGTCCGCCGCTCCGCCCGGCCTCCCAGCGATAGCGGTTGAGGACCAGCGCGAAGCGCCGCGCCTTGGGCAGGAAGGCCATGTCGCCGACCCGCAGCACCGAATCC
The DNA here is from genome assembly GCA_016792565.1 of Alphaproteobacteria bacterium. Taxonomy (GTDB): domain Bacteria; phylum Pseudomonadota; class Alphaproteobacteria; order Micropepsales; family Micropepsaceae; genus JADZAI01. The sequence goes on from JAEUMK010000077.1 coordinate 10,546, forward strand.
TGCACCAGCGCCGACAGCGTCTTGAGGTCGTCCTCGTCCTCGGCCGCGAGATGGAGCAGGGCGGTCATGGTTCAGTCGCGCTCCCGGCCTTCATCGACGGCGGCGTCCGCGCCGCCCGGCCGTTGGGGCGCTTCGGCCGCCGTGCCCCCGGCGCCGGCCGCCGCGCCCTGGGCGCGCGCCTGCGCCTTGCGGCGGCGCAGATTGGCCTTCAGCGCTTCGGCCTGGCGTCGTTCGCGGTCGCTGGGGGCGGACATGGGGCCTCGAATAGACGGCGGCGCAGAAATGCGCCAGCGCCCTTTGCGCGCCGCGCGGCTTCCTGTATAGCACCCGCCTTCCGGACGGTTGGCTGCCGTAGCTCAGTGGTAGAGCACTCCCTTGGTAAGGGAGAGGTCGTGAGTTCAATCCTCACTGGCAGCACCATTCGTCCCGCCCTCGGGCCGCCCTCGGGATTGCCGCCGGGCGCTGGACAGGTTCGGACGGTCCGCCTATAAGCCCGCCTCCGACCGCCGCGCCGCAAGGCGCCGCTTGGGCCTGGGTAGCTCAGTTGGTAGAGCAACGGATTGAAAATCCGTGTGTCGCTGGTTCGATTCCGGCCCCAGGCACCACTCCCCTTCGCCGCTGCCCGCGCCCCCGCAACCGAAACCATGCGGCCTATTGAAGCACAACCGCCGCGCGGCGCCGGACGGCGCAAATCGATGCTGCGATGCAGCGCAACGGCGCCGGCCCCCGGCCTGCCGCCGCTAACAATAGAGGGGCACCGCTAGTGCCTCTACCTCAGGTTGGATTGGCGCGCGCCTGACGCGATTGCGCCGCACCATCGTCATCGTTTCGCCACATTAACCAAGGCCGGAAATCCGCGCAAATTCGGCCGTTTTCGTTAAGGACGAATCCTAAAATTCTCTTCACATTTGTTTATATGTTGTTAAGAGTCCGGCCGCGATCGGCACATGTCGCCGCGCGCTCTTGGGGACTACACATGGCAGTCGACGCGAAGACCCGGTCAACCGCAGGTGCGATGGTCTGTGGCGCGCAGCGCGCCGGACTGGTCGCAGCCGCCCTGCTGGCGTTCGCCGCGCCGGCCGCCGCGACCCCGCCCCCCGCCGATGAAGTCTCCGTCCTGCTCAAGGGCCGCATCCCGGTGGTCTGCGAATTCGGCGGCCCGCAATTCGCGATCGTCTCGTTCGGCGCCGACCTGGCGCCCGGCGCTTCGCGCTCGCTCGGGGTCAACGTCAACTGCAACGTGCCCTATGCGGTCACCGCCTCGTCGCGTTTCGGCGCGCTGGTCACCAACTCGCGCACCGGCGGGCCGGGCATCGTCACCGAAATTCCCTACGAACTCTCCTTCGCCATCCCGACGACGGCCGGCGCGCCGGCGTCCATGGACGGCTGCGACAGCGCGGTGCTGAAGTCCGGCGGCCCGGGCAGCTGCGCGCGGGCCTCGTCCGGCGAGGGCGTCTCGCTCAACCAGCAGGCCGCGGTCACCATCACGCTGCGCCCCGAATCAGGTACCACGCCGAGGGCCGGCATCTACGCCGACGTCATCGTCATGCAGATCGTCCCTCAGGTCTGACGTTCATCGCATCACCCGGGGAGGCCGCTCCGGAAGAACATAACGGCCGAATGAAACTCGTGTGTATCGGGGCTTTCCGCCCCACGAGTAGTGCACTGCTCAAACCAAGGGCCACAAAGGCCCACACATCAGGATAAGGACTTATCTCATGAAGCGTCTTCTTCTCGCCGGTGCCGCCGCTGTGGCCCTGGCCTCGACCGCCTCGGCGTTCGTCGTGAACATCCCTGTGACCCAGGGCAACTTCTTCATCAACGTCAACGGCATCCAGCCGCTGGTCTGCCGCATCGACTACGGTGCGACCTCGGGCAATGCCACGCTGAACTTCACGCTGCTCAACGCGTGGTCGATCACCTGGGCGAACCTCGACACCAACAACGACGCGATCCTCGACAACGGCAAGACCGCGTCGCTCGCGCTGAACCAGTTCATCTGCAACACGCAGTTCACGGTCGCCGTGCAGTCGGCGAACCTGGGCATGGACAACGTCACCAACCCGACCGTCCCCACGCCCGGCTTCACCAACACGATCGACTACTCGGTGAACTTCCCCGGCCTGTTCAACCAGAACGCTTCGACGATGACCGGCGTCGCCGTTCCCAGCGGTCCGGTCGCCACGTCGGGCTCGGTCACCGTGAACCTGATCAACTCCGGCCTCTACCTGATCGCCGGCGGCTACTCGGACGTCGTGACCATCACGATCAATCCGTCGGTCTAAGGGTTCTGGCGGCCGGCGGGGATTCGTCTCCGCCGGCAGCTGGGCTACCGTCTGCAGGTTGCGGCCGTCCGGGGTTCCGGGCGGCCGCCGCCGGCAGGGGCCCTGGCCCCTCAGCCAGGCGCGTGTTGCGATCTTGTTAACCACTTGGTGACAGCTTCCCCTTTGCAGAGCTGTGCTTCGGGGCTCATCGGACAAGTTGAACGTTCCCGCACGGCGGGCGCTCGCGGCCGGTGGCCGGGCTGCCCCCGTCCAGGACTTGAAACGAGACACAGTATGTTCGGCCCATTTCTCAGGTTGACCCGGCCTCTTTCGGTGTTCCTCGCGCTCGCCGGCCTCGGCCTCTCGGCCCCCGCGCTGGCCGTCGGCGTCAGCCCGCTCGTCGTCGAGGCGAACGAGGCGAACTCTGGCACCGACAGCCGCTTCACGGTCGACAATGCCGACGAATTCCCGGTGCCGATCGAGGTCGTCATCTCGCGCATCAAGATCGGCGTGAACGGCGAGATCGAGACCATTCCGGGCGGCGAGAACGACCTCGTCATCCTGCCGCCGGCCGTGCTGTTGCAGCCGGGTCAGGCTCAGGCCTTCCGCGTCCAGTATGTCGGCCCGGCGATGACCGAGAGCCAGTCCTATTTCGTCTCGGTCAATCAGGTGCCCGTCGATACCGGCGGAGAGACCGGCGTGCAGGTCGTCTACAATTTCCGCGTCCTCGTGAATGTCGCGCCGCTCGTCGGCGAAACCGCACTCTCCTTCATCGGCGCCGAGGTGGTGACGGTCGACGGCAAGGCGCGTCCGGCGATCACCGTCCGCAATGCCGGCAACAAGCACGCTCTGATGTCTTTGCTTACGTCCCTCAAGATTCAGCAGATGGATGCCGGCGGCAAAGTCGTCTTCGAGGAAAAGCTCGAAGGCGGCCGCCTGTCGGACGTGTTCGGGATCGGCCTCGTGATGCCGCGGTCCGACCGCCGCTTCGTTCTGCCGATCGACCTGCCGCAGGGTGGCGGCAGCCTGGCGCTTGAGGTGGGGGATGCCGAGTAAACGGGCCGCGACGCGGCGAGGCGATCCCTTGACGGGTCGCGCCTTCCGGAAGCTTCTGGGATCGGGCGCCAGCCTGCTGGCGCTCGTGCTGGCGTCAGCCGGTGGGGCCGCCGCGCAGGACGCCGGGTCGCTGACCCCGCAGCCTCTGCCGGCGGAGGCCGCT
>JAEUMK010000018.1 GCA_016792565.1 Alphaproteobacteria bacterium
GCCGGGCTGGCGGAAAGTGCCTTTGACGAAGCGGCTTTCGAGGCCGGCGTTGAACGGGCACCCGGCGGGGAGGCCGGGCGCCGTGCCCTGGTCGGGCGGCGGCAGGTCGATGGGCGGCGCGGCCGCCGCGTCGGGCAGCGCCACCGCCTCGCGGCGCAGGCGCAGGACGCTCGCCCGGACGACCTCCAGCCCCCCGGCCAGCAGGCGGATGGCGAGCAGTTGCAGTTTCTTGCCGTCGCGCACGATGTCGGTGGCGACGGTCAGCGGCGCCACCGGCACCGGGCGCATCAGGTCGACCGTGATGCGGGCGATCCGCATGGGAACCAGCGCGGGCGTCGTCTCGGCGATCTTGACGATCAGCGCGGTCGGCGCGCCGCCGTGCTGCATGTTGGGGTCCCACGGCCCCGCGGCGTTGGGACTGGTGACGGCGGTCGTGCCGTCCAGGCGGAAAATGGCGGTCATGGCGATCCTGAAATGACGAACGGCGCATCATGCCACAGCCGCGGGCCGGGGCGAGGCCTGCCGGTTGGAGAACGGGCGATTCGTTTCCCTTGACCGTGGGGTCCGGGGGTGGTTCTGTAAAGAACAAAATAGGAACAACTAGCCTTTCGCCATGGACCGCAGCACCCGGATCAAGACCCTGGCCGCCCTTCGTACCCAGCTCGCCGGCCTCGACGGCCGGCCGGTGGCCGGGGCAGGGGTGCGCGTCGCGCTGGGCGCGCCGGCGATCGATGCGACGCTGGACGGCGGCCTCGCGCGCGGGGCGGTGCACGAGATCTATGCCGCCCGCCCGGCCGATGCGGCGGCGGCGGCGGGTTTCACGGTCGGGCTGGCGATCCGCGCGGCGGGGGAGAAGCCCATCGTCTGGGTCCGGCAGGATTTTCTCGACCATGAAGCCGGCCGCGTCCATCCGCCCGGGCTCGCCGATCTCGGCCTCGACCCCGGCCGCGTGCTGCTGGTGCGGGCGAAAGACATCGCCGCCCTGCTGAGGGCCTCGGGCGAGGCGCTGCGCTGCGCCGCGCTCGGCGCGGTGCTGATGGAGCCCTGGGGCGTCTCGCCGCTGCTCGATCTCACTACCAGCCGCCGCCTCGGCCTGGCGGCGGAAGAGAGCGGGGTGCCCGCGCTGCTGCTGCGTGTCGCCGCCGATCCCGCCCCCAGCGCCGCCGCGACGCGCTGGCGGGCCGCCGCCGCGCCCTCCGCGCCGCTGGAGGCCGGCGCGCCGGGGCATCCGGCGTTCGACATCACGCTTGAGCGCCGGCGCGGCGGCGCGGCGGGCGAGACCTGGGCAGTGGAGTGGAATCGTGAGCTTGGCGTCTTCAGGGAAAGACCGGCGCTATCTGGCGCTGTGGTTTCCCTTCCTGCCGGCCGACCGCATCGGGCGGGAGCGCCGGATGGCGGGCTGCGGCGCGCCGGATGAGCCGCCGCTCGTCATCGCGGGCAAGGATCGCGGCGCGCTGCGGCTGAGCGCCACCGGCCGCAAGGCCGCGCGGCTGGGCCTCGGCCCCGGCCTGACGCTGGCCGATGCCTGGGCGCGGGTTCCTGATCTCGACGTGGTGGAGGCCGATCCCGGCGCCGACGATCGCCTGCTGCTGCGGCTGGCCGCCGCCTGCGAGCGCTATTCTCCGTCCGTCGCCCTCGATCCGCCGCACGGCCTGGTGCTCGACGTCACCGGCTGCGGCCATCTGTTCGGCGGCGAGACGGCGCTCTGCGCGCGGCTCGGCGGCGACCTGAAGCGCGCCGGGGTCGGCGCGCGCTGGGCGGTCGCGGGCACGCCGGACGCGGCGCGGGCGCTGGCGCGGTTCGGCAAGAGCGGCATTATCGCTCCGGGTACGGACGAAAGCGCGGTCCGGCCGCTCTCCATCGCCGCGCTCGACGCGCCGCCGGACACGCTGCTCGCCCTGCGCCGCGCCGGACTGAAGACGATCGGCGATCTGGCCGGCCGCCCCTCGGCGATCCTCTCGGCCCGCTTCGGCGAGGCGCTGGCGGCGAAGCTGCGGCGTACGCTCGGCCGCGAGACCGCGCCATTGACGCCGCTGCGCCCGCCGCCGCCGGTGCGGGTCGAGCGCCACTTCCCCGAACCCTTCCTGCACATGGAGCAGATGGAGAGCGTCCTCGCCGGACTGATCGAGGCGGCGGCCTGCATCCTGGAGGAACGCGGCGAGGGCGGCCGCGTCTTCGAGGCCAGCTTCTTCCGCAGCGACGGCGAGGCCCGCCGCGTCGCGGTGGAGACCGGCCGTCCGACGCGCGACGCCGGCGCGGTGCTGCGCCTCTACCGCGAGCGCTTCGAGACGCTGGCCGATCCCGTCGATCCCGGCTTCGGCTTCGACGGCATCCGGCTCGGCGTCGCCGCCTGCGCTCCGCTCGGCGCGGCGCAGGTCTCGCTCGACGGCCGCGCGGTCGAGGCGGCGGCGCTGGACGGCCTGGTCGATCGTCTGGTCGCGCGGCTGGGACGCGAGCGCGTGCTGCGCTTCGCGGCCCGCGACACGCATCTGCCGGAAGCCGCGTTCGCCATGCGCCCGGCGGCCGACGCGGCGCCGGAGGCCATCGCCTGGACCCAGCCGCCGCCGGACGATCCCCCGGCGCGGCCGGTGCGGATCTTCGATCCGCCGCAGCGGATCGAGCAGGTCGCCGCGCTCGTGCCGGACGGCCCGCCCCGGCGCTTCCGCTGGCGGCGGGTGACGCACGATGTGGTGCGCGTCGAGGGCCCCGAACGCATCGCGCCCGAATGGTGGCGTGCCGGGACCGACGGCGTCACCCGCGACTATTACCGCGTGGAGGATTCCCACGGCCGCCGCTTCTGGATCTTCCGCGCCGGCATCTATCGCGAGACCGCCGATCCCGGCTGGTTCCTGCACGGGCTGTTCGCATGAACCGCTATGCGGAACTCGCGGCGGCGAGCAATTTCTCGTTCCTGCGCGGGGCGTCGAGCGGGGCCGACATGGTGACCCGGGCGCTCTGCCTCGACCATGCCGGGCTCGGCATCGCCGACCGCAACACGGTGGCCGGCACCGTGCGCGCCTGGAGCGCCCTCAACGCCTGGCGCGAGGACGGGCTGGCGCCGATGCAGCGGGCGCGCGAGGGCGGCAGTCCGGGCGAATACGTCTGGGTGGAGCGGGCGCGCAACGGCGCGGCGGCGCCGTCGCCGGACGAGATGAAGCGCCGCGCGGCGGCCTTCCGCCTGGCGGTGGGCAGCCGTCTCGTCTTCGCCGACGGCGCCCCCGACATCATCGCCTATCCGCAGGACCGCGACGGCTGGGGCCGGCTCTGCCGCCTCCTCACCACCGGCAATCGCCGGGCGAAGAAGGGCGACTGCATCCTGCGCCTCGACGACCTGCTTCAGGATCCGCGCGGCCTGCTGCTGATCGTCCGCGCCGAGCGCCCGCATGACGGTCTCGCCGCGGCGGCGGCGCGGATCGCCGAGGCCGCGCCCGGTGCGGTCTGGATCGCGGCGGCGATGCACGGGCGGGGCGACGACCAGCGCAGTCTCGCCCGGCTGCGCGCCGCCGCCGCGACGGCGCGCGTGCCGCTGCTCGCCGTCAACGACGCGCTCTATGCCGCGCCGGACGACCGCGACCTTCAGGACGTGCTCACCTGCATCCGCGAGCATGTCACGATCGATCGTGCCGGCCGCCTGCTCCAGGCCAACGCCGAGCGCCATCTGAAGAGCGCCGCCGAGATGGCGCATCTCTTCCGGACCGCGCCCGAGGCGCTCGCCGAAATCGGCCATGTCCTCGCCCGCATCGACTTCGACCTCGGCCAGCTCAGATACGAATATCCCGACGAGCCGGTGCCGCCCGGCTGGGAGGCGCAGGCCTGGCTGGAGGAACTCGTCCGCCGCCGCGCGCCCATGCGCTACCCCGAAGGCGTGCCGGACAAGGTGCAGCGCCTGCTCGAGCACGAACTCGGCCTCATCGGGCAGCTCGGCTATGCCCGCTACTTCCTCACCATCCGCGAGATCGTCGATTTCGCCGAGAGCCGGGGCATCCTCTGCCAGGGCCGGGGCTCGGCGGCGAACTCGGCCGTCTGCTACGTGCTCGGCATCACCTCCATCGACCCCGAGCATCACGACGTCCTGTTCGCCCGCTTCATCTCGGCCGAGCGCAAGGAGCCGCCCGACATCGACGTCGATTTCGAGCACGAGCGGCGCGAGGAGGTGATCCAGCACATCTACGCCAAGTACGGCCGCGAGCGGGCGGGCATCGCGGGCACGGTCATCTCGTACCGCCCGCGCAGCGCCATCCGCGACGTCGGCAAGGCGCTCGGCCTCACCGAGGACGTGACCGCCCGCATCGCCGGCACGCAATGGGGCAGCTGGGGCGGCGACATTCCCGAAAGCCGGGTGCGCGAGGCGGGGTTCGATCCGGCGAACGGCACGATCGCCCGCGCCGTCGCCTTCGCCGGCCGCATTCTCGGCTTCCCGCGCCATCTCTCGCAGCATGTCGGCGGCTTCATCCTCGCCCGCCACCGGCTCGACGAACTGGTCCCCATCGGCAACGCGGCGATGGCCGAGCGCACCTTCATCGAATGGGACAAGGACGACATCGACGCGCTCGGCCTGATGAAGGTCGACGTTCTGGCGCTCGGGATGCTCACCTGCATCCGCAAGGCCTTCGACCTCATGCGCGATCACTGCGGCGTCGATATCGGCCTCGCCGGCGTGCCCGCCGAACAGGCCGACGTCTACGACATGCTGTGCAAGGGCGATTCCGTCGGCGTCTTCCAGGTGGAGAGCCGGGCGCAGATCAACATGCTGCCGCGCCTGCGTCCGCGCACCTTCTACGATCTCGTCATCCAGGTGGCGATCGTCCGCCCCGGCCCGATCCAGGGCGACATGGTGCATCCCTATCTCAGGCGGCGCAACGGCGAGGAGAAGGTCGTCTATCCCTCGCCCGCGCCGCCGCACGATCCGGACGAGCTGTTCCATGTCCTCAAACGCACCTGCGGCGTGCCGCTCTTCCAGGAGCAGGCGATGAAGCTGGCGATCGTCGCCGCCGGCTTCACGCCGGACCAGGCCAACGGCCTGCGCCGGGCGATGGCGACGTTCCGCAATGTCGGCACCATCGGCCGCTACGAGCGGCTGATGGTCGACGGCATGACGGGGCGCGGCTACGAGCCCGAATTCGCGGCGCGCTGCTTCGAGCAGATCAAGGGCTTCGGCAGCTACGGCTTTCCCGAAAGCCATGCTGCCTCGTTCGCCAGGCTCGTCTATGTCTCGTCCTTCATCAAATGCCGCTACCCGGCGGTCTTCGCCTGCGCGCTGCTGAACGCGCAGCCGATGGGCTTCTACGCCCCGGCCCAGATCGTCCGCGACGCCGCCCAGCACGGCGTCGAAATCCGCCCGCCCGACATCAATCACAGCCTCTGGGACAATACGCTTGAAACCGGGCAGGGCGGGGCGCTGGCGCTGCGCCTCGGCTTGCGCCAGATCGACGGCTTCCACGAGGCGTGGGCGGCGCAGCTGTGCGAGCGGCGCGGCGCGGGCTTCGCCGGCATCGAGGATCTGGCGCAGCGGGCGCGCCTGCCGGCCCGGGCGATGCGGCTGCTGGCCGACGCCGACGCCTTCGGCTCGGCCGGGCTCGGCCGCCGCGACGCGCTGTGGGCGGTGCGCCGGCTGCCGGACGATGCGCCGCTGCCGCTCTTCGCCGCCGCCGAAGCGCGCGAGCTGGGCGCGGAAGCGCCGAGCGATCTGCCGGTCATGGCGCTGCCCGAGGAGATCGCCACCGACTACCAGACCATCCGCCTCTCGCTGAAAGGCCACCCGTTGCAGATCCTGCGGCCGCTCTTTCGCGCCGAACGGGTCTCGACCTGCGCCGACATCGCCGCCGCGCCGGACGGCCGCCGGGCGCGCGTCGCGGGCGTCGTGCTGGTGCGCCAGCGGCCGGGCAACGGCAAGGCGATCTTCGTGACGCTGGAGGACGAGACCGGCATCGCCAATCTGGTGCTTTGGGCGCGCACCTTCGAACGGTTCCGCCGCGAGGTCATGTCGGCCCGGCTGATGGTCGCCGAGGGCCTCGTCCAGAAGAGCCCGGAAGGCGTCGTCCACCTGATGACGGCGCGGGTCTTCGACCGCACGGCCGAACTCGACCGCCTGCCGGACGCCGACCGCACCCCGGCCGATCCCGTCCGCGCCCGCCACCCGCGCGACGTCCGCATCCTGCCGAAGTCGCGGGATTTCCACTGACGGTTGAAAGCGCGAGTGTGGGGCGTGGCGAACGGACTGCAACGAGGTTCGGCCACACGTCTCCCTCGGCAACCAAACCCCGATGGGCGCGCTCCTGGACCAGGGCGGGCATACCCGCCCTGGTTCAGGAGAGCCGGTCTTTCCCACAATGACCGGACCGACGTTGGGGCAGGATCAGGCCCCACTGCACTAACATTCAAGGCGGACCACGCGGTGGCGGCCGGTCAATGCTGCGGCCGACGTTGTCGCCACCCGCTTCCCCCTTCCAAGAGGACTGGGACCGGGCCATTCTGCCGTCAATCTGGACGGATGGGCCGCGCACTTGGGAAAAGTCGTTGTACTCTGGCCGAGCGGATAGATCGGCGGCACGCGGGGAGACGCAGATGTGGGATCCGGCAGCGGCAGGGGACTGGCTCGAAAAGGCCGAAGAGCGTCTCTGGGAAAAGATTGACGACTACGTGATCGAGGCTCTGGAAACGGGGCAGATGAACTTTGTCGGGGTTGCCGCGACCCATGCCGCGCGGCTCACTCTCGCGACTGGATCGAAGCTCGTGACCGGAACGGTAGCCGATTTGCTCCGCCTCGGCACGTTCGATCCGGACGATACGTCCGTGTGGGGGATCACCAAGGGCGTTGTGTCGAATGGGCTAAGACTCCTGGCGGTAGCCGGCCCGGCCGGCAGGGCCGTTGGTTTCGCGGGGCGTCACGCGGCTCTGACCGCTGCCTCGCAGCTGTCAAAGATCACCAAGACGGCTGGACCCTGCGGTTCGCAGAGCCTGATGAACGTGTTTTCGCTCCTGCGAAGGTCGAAGACCCAGATCTTCCACACGGGCGATGATCTGCTGAAGGCTTTCAATGACGTGGCCCCCGGGACGTCGACGATTCTCAACAGTCCGAAACTGACACAATTGCTGGCGCAATTCGGACTTGGGATGCGTCAAGCGAAGGGCATGAATTCGATCGACGATGTCGTAGCGGCGGCCCAGCGTTCCGGCAGCCCGATAACGTTCACAATCGAGTACATCAAGGCGAGCGGGCAGTCGTCGGCCCACCGGCTCACGGCCTTTCGCGATTCGATGGGGCGCGTGAAAATCCTCGATTACTTCGAGAACAAGGGCCCCGGGTTCACCGGCTACAATTCGATTAAGGACTATATCGCGGCTAGGAGCTTGAGGCCGGGCTCCACGGTGCTGCGCACCGGCAGCCCTGTGGTCGAATGGTTTTCCACGTCTCGCACGGACGCGGTCCTACTGTTTGTCGACAATCTGGGTGTCTACCGGTTCGGGTTCCCCTATGTGTTTGGCCTGCGACCGAACGGCGGCCTCGGTGCCTTCATAGCGGGGCTTCTGAGCTTTTTCGATAGAGAGCATCCGGATGAACCGCTGCCGGACCTGACCTTCAACCCGCCGCCTGAATACAAGAAGGTAATCCTTGTCCCGCGCAAACCGCCCTACTGGTACACGGTGCGCGAGGGCGTTCCACAGGAAGACTGGCCGTCCGCGCGCGCCGGCAAGGAGTACGGCGATGTGCTGCTCTGGCCGATAATCCTTGAGGCGACGCAGGCTGAACAGCGCAAGCTGGGCAAGGTGACCTGGCTCGACCAGAACAAGATTCTGCCAGGTCAGCGCATTTTCGTGCCCGACATTTCAGGACTGAGCCAACAGAAAAAGGCGGCGGCGCGGAAAAGAGGAGCGGATTGGAAGCGCGTTGGCTGACGCCGCCGCCTCCTTTGGCCTGGGCATGCGCAGTCCGTCTTGGTCATCAGCCCCCGGCGGCGGCGAGCCGGGCGCGTAGCGCCTCGTTCTCGGCTTCGAGCGCCGCCAGCCGCGCCCGCATCGGCGCGGTCGCTTCGGTGATCTCATCGGGCGTGAAGCGCGGCGCGATGTGCTGCGGGCAGTTCCAGTCATAGGCCGCCAGCGTCAGGCGCAGCAGCCGCTCCGGCTGTGCATTGTAGGCGGCGTCGATCGTCGCGCCGGTGAGCGCCGGATCGGCATCGAGCGCCAAGGCCTCCGCATGGGCATAGATCTTCAGCCGCGCCCGCCTTGCGTGGTCCACCAGGATCAGCGCGACGCGGCCGTTCGCCATGAGATTGCCGAGGCTGAGATATTGCCGGTTGCCGCGATAGTCGGCGAAGGCGAGCGTGCGCGCGTCGATGATCTTCAGAAACCCCTTCGGCCCGCCGCGATGCTGGACATAGGGCCAGCCGGTCTCCGAAACGCTCGCCATGAAGAAGCTGTCGCGCTCGGCGATGAACGCGGCTTCGCTGTCGGTGAAACGATCGTTCGCCCGGTCGCCGCTGAAGCCCGCCCAGATCTGGTCGGCGCCCATCGCGGCCTGCGCGGCGCGGACGCTGGGCGTGATCGCGATGTCGAGAAAGCCATAGGTCATGCGCGGCCCCGTGCTGAACGCCCGACCATAGCAGAATAGCGGCCACGCGGGCGGGAGACTGACGCTGGGGGAGGGGGCGCACCCGGCCCCGCCTGACGGCGCGCGGCGCTGGCGCAGGAAAATGGCTCCGCGGGTAGGATTCGAACCTACGACCAGCCGGTTAACAGCCGGCTGCTCTACCACTGAGCTACCGCGGAACGTAGGACGCGCTGGGTATCTTAGTGCCTGCCCGCCCGTCAATGGCGGATTGGGGGTCCGCACAAAAAGAGCGGGCCGCGTTTCCGCGGCCCGTGAAAGGTAAACTCGAATGGTGGGGTGTCTTCAAGGGAAGACAATCTCTGGATACGCCGCCTTGGTTAAAGACGCGTTAACGATGCCGCCGGACGGAGTCGTTTGGTTCATACCCATGAAGAAATCGGTGGAGGCCACGCCCGGAATCGAACCGGGATAGAAGGATTTGCAGTCCTCTGCGTAACCACTCCGCCACGTGGCCTCGAAACGCAGGATCGTCTGTCAGGCGGAATGAAGCGGGGCTCTTACCAGAAGGATTCCCGGGCCACAACGCGCAATGCGCCGGGGCGGACCATTTGGATTGCCGCAGCGCAGCGCGGTGCTATAAGCGCCCGACTCGAACATCCGGGCCGGATTCCATGACACTGAGCGGTTTCGAAGCAGCGCGCGCCAACATGGTCGATGGGCAGGTCCGCACCGCCGATGTGACCGAGCCCGCCCTGATCGCCGCCATGCGGGCGATCCCGCGCGAGCGATTCGTCCCCGCGGGCCTGGAAAGCCTCGCCTATATGGGCGACGCCCTCGAAGTCGCGCCCTGCCGCTTCCTGCTCGACCCGCGGGTCTTTGCCAAGCTTGCCCAGCTCGCCGATCTCGGCCCGGCCGATACGGTCCTCGTCGTCGGCGGCGCGACCGGCTATTCGGCCGCCGTGCTCGCCCGCCTGGCGGCCTCGGTGGTCCTGCTGGAATCGGACGCCGGGCTTACGGCCCGGGCCGGCGAAGCGCTGGCCGCGCTGGGGATCGCCAACGTGTCGGTGGCGACCGGTCCGCTGGCCGCCGGACCCCCCGCCGGCGCCCCTTATGACGCGATCTTCCTGGAGGGCGCGGTTCCGGCCCGTCCGGACGCTCTTGTGGCCCAACTGAAGCCGGCTGGCCGCCTTGTCGGAATCGTCACAGACTCCGGGCTTGGAAAGGCCCACATATTCCAGAAGGCGTCGGCTGGCATGTCCAGCCGGATTGCCTTCGACGCTTCGGCGGCGCCCTTGCCGGGGTTCGCCGCCGCCCCCAGTTTCGTGTTCTAGCCAGAACGGACCGATCGACCCATGTCGCACTTCCCGCGCCGCCTTCGCCCCTTCCTGCTGTCGGCCGCGTCCGCTCTTTGCCTTGTCGTGTCCGGCCCGGCGCAGGCTGAGACGCTCCAGGAAGCCATGGCCGAGGCCTATTCGTCCAACCCGCAATTGCTGGCCGAGCGCGCCCGGCTGCGGGCGACCGACGAGGAACTCGCCCAGGCCAATGCCGGCTGGCGCCCCAAGGTGTCGATCAACGGCAACGCCGGTACCAGCCGCGACTACGACAACGACATCGACACCGATTCCTGGAATGCCGAGATCACCGCGACCCAGCCGATCTTCTCGGGCGGCCGGGTGCTGGCCCAGCGCGAGATCGCCAAGGCGACGATCCGCGCCGGTCGCGCCGGACTTGCGGGTGTCGAATCGAGCACGCTTCTGGCCGCGGTCACCGCCTACATGAACGTCGTGCGCGATCTCTCGCTGGTCGAGCTGTCGCGCAACTCCATCGACGTGCTGAGCCGCCAGCGCCAGGCGGCGCAGGACCGCTTCGACGTGGGCGAGATCACCCGGACCGACGTCGCCCAGGCCGACGCCGCGCTGTCGGGCGCCCAGACCGGGCTCATCGCCGCCCAGGCCCAGCTCGAGGCGAGCCGGGCCGCCTATGTGCGCGTCGTCGGCCGCGCTCCGAAGAACCTCGAAGCGGCGCCCGGCCTGCCGGCGCTGCCCAAGACGCTGGACGAGGCCGTCGAGACGGCGCTGCGCCAGAACCCCAGCCTGGTCGCGGCGCGCGAGCAGCAGCTCGCGGCCGAAGCCGGCGTCGATCTCGCCATCGGCGCGCTGCTGCCCAGCGTCAACCTGTCGGCGTCCTATTCGCGCGGCGAAGTCAATTCCGAGTCGCTGCTCAGCCCGGACCGCGACATCGATTCAGGCTCGATCGGCCTCGGTGCGACCGTGCCGCTCTATCAGGGCGGCGCCGAGTACTCCTCGATCCGTCAGGCCAAGCAGACCAACAGCCAGACCCGCCTGCTCGCCACGCTCGCCGAGCGCCAGACCGTCGAGGCCGTGACCAATGCCTGGGAGAGCCTCGCTGCGGCGCGCTCGTCGATCCAGGCGGCGGAAGATCAGGTCCGCGCCTCCGAGATCGCCTATGAGGGCGTCCGTCAGGAGGCCGAGGTCGGCGCCCGCACGACGCTCGACGTACTGAACGCCGAGCAGGCGCTGCTCGACGCCCGTTCGACGCTGGTGACCAACAAGGCGAACGTCTACATCGCCGCCTACTCGCTGCTGGCCGCGATGGGTCACCTCTCGGCGGCCCAGATCGGGCTGCCGGTCGAGCTCTACGACCCGGTGCCGCACGCCGACAGCGTCGCGGGGCAGTTGATCGGGGTTGGCGAAGACTAGTCTTGCGTCCATGATCGGGAATCAGGCGGCGACGGCAGGAGTCGCGCCGCCGGAGACCGGGGGCCGACGATGTCCGATGCCGCGCCGCAAGCTGGCGAACCGACGATGGAGGAGATTCTCGCCTCCATCAGGCGGATCATATCCGAGGAAGACGCCGAGGCGCCGGCCGCAGCCGCGTCCGCCGAACCCGAGGCCGCTGCGCCCGCCGCAGAGCCGGAGGAGGATGCGGACGACGACGTCCTCGAACTGACCGACGTGGTGCCCGAACCTGCGCCGGTCCCGGCGCCGCGGCCCCGCCCGTCGCTGGTCCAGCCGGCCGATGACATCGTCTTCGATTCCCTGCCCGAGCCGGCGCCCGAACCCGAGCTGGCGGACCTCCCCGACCTGCCGGACTTCGCTCCGGACGAGGACGAAGGCATCGTCGCCCCGGCCGTGATCGACCGCGCGGCCTCCGCCTTCAGCGCGCTGGAGCGCGACATCGCCATCGCCCATTCGGCCGCCGGCGCCTCGCTGGAAGGCCTCGTGCGCGAGATGATGCGGCCGATGCTCAAGCAGTGGCTCGACGCGCACCTGCCCGATCTGGTGGAGCGGGTCGTACGGGACGAGGTCGAACGGGTCGCGAGCCGCCGCCGCTAGGCTCGCCCCGAGACCTACGCTCCAGCGGCCGGGCCATCCCCGGCCGCTTTGCTTTTCACCCTGCGAAATGCCATGTCCGCGCCCGAAAAGCGCCAGCCGAGACGACGAAGACCATGCTCGACAAGACCTTCGACCCCGCCGCGATCGAACAGCGGCTCTACGCCGCCTGGGAGGCCTCCGGCGCCTTCGCCGGCGGCACGCGCCCCGAGGCCGAGACCTTCTCCATCGTCATCCCGCCGCCCAACGTCACCGGCTCGCTGCATATCGGCCACGCGCTGAACTCGACGCTGCAGGACATCCTCTGCCGCTTCGAGAGGATGCGCGGCAAGGACGTGCTCTGGGTGCCCGGCACCGACCATGCCGGCATCGCGACGCAGCTCGTGGTCGAGCGCCAGCTCCGCGAGATGCAGACCAGCCGCCAGGCGCTCGGCCGCGAGAAATTCGTGGAGCGCGTCTGGGAGTGGAAGGCGGAATCGGGCGGCACCATCACCCGCCAGCTCCGCCGCCTCGGCGCGTCGTGCGACTGGAGCCGCGAGCGCTTCACGATGGACGAAGGCCTCAGCGCCGCGGTGCTCAAGGTCTTCGTCGCGCTCTACAGGGACGGCCTCATCTACAAGGACAACCGCCTCGTGAACTGGGACCCGTCGATGCAGACGGCGGTCTCCGACCTCGAGGTCGAATCCATCGACGTGAAGGGCCATCTCTGGCACCTGAAATACCCGCTCGCCGACGACGCGGAGCGTTTCATCGTCGTCGCCACCACGCGGCCCGAGACGATGCTGGGCGACACCGGCGTCGCGGTCCATCCCGACGACGAACGCTACAGGGATCTGGTCGGCAAGCAGGTGCGCCTGCCGCTCACCGGCCGCCTCGTGCCGATCGTCGCCGATGCCTATGCCGACCCGGAGAAGGGCTCGGGCGCGGTGAAGATCACCCCGGCGCACGACTTCAACGATTTCGAGGTGGCGAAGCGCACGAAGCTTCCGGCCATCAACATCCTCAACCGCGACGGCACGCTGAACGACGCGGTGCCCGAGGCCTATCGCGGCCTTGCCGCCGCCGCGGCGCGCAAGCGCGTCGTCGCCGATCTTGAGGAACTGGGCCTGCTGGAGCGGATCGAGGACATCGTCCACGCCGTGCCGCACGACGAGAAGACCAAGACCGTCGTCATCGAGCCGTTCCTCACCGAGCAATGGTATCTGAACGTCCAGCCGCTCGCCGACACGGCGATGGCGGCGGTGCGCAGCGGCGAAACGCAGTTCGTGCCCGAGCACTGGCAGAAGACCTATTTCCAGTGGCTGGAGAACATCCAGCCTTGGTGCATCTCGCGCCAGCTCTGGTGGGGCCACCAGATCCCGGCCTGGTACGGGCCGGACGGCCATGTGTTCGTCGAGGAGACCGAGGCCGCGGCGCTCGCGGCGGCCCGCGCCCATTACGGCGACGACCGTGCGTTGGTGCGCGACACCGACGTGCTCGACACCTGGTTCTCGTCGGGCCTCTGGCCGTTTTCGACGCTCGGCTGGCCGGACGAGAGCGAAGACCTCCGCCGCTTCTATCCGACCAGCGTGCTCGTCACGATGTTCGACATCATCTTTTTCTGGGTCGCCCGGATGATGATGTTCGGCACGCGCTTCATGGAGAAGGCGCCCTTCGCCAAGGTGCTCATCCACGCCCGCGTCGTCGACGAGAAGGGCCAGAAGATGTCGAAGACGAAGGGCAACGTCATCGACCCGCTGACCCTCATCGACCAGTACGGCGCCGACGCGCTGCGCTTCGGCCTCGCCATCGCCGCCGCGCAGGGCAAGGACGTGCGCATGGGCCCGGCCCGCGTCGAGGGCTACCGCAACTTCTGCACCAAGCTCTGGAACGCCGCGCGCTTCTGCGAGATGAACGCCTGCGATCCGGTCGCCGGCTTCGACCCGGCCTCGGCCGCCGACACCATCAACCGCTGGATCGTCGGCGAGACGGCGAAGACCGAGCGCCTGGTGCGCGAGGCGCTGGAGGCCTTCCGCTTCAACGACGCCGCGACCGCGCTCTACCAGTTCGTCTGGAACACCTATTGCGACTGGTATGTCGAGCTGATCAAGCCGGCGCTGATGGGCGCCGACGGCGCGCTGAAGGACGAGACGCGCGCCACCGCCGCCTGGGCGCTCGACCAGATCCTCAGCCTGATGCACCCGTTCACGCCCTACATCACCGAGGAGCTGTGGGCGAAGATCGGCGAGCGGGCAGGGGGCCGCGACGGCTTCCTGATGCTCTCCGCCTGGCCGTCCTATCCGGCGGGCCTCGTCGATGAAGCGGCGGACCGCGACATGAACGCGATCATCGAGGGCTGCACGGCGATCCGTTCGGTGCGCTCGCTGCTCAACGTGCCGCCCGGCGCGCAGGTGAACGCCTCGATCGAGCTGAACGGCAAGGTGGAGCGCGCCGTCATCGAACAGTTCGCGCCGCTCTTCGCCCGCCTCGCCAAGACCGCGATCACGTTCGAGCCGGTCTCGGGCGAGGCGACCGCCAGCGCCGTCGTCAGCTTCGGGGCCTTCGTGCTCGACCTCACCGGCCACATCGACAAGGCGAAGGAACTGGCGCGCCTGAAGAAGGACGCAGCGAAACAGGACGGCGAGATCGCCAAGATCGACGCCAAGCTCGCCAATGCCGACTTCGTCGCCCGCGCGCCCGAGGAGGTGATCGAGGAGCAGAAGGAGCGCCGCGAAGCCGCCGCCGCCATCCGCGACCGCCTCAACGAAGCCATCGCCCGCCTCGGATAGCGCGGAACGGGCCGCCGCCGCGCCCGCGCCTTTATTCCCCCGCCTTCGCGGGGGAAGTACCGGCGAAGCCGGGGAAGGGGGCGCTTTCGCCACAGGCGAAAGCCCGCGCAGCGGCAAAAAGCGGCAGCGTGCGCACCGCCCCCTGTCATGGTCCGCGCAGGCGGACCATCCACGGCATCGCTTTGCCTTTCCTCCCCCGTCCACGGGGGAGGGAGATCCGTTGTCGCCGATGGAAATAGCGTGATCCCTTTCCTCCCCCGTATACGGGGGAGGGGGACCGCGAAGCGGTGGAGGGGGCGCCGCCTCCGCGAACGGCGAAGGCCGAAGGAGCATGACATGCCTACCCCTCCTTGATCCCCGCCACCCCCGCGCCCTGCGCCGCCTTCACCAGTCCCTTGTCGAACGTCACGAACGCCGCGCAGTGCGCCGCGCGCGTCATGTGCAGCGCGTCGGCGAAGTCGAGGCCGGCTTCGGCGTGGGACAGGGCGGCGGCGATGATGTCGGGGTTTTCCAGCGTCACGCGCGCCATCCCGGCAAAGGCCCTCAGCGCCCGGACTACCGCCTCCGGCGAGAAGCCATAGACGGCGCGCAGCACCCATTCGGTCTCCAGCATCACGGTATCGCCGACGAAGACGTCGTTGTCTTCGATGAGGGCCCGGGCGCGCGCCGCCTGCGCGGCGTCGTCGCGGGTCAGCAGGCGGACGATGATGTTGGTGTCAATCGCCAGCATGGCGCCGCTTCGCCTCGGCGAGGACGCCGGCGTTCATCTCCTCGATCGTCCTGGCCGGGCCGTCATGGGTCAGGCTGCCGAACACATCCTCCATCCGCGTCGGCGCAAAAAGCGGCGCCGGCTTCAGCAGCACGCCTTCGGGCGTGTCCTCGACGGTCAGCCGCGTTCCCGCCGCCCAGCGCCGCTGCGTGCGGATCGCCTTGGGCAGGATCACCTGGCCCTTGGTGGACAGGGTCGTCGTCGCTTTCGGCGTCGTCATGGTCGCGCCCTTGCAGTAAGACGAAGGTAAGATAGTCTTTCCGCTCGGCGGTCGCAAGCCGCGATCCGGCCGCCCCACACCCCTCCCTGTCATGGTCCGCGAAGGCGGACCATCCACGGCTTCGCCCGCGGATGGCGGACGGAATCTCGGAACTGGAAAATAGGACCAAAGTCCGCTATGATGCCGCGTCCGGTCGAGGAGGGCGGGTGGAGGCATGGCGGCGTGGCTGGCGCGGGCGAAATGAAGGTGCGGGGCGGCATTTCTGAACAATCGCCGAAGCGCGACGTTCGAATGCCGCGCGCCTGCCGCTTGCGTCTCCGTCACGCTGGGGGAGGGCCCCCTCCCCAGGCGTGGGCGCGGAACGAAGATGCTTTTCGCCACGGGCGCGACATTTTATGTCGCAAGCGCGCAAGGTGGCCCCGGTCGCGAGGGCGGTGGCTGGCAGGCGGGCGCCCGCCGCCGCGCCTACGCCGCCTGCGGCACCTCGCCCTTCACGCTGGTGCGGAACATCTCGCGGCGAAAGCCGGGATAGTCGTTGATGGCGAAATGCTGCGTCGCCCGGTTGTCCCAGATGGTCAGCATGTGAGGCCGCCATTGCAGACGATAGCGGAAGCGTTCCTCGACCGCATGCAGGCAGAGCCGCCGCAGCAGCCGCGCCGAGCGCTCGTCGTCATAGCCCTCGATCCGCCGGGTGTAGGTCTGGTTGACGAACAGCAGCTTCTCGCCCGTCTCGGGATGGGTGACGACCAGCGGATGACGCTGCTCCTTCAGCGCCTCGTCGGAGGGCAGGATGGTCATCGAGAGCTGGTCCTGCACCTGCGCGTAATAGCCGCCCGCCGCATAGGGCCCGCCCGCCGTGTGGACGCCGTAGAGCGGCGCGATCTCGGCCTTGGTCGCCTCGTCCAGCGCGGCATAGGCCGCCGCCTGGTTCGACCACATCGTGTCGCCGCCCTTGGGCGGGATCTCGCTCGACCACAGGCAGGTGAAGGCGGGCGGGGCGGGCAGGTAGGAGAGGTCGGTATGCCAGGCCTCGCCGAAGCCAATCTTGGCGTCGGCTTCCTTCAGCACGCGGATGACCATCGGCCGCCCGTCCAGCGGCTTGACGAAGGGCGTCGTGGTGCGCCCGCCCAGCGCGTCGGTCACCCGCTCCAGATCGTCCAGCGTGATATGCTGGTCGGGCAGGAAGATCACCTTGTGCGCCACCGCCGCCGCCCGCAGCGCCGCGGCGTCCGCCGCGGACAGGGGGTGGGTCAGGTCAATCCCGGTGACGAAGGCGCCCAGCGCCGCGCCCGTCGGCTCGATGGTGAGTTGGCTCATGCGCGCCTCCCTTCGCCCCGCCTGTTGCGGCGGCGGCCTTACTTGCCCTTGAACTCCGCCGGCCGCTTGCCGAGGAACGCCGCGACGCCCTCGCTGAAATCGGCCGAGCGCCCGGCGACCAGCTGCGCCCAGCGTTCGGCGTCCAGCTGCTCCTCGTACGAGCGGTCGAAGCTGCGGTTGAAGAGGCTGCGGATCTGCCCCAGAGAGACGGTCGGGCCGTTGGCGAGGTCGTGCGCCAGCTTCGTCGCCTCGCCCATCAGTTCGGCGTCGTCGTACACGCGGTTGATGAGGCCCCACTCCAGCGCCTTCTCGGCCGGCAGCCGCTCGCCCAGCAGCGAGAGTTCCTTGGCGCGGGCGAGGCCGACGAGGCGCGGCAGCAGCCAGGTCGAGCCGCCGTCCGGCACCAGGCCGATGCGGCGAAAGGCCTGCAGGAAGAAGGCGGACTTCGCGGCGAGGATCAGATCGCCCATCATCGCGAAGCTCATGCCGACGCCCGCCGCCGGGCCGTTCACCGCCGTGATGATCGGCATCTTGAGGTTCCGGATGCGGCGCAGGAAGGGATGGTAGCTCGTCTCCAGCGCCAGGCCCGCGTCGCGCGACTCCGGATCGAAGTCGTTCGATCCGGCGCCGCCCGAAAGGTTCGCGCCGGTGCAGAAGCCGCGCCCCTCGCCGGTCCACAGCACGCAGCGCACGCCGCTGTCCGGCTTCTCGATGACGTCGAGCGCGCTCTTGAAGCCGCCCAGCATCTCCAGCGAGACCGCGTTCATCACCTCGACATGGTTCATCACCAGCTTGGCGACGGGGCCGTCGATCTCCAGCCGGACGCGATTGAATTCGTGGGTCGTCATGTTTCTCTCCCGGGTTGTGTGAATGGCCGTTGGTATGAAGTGCTGGCGCGGCGAGGGGCCGCTTACTGGAAGACCGGCTCGCGCTTCTGCAGGAAGGCGATCACGCCTTCGCGGAAGTCGGGCAGGTCGGCGAGTTCGCCCTGCGTGACGCGCTCCAGTTCGAGCTGCGCGTCCAGCGAGTTGGACGGGGAGGCGTCGAGAACCTCCTTGATCTTGGCGAAGCCCCGGCGCGGTCCCTTGGCGAGCCGCGCGGCGAGGGCGCGGGCCTCGCTCATCAGCTTGTCGTCGTCGACCGCTTCCCAGATCAGGCCCCATTCGGCCGCCTTCTCGGCAGGCAGGCGGTCGCCGAGCAGGGCCAGCGCCCGCGCCCGGGCGCGACCCACGAGGCGCGGCGCGTACCAGGTCACCCCGACATCGGGGACGATGCCGAGCTTCGGCCCGAACACCTGGACGAAATAGGCCGACCTTGCCGCCAGGACGATATCGCCGGCCAGCGCCAGCCCCACGCCGCCGCCCGCGCAGACCCCGTTCACGGCGACGACGACGGGCTTGGGAAAGCTCCCCAGGTCGCGGGCGAGCGGGTTGTAGCCGATCTCCATCGAGTGGGCGACCTGCTGGCCGGGCGAGCGCGAGCCGTCGTTCGGAAAGCCGCTGTCGGCGAGGTCGGCGCCGGCGCAGAAGCCGCGCCCCGCTCCGGTGATCAGCAGCACCTTGACCGCGGCGTCATGGGCCGCCTCGCCGAGCGCCACGCGCATCTCGTCGATCAGCGTCTTGGTGAGGCTGTTGAGCGCTTTCGGGCGGTTCAGCGTGAGTTCCGCAACGCCGTCGGCAACGGCGAGCGTGATGGTCGTGAAGTCCATGGCGCGTTTCCGGTATTGTTCTGTGCGCGCCAGACTAGGCGCACACAGGCCATCCGGAAAGCTGTCGTTGCGTCAGGCCGCCGTGGCCGAATTCTTGACCACCGTCAGCTGCTCGTCCGACACGACCATGTTCCGCCCGCTGCGCTTGGCGGTGTAGAGGCAGGCATCGGCCCGGCGCACCAGTTCGTCCGGCGAATCCCCGGCCCGCAGCGTCGCGACGCCCAGCGAGATCGTGATCGAGCCCAGCGACTCGCCGGTGCTGCGCTTGACGACCTTCTTCGACTCGACGGAGGTGCGGATCTGCTCGGCCAGAGTCCTGGCATTGCGCAGGGTCGTGTCCGGAAGGATGACCGCGAATTCCTCGCCGCCATAGCGCGCCGCGGTATCGCGCCCCTTGATGTTCTCGCGGAAGCAGGCGCCGACGAGGCGCAGCACCTGGTCGCCGGCCTGATGGCCCCAGGTGTCGTTGAAGCCCTTGAAGTGATCGACATCGCCCATGATGACGCAGATCTGCTCGCTCGTCGTGAAGGCGTCGGCCAGCTTCTCGTCGAAGTGCCGGCGATTGGCGAGCGCGGTCAACCCGTCGGTACGGGCTTCCTGACTGATCGCATCGACCTTGGAGCGCAGGCCGTCGATCTCGGAAGAGGCCTGATTGAGCCGGCTTTCCAGGATTTCGGCGCGGCTCCGCATGGCCTGCGTCGCGGCGGCAAGCTGCCGGGCCACGGCCTGGAGGGTGGCGCTGTCCACGCCGCGATCCATCTGACCCGATACCACCTCCAGCGCCTTGCCATAGGAGCGCGTGTGATGCCCGGCCTGAGTCACGGACTCCTGGATCGAGCTGATCGACGAGCCAAGCCCGGTGGCAATTTCCAGCATCGATTCCGCATCGTTGGCGGGCGGGAAGAAGCGCTCGCGCAGGCTCGCGGCGGCGGCCTCGCTCCAGGCGCCGCCATTGGCGAAAACCGCCTCCATGGCCTGCGACAGGGCCGGGCTGGCGGCGGCGGCCTGAGCGTACCAGATCTCGTAGTTCTCGGGCGTGGGCGGCACGTCATAGGCCTTCATGGCGGCCAGCGCCGCCTCGGCTATGGCTCGGCTTCGGGCAAAATCGATCGGGGACGTCACGGCCATGCTGGAAACCACCACCCAAGTCTAGACGCCGCGCCATCCCACGCGGCACCTGGAGATTGCGTCGGACAGCCCAAATTTCCCGTTAACGGGGCATGGAGAGGCTTGGGCAGCCCCGATGGCCTCGGCTATAAGGGTGAGCCGCAATTCGCGTCGCCGGAGGAAAAACCCCATGAGCCTGGCGGAAAACGTCGCGCCGATGCCCGAGCGCAATCCCGTCGAGAAGTCCATTCGCGCCATCCTGGATCGCCAGAAAGCGGCCCATATCAAGGAAGGCCCGGCCCCGGCCGAGCGGCGGATCGACTGGCTCGACCGCTCGATCGACCTGCTGGTCAGCCACAAGACCCAGATCGTCGAGGCGATGGCCTCCGATTTCGGCCACCGCAGCCACGACCAATCGCTGCTCACCGATGTCTACGGTTCGATCGAGACGCTGAAATTCGCCAAGAAGAACCTGCGCTCCTGGATGCGTCCGGAAAAGCGTCGGCCGAATTTTCCGCTGAACCTGCTCGGCGCCAAGGCCGAGGTGCAGTTCCAGCCCAAGGGTGTCGTCGGCGTCATCAGCCCGTGGAACTTCCCGGTCAATCTGACCTTCACGCCGCTGGCCGGCGTGTTCGCGGCCGGCAACCGGGTGATGATCAAACCCTCGGAATTCACGCCGGCGACATCCGAACTGATGGCGCGCATGTTCCGGCTCGCCTATGACGAGACCGAGGCGGCGGTCATCACCGGCGGCGCGGCGGTCGGCGAGGCGTTCTCCCGCCAGCCCTTCGACCATCTGCTGTTCACCGGCGCGACCTCGATCGCCTACCACGTCATGCGTGCGGCGGCCGAGAATCTGGTGCCGCTGACGCTTGAGCTGGGCGGCAAGTCGCCGACCATCGTCGGCAAGGGCGCCGACATGGCCCAGGCGGCCCAGAAGATCATGGTCGGCAAGACGCTGAACGCTGGCCAGATCTGCCTCGCGCCCGACTATGTCTTTGTGCCGGACGGCCAGGCCGAGGCGTTCGCCGCCGCGGCCGAGAGCGCCATCGGCAAGATGTACCCGACGCTGAAGGACAATCCCGACTACACCTCGGTGATCAACCAGCGCCACTACGACCGCCTTCAGGGCTATGTCGCCGACGCCAAGGCGAAGGGCGCCAAGGTTGTCGAACTCAATCCGGCGAAGGAAGACTTCACCCAGCAGCCCTATCACAAGATCCCGCCGACCCTGGTCCTCAACCCCACCGAGGACATGAAGATCATGCAGGACGAGATCTTCGGGCCGCTGCTGCCGGTGAAGACCTACGGCTCGATCGACGAGGTCGTCGGCTACGTCAACGACCACCCCCGTCCGCTCGGACTCTACTATTTCGGCAATGACGGTGCGGAGACGGCCAAGGTGCTGGAGCGCACCACGTCCGGCGGGGTGACCGTCAACGACGTCATCATGCATGTGTCGATGGAAGACCTGCCGTTCGGCGGTGTCGGACCGGCCGGCATGGGCGCCTATCACGGCATCGACGGCTTCAGGACGTTCAGCCATGCCAAGGCGGTTTATCGCCAGTCCCGGTTCGACGTCGCCGGTTTGGCCGGGCTGCGCCCGCCCTACGGCGAGAAGCTGCGCGCCATGATGACGAAGCAGATCAAGAAGTAGATGTCGGCGTCTCAGGCCGCCTTGGCGGTCTGAGACGCCCGCTCTGCGGGCAGTTCGATGATCGCCGTCGTGCCGGCGCCTTCCGCGCTCTCCAGCCACACCCGGCCTTTGTGCGCGTGAACGAAGGCGCGAACCAGCGCGAGCCCCAGGCCGGTGCCCTGCTTCTCGCGGGCATAGGTGTTGTCCGCCTGCTCGAAGGCGCCGAAGACCCGTTCCAGCATGTGCTGCGGGATGCCCGCGCCGTGGTCGGTGACCTCGATCCGCAGGGCGCCGGCGGCAGTCAGGGCGGTCCGGACCGTGACAGGCTCGCCCGGCGCATTGTGCTTCACGGCGTTCGAGAGGAGGTTGATGACCGCCTGGCGCATCATGCGGGCATCGACATAGGCCAGCGCGTCGCCATGCTGCGGATCGAACACGAGCGCGCAACCGGCCGCTGCCGGATGGCCGCGCGTGACGCGGATCGCTTCTTCGATGAATCCGGAGGGCGCCGCCCAATCCTGCGCCAGAGCGACCTTGTTGGCCTCGATCTTCGCGATGTCGAGGATGTCGTTGATGATGCCCAGGAGATGCTGGCCGCTGCGTTCGATGTCGCCCAGATATTCGCGGTACTTCGGATTGCCGATCGGCCCGAAAAGTTCGTCGCGCACGATCTGCGAGAATCCGATGATGGCGTTCAGCGGCGTGCGAAGCTCGTGGCTCATGTTCGCCAGGAATGACGACTTGGCGTGCGAGGCCGACTCCGCCTGGGTCTTCAGCGCCATCGCATCCTCGCAGGACGCCGCGAAGCTGCGGGCGAGATCCTCGCTGTGCAGGCGCATCCGCACCAGTTCGACGAAACGGTTATGGGCGGTGCCTGCCATGAACGAGAACCAGATTGCGGCCATCGGCAACAAGATGGCGGCGGCCATCGCGATCGGCGAGTGCTGGACGATGAAGCCGAGCGCGGTAACCAGCGTGGTGCCTGTCGTGACGGCCGCGATGAATCGGCGGCTCTCGCCATGTTCGTTCACGACATTGGCCATCGTGAAGATGCAGAGCATCAGCAGGGCGAAATTGTTGAGTTCGACGCCGGGCGCCCACAACAGGAAGACCGCCGAGCCCCAGATGAGTCCGTTGCAGAGGAACAACAGGATGAATGCGGCGTGCCAGCGGCCGAGGCGGAGAGGCTGTTCAGCGCGGCGGTGACGTTCATACGACCACGACAGCAGCCCTGCCGCCAGAGCCCACAATGAGACGACGACGACGAATGTCACGCTCTTGACGGCGGACACTGCACCCAGTTCAGCCACCTGGCTGAACGCTAACGCCAGTGCCCCGCCTAGGAATGGCACGCCATAAGCGCTCCGGCCGGTCGACACGGCGGTCACGTCGAGCTGCTCGCGCATCACGCGCTGGCCGTTCGCTGCGATCTGGTCTTGGGGCGAATTCATGTCCTGCCGGCGAAGTCGCCGGCGTTCTGCCGACAACGTTCACCTTAGCGCGATCGTCTTAAGGCCGGCTGAGATGCTCGGCGACAATCCGTGACGACGCGTTAAGGCTGCGGCGATCTTGATAAACGATGCGTTGACCTATCGCACCAGCGCCTTCGCTGCTGCCTTCTCCGCCGCCTGGTAGCGCATGAAGGCCCTGAAGACGCCCAGCTTGAGATCGGGCTCCAGCCCGTCGGCGATGCGGAGTATCTGCTGATAGTACCAGCCTTGCGCACCGAATCCGTTGATCAACTTGATGATCGAGAAGGGCGAGTTCATCGACAGCCAGCCGCGCCCCATGACGAGCGACTTCTCGAAGGCGGGGAGTTCGTCCGCCGCGCCGTCCAGCAGGTCGCGCACGCAATCGGGCGCACCGCACATCGGCCGGGCGATCCCGATCACGTGCGTCGAGCCGTCGTTCAGGGCTGCCGTCATGGCGGCGCGCGTGCGGAAGCCGCCGGTTACCATCAGCGGCACGCCGGCAGCTTTCGCCATCTGGTCGGCATAGCGCGCGAAGTAGGATTCGCGGGCCTTGGTGCTATCGCGCACGCCGCTCTCGAAGACCGGCTCCAACAGCCCCTCCAGGCCTGCCATCTTCGGCTGCTCATAGGTGCCGCCTGAGATCTCGAGCAAGTCGATCTTCTCCTCGCTCAGCCAGTGCGCCACTTGAAGGCTGTCTTCGAAGGCGAAGCCGCCTTTCTGGAAGTCGGCGGAGTTGAGCTTGACGCTGACCGGGAAGTCGGCGCCGACCTGCTTGCGTGTCGCCCGCACAGTCTCGACTAGGAAGCGGGCGCGGTTTTCGAGGCTGCCGCCCCAGGCGTCGGAGCGGATGTTCGCCTTGGGGCGGAGGAACTGCGACAGCAGGTAGCCGTGGGCTGCGTGGATCTGGACGCCCGTGAAGCCGGCTTCTCGCGAAACGGCGGCGGCGTGGGCGAAGCGGGCGATGAAGTCTAGGATCTCGGCCTCGGTCAGCGCGCGCGGCTGGCCGAAATTTCCGCCGGGCAGCGCCAGTGGGACGGCCGAAGGGGCAGGCGGGTTTGGATTGACCGCCTTCGGCGTTTGGCGGCCGGGGTGATTGATCTGCACCCATGCATGTCC
>JAEUMK010000048.1 GCA_016792565.1 Alphaproteobacteria bacterium
GCCTCGCCGAAGGGCCGGCGGTGTGGGCTGGCGATGTCGAAAATGCGTCAGATGGCCTGTAAGCCGGGTTCTGTCCCCCGCTTGCGCGGATGGATGACCATTCCTCTGGGACGTCCGTTACCGGACGCCTCGCGCGACCAACCCGGGCGACGAGCCGAAGACAGGCCCATGTGCCACCCCTATTCGGTCTTGCTCCTGGTGGGGCTTGCCGTGCCGTCTGCGTTGCCGCATCCGCGGTGAGCTCTTACCTCACCGTTTCACCCTTACCCGCGGCGTGCGCGGGCGGTCTGTTTTCTGTGGCGCTATCCCTGGGGTCGCCCCCGCCGGGCGTTACCCGGCACCATGTCTCCGTGGAGCCCGGACTTTCCTCGACATCCGGAGATGCCGCGGCCATCCAGCCATCTGACGCGCCCGTCAGGTGCGCCTTCGCGCCCGCGCCGTCAAGAGCAGGCTGCCGCCACCGCCGCCAGCGCCCGCCGGGTTTCGTCGTCCGCCACGCCGTCGATGCGGGCCGGGCGGAAGCGGCGCTGGAAGGCGGCGATCACCGTCTCCAGCGGCGTCTCCACCTCGGGCGGCAGGCCATAGCCGATCGCCCGCAGCGCCGCGCCGGTATCGGCCTCGGCCACCGGCCCCCCGCCGGCGCGCGGGAAAAGGCCGATGCCGTTGCGGGCGAGCCGCGCCCAGGGGAATTTCTCGCCCGGATCGGTCTTGCGCCCCGGCGCGACGTCGCTGTGCCCCACCACGTCGCGCGCCGCGATCGGGTGGCGGGCGAGAATGCCCCGGCAGAGCGCGATCAGCGCATCGATCTGGCGCTTGGGAAAGGCGCGATAGCCCCATTCGTGACCCGGATTGACGATCTCGATGCCGATCGAGCGGGCGTTGACGTCGTCGCGCCCCCGCCACCACGACAGCCCCGCGTGCCAGGCGCGCATCGCCTCTGGCACATGGGCATAGGCGGTGCCGTCCTCGTCCAGCGTGTAGTGGGCGCTCACCCGCTTCTCGCGCGCCCCGTCGGTGAGGATCGCCAGCGCCCCCCTGGCGTCCGGCATGCCGGTATAGTGCAGCACCAGCATCTCCGCCGCCTGGCCTTCGGGCCGCGCGTTGAAGTTCGGCGAGGGCATCGGCACGATCCGCAACGTCACAGCCCGCGCTCCGCCTTGATGCCGTCATAGGCGGCGTTGATGCGCGCCAGCTTCTCGGTCGCCACCGCCAGGAATTCCTCGGGCGCGCCGCGCGCCATCATCCGGTCGGGATGGTTCTCGCGCACCGCCTTCAGATAGGCCTTGCGCACCTCGTCGTTGGTCGCCGTCGCATCGACGTTGAGCAGCGCATAGGGGTCCGGCTCGCACGGCCCGCCATAGGCGGCGCAGAGATTGTTGAAGGCCGCGTCCGACAGGCCGAAGCGCCGCGCCACCTCGCGCAGGAAGCTGAGTTCCGCCTCGTGCACCTCGCCGTCGGCGGCGGCGACGAAGAAAAGCGCGTCCAGCAGGTCTTCCAGAAGGCCGGGCCGGTCGCGGAACAGCCGCCCCAGCTGGCCGGCATAGCCCTCGAACCCGGCGACCGTCTCGTGCGCCATCTCGTAGACGCGCCGCACGTCGCCCTCGAAGCCCGGCTCGATGCGCACCACCCGCTTGAAGGCGGCGAACTCCAGATCGGTCGAGGCGCCGTCGGCCTTCGCCATCTTGGCGGCGAGCGCCGTCATGCCGATGGTGAAGGCGATTTGCTTCTCGCCCTCGCCCGGCTCGCGATCGAACACGGCATGGCCGGCGAGCGCCCCCAGCGCCGCGCCGATGGGTCCCCCGCCCAGCAGGAATCCGGCGGCCGCCCCGCCGATTTTTCCCCAGATGGACATGGAGCCTGTTTAGGGGATCGGCCCGATCCTGTCATGCGCGACGGACGATGACGCCCGCCCCGTTGCCCGCTACACAAGGGGCGCATGAGCGGTACCTGGCAGTTCTGGATCGATCGCGGCGGCACGTTCACCGACGTGATCGCCCGCGATCCCTCGGGCGCCCTCGCCGCCGCCAAGCTGCTCTCCGAAAATCCCGGCCGCTACGACGACGCGGCGGTCGAAGGCATCCGCCGCTTCCTCGATCTGGCGCCCGGCGCGCCGATCCCCGCCCACCGCATCGGCGCGGTGAAGATGGGGACGACCGTCGCCACCAACGCGCTGCTCGAACGCAAGGGCGAGCCGCTCGTCCTCGTCGTCACGCGCGGCTTCGCCGACCAGCTCCGCATCGGCTACCAGAACCGGCCCAGGCTCTTCGTCCGCCGCATCGACCTCCCCGACATGCTCTACGAGAGCGTGATCGAGGCGGACGAGCGGGTCACCGCCGAGGGCGAAATTCTCGCCGGTCTGGACGAGGCGTCGCTCCGCCGCGACCTCGGCGCGGCCCGCGCCCGCGGCATCGCGGCCTGCGCGATCTGCTTCCTGCACGGCTACCGCTATCCGGCGCACGAGGCGCGCGCCGCCGCCATCGCGGCGGAGATGGGCTTCGCGCAGGTCAGCGTCAGCCACCGCGTCTCGCCGTTGCCGAAATTCGTCTCGCGCGGCGATACGACGGTCGTCGATGCCTATCTCTCGCCGGTCCTCGCCCGCTATGTGGCGCGCGTGCGCGCGGGGCTCGGCGCCGCGACGCCGCTGCATTTCATGCAGTCCTCCGGCGGCCTCGCCGACGCGGCGCGCTTCCAGGGCAAGGACGCCGTCCTCTCCGGCCCGGCCGGCGGCGTCGTCGGCGCGGCGGAATCGGGCCGTGCCGCGGGCTTCGACAGGATCATCGGCTTCGACATGGGCGGCACCTCCACCGATGTCTGCCATTTCGACGGTGTCTACGAGCGCGAGCAGGAGACGATGGTGGCGGGCGTCCGCCTGCGCGCCCCGATGATGCTGATCCACACCGTCGCGGCCGGCGGCGGCTCGATCCTGCATTACGACGGCCTCAGGATGCGCGTCGGCCCCGACAGCGCCGGGGCCGATCCGGGGCCCAGGGCCTATCGCCGTGGCGGACCGCTCACCGTCACCGACGCGAACGTGATGCTGGGCAAGCTGCGGCCCGGTTTCTTCCCGGCGATCTTCGGCCCCGGCGAGAACGAGCCGCTCGATGCCGATGCCGTCCGCGCCGCCTTCGCGGCGCTCGCGATACGCATCGGCAGGCCGCCTGAGGAGATCGCCGAGGGTTTCGTCGCCATCGCCGTCGCCAACATGGCGAACGCGGTGAAGAAGATCTCGGTCGCCCGCGGCTACGACGTGACGTCCTACGCCCTCAACTGCTTCGGCGGCGCGGGCGGCCAGCACGCCTGCCTCGTCGCCGATGCGCTTGGCATGGAGACGGTGCTGATCCACCCCTTCTCCGGCCTCCTCTCGGCCTACGGCATCGGCCTCGCCAAGCTGCGCGCCGTGCGCCAGCGCGCGGTCGGCAGGCCGCTGGACGCCGCGCTGATGCCCGAGCTTGAGCGCTTCGCCGCCGGCCTCGCCGCCCAGACCCGCGCCGAGATCGAAGCGCAGCTCGCTCCCTCCCGCCCTCCTCATCCTGAGGAGCCGCGAAGCGGCGTCTCGAAGGACGCACCCTCGCCCCTCTCAAACCTTCCTCATCCTGCGGAGCCGCAAAGCGGCGTCTCGAAGGACGCACCCTCGCCCCTCTCAAACCTTCCTCATCCTGAGGAGCCGCGAAGCGGCGTCTCGAAGGACGCACCCTCGCCCCTCTCAAACCTTCCTCATCCTGAGGAGCCGCAAAGCGGCGTCTCGAAGGACGCACCGCCCATCAGCACCACCCTCGCCGCCCACATCCGCTACGAGGGCACGGACACGACGCTCGAAATCCCCTTCGGCGATCTCTCTGCGATGCAGGCCGCCTTCGCCGCCGCCCATACCCGCCGCTTCGGGTTCGGCTTCGAGGGGCGCGGCCTCGTCGTCGACTCCCTTCAGGCCGAGGCGAGCGGCGGCGGCGAAACCCCGCCGCGCGCGAGCGCTGGCCCGTCCGCCGCGCCCCTCCCCGCCCCCGCCGCGACGGCGCGCCTCTTCATGGCCGGGGCCTGGCGCGACGCCCCCGTGCATCGCCGCGAGACGCTCGCGCCCGGCCACGCCATTCCCGGCCCGGCCCTCCTCATCGAGCCCAACCAGACCGTCGTCGTCGAGCCCGGCTGGCGGGCCGGCATCGCGCCGGGCGGCGAGGTGATCCTGCGCAAGGACGCTTTTGCCGCCCCTCCTCATCCTGAGGAGGCCGCAACGCGGCCGTCTCGAAGGACGCACATCCTCTCCGCCACCGGCGCGCCCGACCCGGTGATGCTGGAGATCTTCAACAACCTCTTCATGTCCGTCGCCGAGCAGATGGGCCTGACGCTGGAAAAGACCGCGGTCTCGGTGAACATCAAGGAGCGGCTCGATTTCTCCTGCGCGCTCTATGACGGCGACGGCGCGCTCATCGCCAACGCGCCGCACATGCCGGTGCATCTGGGCTCGATGGGCGACAGCGTCGCCGCGGTCCGCGCGGCGCATCCTGACATGCGCCCCGGCGACGCCTTCGCGCTCAACGCGCCCTATGCCGGCGGCACGCATCTGCCGGACGTCACCGTCGTCATGCCGGTCTTCGGCGAGGGCGAGACGGCGCCGCGCTTCTTCTGCGCAGCGCGCGGCCATCACGCCGACATCGGCGGCATCGCCCCCGGCTCGATGCCGCCCTTCTCGGTCAGCGTCGAGGACGAGGGCGTCCTGCTCGACGCGGTGCAGATCGTCCGGGCCGGACGCTTCGACGAAGAGGGCTTGCGCGCCCTTCTCGGCGCGGGTCCCCACCCGGCGCGCAACCCGGACCAGAACGTCGCCGACCTCAAGGCCCAGATCGCCGCCTGCGCCAAGGGCGCGGCCGAGCTGCACCGCATGACCGGGGCCTATGGCCTCGATGTCGTGAAGGCCTATATGGGCCACGTCCAGGACAACGCCGAGGCGGTCGTGCGCCAGGCGATCGCCGCGCTGACGCCCGGATCGTTCGAGGTGCCGATGGACGGCGGCGCGGTCATCCGTGTACGGATCGACATCGACGCCGCGGCGCGCTCGGCCCGCATCGACTTCGCCGGCACCTCGCCGCAGCAGGCGAACAATTTCAACGCCCCGGCCAGCGTCGCCAAGGCCGCCGTCCTCTACTGCTTCCGCTGCCTGGCCGACGACGACATCCCGCTCAACGCCGGCTGCCTGCGCCCGCTCGACATCGTCATCCCCGACGGCTCGATGCTGAAGCCGCGCTACCCCGCCGCCGTCGTCGCCGGCAATGTCGAGACCAGCCAGGCCGTCACCGACGCGATCTTCGGCGCCATGGGCGTGCTCGCCGCCTCGCAGGGCACGATGAACAACCTGACCTTCGGCGACGCGCGCTACCAGTATTACGAAACGATCTGCGGCGGCGCGGGCGCCGGTCCGGACTTCGACGGCCAGTCCGCCGTCCACACCCACATGACCAATTCGCGCCTCACCGACCCGGAAGTGCTGGAGAGCCGCTTCCCGGTGCTGGTCGAGTCCTTCGCCATCCGCCGCTTCTCGGGCGGCGCGGGTGCGCACCGGGGCGGCGACGGCGTCGTGCGGCGTCTGCGCTTCCGCGCGCCGATGACCTGCTCGATCCTCTCCACCCGGCGCGAGACCGCGCCCTTCGGCCTCGCGGGCGGCGGCGACGCCGCCAGGGGCCGCAACAGCGTCATCCGGGCGGACGGGCGGATCGAGCCGCTGAAGGGCGCCGATCAGACCGAAGTGGCCGCCGGCGACGCCATCCTGATCGAGACCCCCGGCGGCGGTGGTTACGGCGCGGCCTGAACCATCCCGGCGGCCTTAATCGACGCATGAGGCGGGCTTATCGATCGGCCGCAATCTTTCGAATAGTAAAGACCCGGTTTGCGCAACGATCGATCTTTGATCTAGAACAAAGCGTCGGAGCCGGGTGCGCTGCAATATCGTTTTAATTTGGCGAGTCGTCTCTTTCGGGTCACACTCGCCGGCAGTTCGTTCAGGGAGAGTTCACATGCAACAGGTCGGTGTGCTGACCACGGGTGCTGTCTTCCTCTTCCTCGGGGCCATTCTGTTTTTCCTCTAGGGAAGCAGTCTCGGGAGACACCAGAAGGGCCGGCGGCGAATAGCCCCGGCCCTTTTCCATTGCCGGCCGCGCGGGCCATCGGGAGATGCACATGCCGCAGATGATCTTCGTCAACCTTCCGGTCGCGGATCTCGAACGGTCGAAGGCCTTCTTCGCCGGCCTCGGCTTCGGCTTCAGTCGGCGGCTCGGCGACACGACCACGGCCTGCATGGTCGTCTCGGACACCATCTTCGTCATGCTGTTGACCCATGCGCGATACCGCCAATTCGCCGGCAAGGAGATCGCCGACGCCACCAAGGTCAGCGAGACGATGATCTGCCTCTCGCGCGACAGCTGCGCCGAGGTGGACGCCATGATGGAGGCGGCGCTGAAGGGCGGCGCTACCGAGTCGCGGACCGCCGAGGATCTCGGCTTCATGTATCACCGCGCCTTCGACGATCCCGACGGCCACACCTGGGAAGTCATGTGGCTCGACCCGGCCGCCATGCAGCCCGCCTGACCCGCCGCGCGCGCCGGCCGGCCGGGCGGCGCCTGCAAGCTTGCATGCCCATATACAGATATGTTTATGTTTTCGCGGGAAGGTGCCGCGGCATGCATGATCTGCTTGAAGGACTGAAAGCGGTAGCCGAGCCGACGCGCCTGCGTCTGCTCGCCCTCCTGGCGCGCGCCGAACTGACCGTCACCGAGATCACCCAGGTCCTCCAGCAGAGCCAGCCGCGGGTCAGCCGCCACCTGCGCCTGATGGTCGAGGCCGGCTTGCTCCGGCGCTACCCGGAAGGCACCTGGGTTCTCTACCGCCTGGCCGAGGACGGCCCCGCCGCCGGCCTCGCCCGCGCCGTGGACGCCCTCATCGACAAGGACGATCCGGTCTTCGCCGAGGACGCCGCCCGCCTCGCCGCCATCCGCAAGGCCCGCGCCGCGGCGGCGGCCGACTATTTCGCCGCGAATGCCGACCGCTGGGGCGAAATCCGGGCGCTCTATCTGCCCGAGGAAGCCGTCGAGCAGGCCATCGTCGAGATGCTGGGGCCGAAGCGCATCGGCACGCTGCTCGATCTCGGCACCGGCACGGGGCGCATCCTCGAAGTGCTCGGCCCCCGCGCCGGGCGCGCGATCGGCATCGACACCAGCCACGAGATGCTGAGCATCGCGCGCGCCAATCTGGAGCGCGCCGGCCTCGCCCACGCGCAGGTGCGCTACGGCAACATGCTGCGCCTCGATCCGGGCGCGCTCGGCGTCATGCCCCAGGCCGACGTCGCGGTGCTGCATCACGTGCTGCACTTCCTGGAGCACCCGCAGGACGCGGTGGCCGAGGCCGCCCGCCTCGTCGCGCCGGGCGGGCGCATGCTGATCGCCGACTTCGCGCCGCACGGCCTGGAACACCTGCGCGAGAGCCACGCCCATCGCCGCCTCGGCTTCGCCGACCGCGAGGTCAGGGCCTGGGCCGAACATGCCGGCCTGAAACTCGTCCAGACGCGCGACCTGCCGCCGGCCGGCGCGGCCGGGGCGCAGCTCACCGTGAAGCTGTGGCTGCTGGAAAAACCCAAGGGCGCCGCGACGCGCCGGGCCGGGGAGGCCGCCTGAGATGAGCCTGAACGTCTCCTTCGAATTCTTTCCGCCCCGCAGCGAGGAGGCCGAGCAGACCCTCTGGCGCGCCATCCGCCGGCTGGAGCCGCTTAGCCCCTCCTTCGTCTCGGTCACCTACGGCGCCGGCGGCTCGACCCGCGAGCGCACCCACGCGACGGTCAAGCGCATCGTCGACGAGACGCGGCTCAAGCCGGCCGCGCATCTCACCTGCGTCGGCGCGACGCGGGACGAGATCGACGGCGTCATCCGCGACTACTGGGCGGCGGGCGTGCGCCACATCGTGGCGCTGCGCGGCGACATGCCCGACATGGGCCCCTATCGCCCGACGCCGGACGGCTACGAGTCGACGCCCGCCCTCATCGAGGGCATCAGGGCGATCGGCGAGTTCGAGGTCTCCGTCTCCTGCTACCCCGAGAAGCACCCCGACAGCGCCACGCTCGATGCCGACATCGACCTGCTCAAGCGCAAGATCGACGCCGGCGCGACCCGCGCCATCACCCAGTTCTGCTTCGAGACCGACGCCCATATCCGCTTCCTGGAGCGGGCCCGGCGGCTCGGCGTGAAGATCCCGGTCGTCCCCGGCATCATGCCGACCACCAACTTCAAGGGCATCGTCCGCATGGCGGCGCGCTGCGGCGCCTCGGTCCCGGCCTGGCTGCACGATCGCTTCGAGGGCCTCGACGACGATCTGGAGACCCGCAAGCTGATCGCCGCCACCGTCGCCGCCGAGCAGGTCGAGCGGCTCACCGCCATCGGCTTCGCCGACATCCACTTCTACACGCTGAACCAGGCCGACCTGACCTACGCCATCTGCCGCATCCTCGGCATCAAGCCGAGCGCACCAAGCGCGCCGCTGGAAGCGGCGGCGTGAGGGGTGGTATGGGGTGGGCCTGCGTGGGTGTTGACATACACCCCCATGGACCCCTATAACGCTGACACCAAGGAGGTGTCACATGGCGAATGCAGTTGTTAGGGATCACGTGGTCTGGCTGAAGCACATTCACGACGACGCTGCGCTGTCGCGCCATCTCGGCGCGCTGACCGCGGGCGCTGTCGTCGCTCTAAAGGTCGATGGTGTGGCCGGAAAATGGGTCAAGATGGACAATGGCAAGGATGGACGGCCTACGCCCGGCCTTCGTCCGCTTGGCGCCGTCAAGGATTACTGGAACGCCTTGTTCAATGAAAAGCGCGGCGAACTCGTAACGATCGAGCTTGCAGGCGGCGATGATGCGGGCCCCGCAACACCCCATACCACCCCCTCGCCGCGCGCTGGTTTGGCGGAAGAGGCTGTCGAGTTCCGCAATCGCCTTGAGCGCGCCGATCCCATCATGCGCAAGGCTGCCATCGCGGCACTGCTGGATACGGGCCGGCAGACCTTCGTGCCTCAAGATGGCTTCAGGTTTAACCGAGATGAAATCCATGATCGCGACGGGGATCGGCGCGGATGATCAGCGCCGATACGAACATATTCGTCTATCTCTGGGATGAGCGCGACGCGCTCAAAAGGGCTGTGGCGGAGGATATCGTGCGTGGCCTGACGTCGGTGCCCTCGGCGATCGGGCTCCAGTCGGTTGGAGAAGTCCAAAATGTCCTGCGCAGGAAGTTCAGACTTCCCGTCTGGGAGGCTGCGCAGCGCGCCCGGAACCTGTTGGCGGCCTTTGAGGTGTTCTCGGCGAGCCGGGCCAATGCGGAAGAGTCGCTGGGCTTGATGGCCGCCGGCCGATTTGCCTATTGGGATGCGTTGCTCGTCACAGCAGCCCGAGATGCCGGGTGCACGGTCCTCTTCAGCGAGGATATGGACGATGGCATGCGTCTGGGACCACTGGAGATCGTCAACCCCTTTGGGGTTGATGGCATGAGCGATCGGGCCCGTTTGCTGCTTGAGGCGGCGGCATGAACACCAGATCTCGTCATGGTGAGGTGCGGAGCGCGGCACGCGCGGAGCCTCGAGCCACGTACGAAGCTGCTACTGCATTGCGTCCTTCGAGACGCGGCCTGACGGCCGCTCCTCAGGATGAGGAAGAGTTCTAAGGTTGAATGAGATGACCGCCCGCCCCGACGCCCGCGCCTACATCCTCGCCGAGAGCAAGGCGCGCATCCTCACGCTCGACGGCGCGTGGGGCACGATGATCCAGACCTACAACCTCACCGACGCGGACTATCGCGGCGAACGGTTCAGGGACTGGCCGCACGACGTGAAGGGCAACAACGATCTGCTGATCCTCACCCAGCCGGAGATCGTCTCGGCGATCACCGAAGGCTATCTGAAGGCCGGGGCCGACATCGTCTCGACCAACACCTTCAGCGCGACGACCGTCGCCATGGCCGACTACGCCATGGAGGAGCTTGTCTACGAGCTGAACTACGAGGGCGCCCGCCTCGCCCGGACGCTCGCCGACCGCTATTCGACGCCGGACAGACCCCGCTTCGTCGCCGGCTCGATCGGCCCGACCAACCGCACCGCCTCGATCTCGCCCGACGTGAACGACGCCGGTTTTCGCGCCATCACCTTCGACGAACTGGTCGCCGCCTACCACCAGGCGGCGAAGGCGCTGATCGACGGCGGCGCCGACATCCTGCTGATCGAGACGGTCTTCGACACGCTGAACGCCAAGGCCGCGCTCTTCGCCTGCACGCAGCTCTTCGGCGAGATCGGCCGCAGCTACCCGATCTGGGTCTCCGGCACGATCACCGACCTCTCGGGCCGCACCCTCACCGGCCAGACGGTCGAGGCCTTCTGGCACTCGATCCGCCACGCCGAACCGCTGATCGTCGGCCTCAACTGCGCGCTGGGGGCGAAGGAGCTGCGCCAGTACGTGATGGAGCTGTCGAACTGCGCCGAGACGCTGGTCGCCTGCCATCCCAATGCCGGCCTCCCCAACGAGTTCGGCGGCTACGACGACTCGCCCGAATACATGGCCGGCCTCATCCGCGAGTTCGCCATGAGCGGCCTCCTCAACGTCGTCGGCGGCTGCTGCGGCACGACCCCCGAGCATATCGCCGCGATCTGCACGGCGGTGGCGGACGTCGCCCCGCGCAGCGTGCCGGAAAAGCCCAAGCTGCTGCGCCTCTCCGGCATCGAGCCCTTCACGCTCACCCCCGACATTCCCTTCGTGAATGTCGGCGAGCGCACCAACGTCACCGGCTCGGCGAAGTTCCGCAAGCTCGTCACCGCCGGCGACTACGAGGCGGCGCTCGACATCGCCCGCGACCAGGTGGAGAGCGGCGCGCAGATCATCGACGTCAACATGGACGAGGGCCTGCTCGACGGCAAAGCCGCGATGGTGCGCTTCCTCAACCTGATGGCGGCCGAGCCTTCGATCGCCAAGGTTCCCTTCATGATCGACAGCTCCAAGTGGGAGATCATCGAGGCCGGCCTGAAATGCGTCCAGGGCAAGCCGGTCGTGAACTCGATCTCCATGAAGGAGGGCGAGGAGAAATTCGTCGAACAGGCGAAGCTGCTGCGCCGCTACGGCGCCGCCGTCGTCGTCATGGCGTTCGACACCGCCGGCCAGGCCGACACGATCGAGCGCAAGGTCGAGATCTGCCGCCGCTCCTACGAACTGCTGACCCGCGAGGCCGGCTTCCCGCCCGAGGACATCATCTTCGATCCCAACATCTTCGCGGTGGCGACGGGCATCGAGGAGCACGACGTCTACGGCGTCAATTTCATCGAGGCGACGCGCGAAATCCGCCGCCTGATGCCGCTCGCCCATGTCTCGGGCGGCGTCTCCAACGTCTCGTTCTCGTTCCGCGGCAACGAGCCGGTGCGCGAGGCGATGCACACCGTCTTCCTGTTCCACGCCATCAAGGCGGGCATGGACATGGGCATCGTCAACGCCGGCCAGCTCGGCGTCTATCAGAACATCCCGGCCGAACTGCGCGAGCGCGTCGAGGACGTCATCCTCAACCGCCGCCCGGACGCGACCGAGCGCCTCCTGGAGATCGCCGAGCAGTACAAGGGCGG
The DNA here is from genome assembly GCA_016792565.1 of Alphaproteobacteria bacterium. GTDB lineage: Bacteria > Pseudomonadota > Alphaproteobacteria > Micropepsales > Micropepsaceae > JADZAI01. The sequence continues at coordinate 11,626 of JAEUMK010000048.1, forward strand.
CGGCGCGACCCGCAAGGAAGCCGACCTCGAATGGCGCAAGCTGCCGGTGCGCGAGCGCCTCGCCCATGCGCTCGTCCAGGGCATCGCCGACTATATCGACGAGGACACTGAGGAAGCCCGGCTCGCGGCCGAGCGCCCGCTGCACGTCATCGAAGGCCCGCTGATGGACGGCATGAACGTCGTCGGCGACCTCTTCGGCGCGGGCAAGATGTTCCTGCCCCAGGTGGTCAAGAGCGCCCGCGTGATGAAGAAGGCGGTCGCCTGGCTCATGCCCTTCATGGAGGCCGAGGCCGCCGGCGCGAAGCGCGAGGCCGCCGGCAAGATCGTCATGGCGACCGTCAAGGGCGACGTCCACGACATCGGCAAGAACATCGTCGGCGTGGTTCTCCAGTGCAACAACTACGAGGTCATCGACCTCGGGGTCATGGTCCCGGCCCAGAAGATCCTCGACACCGCCCGCGCGGAAGACGCCGACATCATCGGTCTCTCCGGCCTCATCACGCCCTCGCTCGACGAGATGTGCCACCTGGCGGCCGAGATGGAACGCCAGGGCTTCGACGTGCCGCTGCTGATCGGCGGCGCGACGACCTCGAAGGTCCACACCGCCGTCAAGATCGCGCCGAACTACACGCGCGGCCAGGCGGTCTACGTCACCGACGCCTCGCGCGCCGTCGCGGTCGCCTCGGCGCTCCTGTCGAAGGACCAGAAGCCGGACTTCGTGCGCGACGTGCGCGCCGACTACGCCGACATCGCCGAGCGCCACGCCGCGAGCCGCCGCCCCGATCGCCGGTTCACGATTCAGCAGGCGCGCGCCAATGCGCTGAAGCTCGACTGGTCCGCCTACCAGCCGCCGAAGCCCGCCTTCCTCGGCACCCGCACCTTCGATGCCTACCCCCTCGCCGAGCTGGTCGGGCGCATCGACTGGACGCCGTTCTTCCAGAGCTGGGAGCTGACCGGCCGCTATCCCGCGATCCTTGAGGACGCAATCGTCGGCGAGGCGGCGCGCAATCTCTTCGCCGACGCTCAGGACATGCTGGGGAAGATGGTCGCCGGGAACTGGCTGACCGCGAAGGCGGTCGTCGGCTTCTGGCCGGCCAACGCCTCGGGCGACGACATCGTCGTGTGGACCGACGAGACCCGCACCAGGGAGCGCGCCCGCTTCCATGCCCTGCGCCAGCAGCAGGCGAAGGACGCCGTGCGCCCCAACATGGCGCTCAGCGATCTCGTCGCGCCGGTCGGCAGCGGCGTCGCCGACTATATCGGCGCCTTCGCCGTCACCGCCGGCCATGGCGAGGACGAGGTCGCCAGACGCTTCGTCGCTGCCCATGACGACTATTCGGCGATCCTCTCCAAGGCGCTCGCCGACCGCCTCGCCGAGGCCTTCGCCGAACGCCTGCACGAGCGCGTGCGCAAGGAGTTCTGGGGCTATGCGCCGGACGAGGCGCTCTCCAACGACGACATGATCGCCGAGAAATATCGCGGCATCCGCCCGGCGCCGGGCTATCCCGCGCAGCCCGACCACACCGAGAAGGCGACGCTCTTCCGTCTGCTGGACGCCGAGCGCGAGGCTGGCATCACGCTGACCGAGAGCTTCGCCATGTGGCCGGGCGCGGCGGTCAGCGGGCTCTATTTCAGCCACCCGAAAAGCGCCTATTTCGGCATCGGCAAGATCGAGCGCGACCAGGTCGAGGACTACGCGGCGCGCAAGGGCATGAGCGTCGCCGAGACGGAGCGCTGGCTCGCCCCGATCCTCAACTACGACCCCCGCACCATCGTCACGACGGCGGCGGCCTGACGGCCGCCCCGTTACGGCAAGGACTATCTTCCCATAAGAGATAATTCCTGCTATGCTCGCCGCACAGGGAGGCGGCGCATGGACGACTGGGCGCGTATCGACATGCTGGCCCGGACCGCCCCGCTCGATGCGGCGGGGCTGGCGGACCTTCTGCGCGCCGCCGGCGCCTGGCGCCGCGCGCTCCTGTCCGAGACCCTCGCCGCGGCGATCGAGCTGCACGTCGCGCTTCAGGGCGGGCAGCCGCCGCCGCGAAAGAGCGCCGAATCCGTCGAACGAACCCCTGCCGTTACGTCAGGCATCGTCGGGGTGGCCTTCCCGCTCCGCCCCCGGTTCGGTCAGGCCGCCCGGCCGCGCCCGCCCCGGAAAAAGGCCGGTGGCCAGCCCGGCAACGCCAACGCCCTTCGGCACGGCCGCGCCACGGCCGCCGCCCGGGCGGCCCGCGCGGCGCAGCTGCGGGCCCAGCGCGCCGTCCCGCGCCTCATCGCCTTGATCGGGCGCCTGACCCTGCGCATCCGCCGCGTCTCGCGCCTGATGGCGACTCTGGCGCGCCTGGCCGTCTGCTTCGCCTCACGTTTCCGTTCACGGCACCTTGACGGGTCTTCAGGGGCGCTCGACCTTGGCGGCACAGAAAATCACACGCTCCCGCGAGAGCGATCAGGGACTGAACGCCATGAGCCAGAGCACAGCCGAACTCGGCTTCGACCCCGCCGCGCTGAAGGCCAAGTATCTCGCCGAGCGCGACAAGCGCCTGCGCAGCGACGCCAACGAGCAATATGTCGAGATCGCCGGGCCGTTCGCCCACTATCTCGACGACCCCTATGTCGAGCCGGGATTCACCCGCGCGCCGCTGACCGACGAAGTCGATGTCGTGGTGATCGGCGGCGGCTTCGGCGGCCTGCTCACCGGCGCGCGCATGCGCGAGGCGGGCGTCAAGTCGCTGCGCATCATCGAGAAGGGCGGCGACTTCGGCGGCACCTGGTACTGGAACCGCTATCCCGGCGCCGCCTGCGACGTGGAGAGCTACATCTACCTGCCGCTGCTGGAGGAGATCGGCTTCATGCCGGCCTCCAAATACACGCCCGCGCCCGAGATCCTCGAGCATTGCCGCGCCATCGGCCGCCACTTCGATCTCTACCGCGACGCCTGCTTCCAGACCGAGATCACCAGCCTGACCTGGGACGAGACCGCGGCGCGCTGGATCGTCCGCACCAATCGCGGCGACGCGATGAAGGCGCGCTTCGTCGTCCAGGCGAACGGTCCGCTGCACCGGCCCAAGCTCCCCGGCATTCCGGGCGTCGAGACCTTCAAGGGCCACTCCTTCCACACCAGCCGCTGGGACTACGCCTATACCGGCGGCGACGCGAAGGGGAACCTCACCGGCCTCGCCGACAAGCGCGTCGGCATCATCGGCACCGGCGCGACGGCGGTGCAGTGCGTGCCGCATCTGGGCGCGGCGGCGAAGCAGCTCTACGTCTTCCAGCGCACGCCCTCGTCCGTCGACGTGCGCAACGACACGCGGACCGATCCCGAGTGGGTGAAGACCCTCACCCCCGGCTGGCAGAAGCGCCGGATGGACAATTTCGGCATCCTCGTCACCGGCGGCTTCCAGGACGAGGACATGGTCAATGACGGCTGGACCGAAATCATCCGAAACATCCTGCTGCTCCACCGCACCAACGCCGCCGCCGGCCACAAGGACCCGGCCGATCTCGTCCAGCTCGCCGACTTCAAGAAGATGGAGCAGATCCGGGCCCGCATCGATGCCGTCGTCAAGGACAAGCGGACGGCCGAGGCGCTCAAGCCGTGGTACAATCAGTTCTGCAAGCGCCCCTGCTTCCACGACGACTATCTGCCGACCTTCAACCGGCCGAACGTCACGCTCGTCGATACCGAGGGCCGCGGCGTCGAGCGCATCACCGAGAACGCGGTCGTCGCCAACGGCAAGACCTACGAGGTCGATTGCCTGATCTACGCCACGGGGTTCGAGGTCGGCACCGACTATACCCGCCGTTCGGGCTACGACCTCGTCGGCCGCGACGGCGTCACGCTGTCGGGCAAGTGGTCGCAGGGCGTCTCGACGCTGCACGGCATCACCTCGCGCGGCTTCCCCAACGCCTTCATCATCCAGCCCTCGCAGGCCGGGTTCGCCGTGAACTTCCCCTCGATCATCGGCGAGCAGGCGCGCCACATCGCCTACATCGTCGCCGAGGCCATGGCCCGCCAAGCCCGCACCGTCGAACCGAGCGCGGCGGCCGAGGAGGCCTGGGTGCAGACCATCATCGACACCTCGGTGTTCAACCGGAAGTTCCTCGAGGAGTGCACGCCCGGCTACTACAACAACGAGGGCAAGCCCAACCCGATGGCCATCCGCAACGGCTCCTACGGCAAGGGCCCGATCGCCTATACCCGCCTGCTCGACGAGTGGCGCGAGGCCGGCGCGCTGGACGGGCTGGAGCTCGCCTGAACGGCCCGCCTTCCCCCGCGCGGGGGAAGGCGTCCGCCTCAGCCCATCGGGTACATGATCTCCTTCGACACCGCGTCGATCCGCTTCAGCGTCTCGGCGTCCAGCGTCACGTCGGCGGCGGCGAGGATGTCCGGCACCTGGTCGGTATGGGTCGCGCCGACGATGGTCGAGGCGACGAAGTCGTGGTTCTTGCTCCACGCCGTCGCCAGCGTGACCAGCGACATGCCGATGCTGGCGGCGATCTCCATGTAGCGCGCCGTCGCCGCCAGGCTCTTGTCGTTGACGAAGCGCCGCGCCATCGCGGCCTGCCGCCCGCCGATGCGGATGTAGTTCGAGAACCGCGCCCCCTCCGGCGTCGCGCCGCCCTGGTACTTGCCGCTCAGCACGCCGCCGGCCAGCGGCGAATAGGGGATGAGGCTCACCTTCTCCTGCCGGCACACCTGCGCCAGCTCGTCCTCGAAGCGGCGGTTGTTGAGGCTGAAATTGTTCTGGATCGTGACGTAGCGCGCGAAACCGCCGCGCTCCGAGGCGGCGAGGCTCTTCATCAGTCCCCAGCTCGTCTCGTTGGAGCAGCCCACGATCCTGACCTTGCCGGCCCGGATCAGGTCGTCCAGCACCTCCATCGTCTCGTCATAGGCGGTGCCGTGATCGGGCCAGTGGGTCTGGTAGAGATCGACATAGTCGGTCTGCAGCCGCTTCAGGCTGGCCTCGATGGCGCTGATGATGTTGTGCCGGTCGAGCGCCGTCATGCCCGCCCGCTGCGAGCTTTTCAGCCAGCCGTGACTCGGGCCGCTCACCTTGGTCGCCAGGATGATCTCGTCGCGCCGCTTGGTCTTCATCCAGCGCCCGACGATCTCCTCGGTGCGCCCCGCCCATTCCTCCTTCGGCGGCACGGGATAGTTCTCGGCCGTATCGAAGAAATTGATCCCGGCCTCCAGCGACATGTCGAGGATGCGATGCGACATCGCCTCGTCGGCCTGGTTGCCGAAGGTCATGGTCCCCATGCAGATCGCCGAGACCGAGATCGGGCTTCCGCCCAGACGTTTCCACTGCATGGTCGCTTCCCTGATTGTTTTGCGTCAGGGTTGGTGGCATGGCCCCCGCCCGCGCGCAAGGAAGGCGCGCTGCCCGGCCCGTCGGGACGCCGCGGGCCATTGCGCCGCCGGGACGAAATGGGCATCACGGCGCTGAACCCGCACGACGAGGATTGCGCCGCGATGTCCGGTCCCCCAGACGCCCTCAAGCTTGCGCTGGCGCTGCACGCGCGCGGCGATCTGAGGGGGGCGCTGGCCCAGGGCGAGGCGGCGCTGCGGGCCGCGCCCCGCCATGCCGGCATTCTGCAGTTCCTCGGCGTCGTCGCCGCCCAGGCCGGCGACCGGCCGAAGGCGGCGGACTATCTCGGCCGCTCTCTCGACGCCGATCCGGCCAACCCGCGCACCCGCGCCAATCTCGCCAAGCTGCTCGTCGACATGGGCGACGCCGCAGCGGCCGAGCGCCTGACCGCGCCCGCGGCGATGCGTGCGCCCTCGCCCGATCTCCTGCGGCTGCGCGGCGACATCCTCAAGGGCCTCGGACGTCTCGCCGATGCCGTCGCCGCCTACGAGGCGGCGGTGGCGGCGAAGGCCGACTATGCCGAGGCATGGAACAATCTCGGCAACGCCCGCCGCGATCTCGGCGATCTCGACGGCGCGATCGAGGCCCTCGACCGGGCCCGCGTCCTGCGCCCCGACCTTGCCGCGTCGCATCTCAACCTCGCGCGCGTCCTCGCCCAGGCGAAGCGCTGGCGCGACTGCCTCGCCGTTCTGGATGCCCGGCTGCAGGCCGTTCCCGGCGATGCGGATGTCCTTGTCGAGAAGGGCATCGCCCTCATCCGCTCCGCGCGGGCCGCCGAGGCCCTCGGCGTGCTGGCGGAGGCGATCCGCCGCGCCCCGCGCCACTGGCAGGCCCATGTCGCGCTCGGCGACGCCCACGGACAGCTCGACGACGTCCGGCCCGCCGAGGACGCCTATCGCACCGCGATCGCCCTCGATCCGACCGCCGGCCTCGCCTATGTCAATCTTGGCCTGCTGCTCGAACAGCACAACCGGATCGGCGATCTGGCGGCGCTGCTCGGTGCGGCGCGCGCCGCCGGCGTGCCCGCGCGCGAGACGGCGGTGCTCCAGGTACTCGAGGACCAGCGCGCCGGGCGCCACGCCGAAGCCCTCGCCGGCGCCCGTTCGCTGGACGTCTCCGCGACCGGCCTCGACATGGTGCGCGCCCGGCTGATCGGCCAGCTCGCCGACAAACTCGGCCGCTACGACGAGGCGTTCGCCGCCTTCGCCGAGGTCAACGCCCTGAACGCCGCGCCCTATCTGGCGGGCGGCGGGCGCATCGCGGCTTATCGCGAGACCGTCGAGCAGCAGATCGCGGCCGCGACCCCGGCCTGGTCGGCGCGCTGGCTGCCCCATGCGCCGGCCGGACGCCCGGCCCCCGCCTTTCTGGTCGGCTTCCCGCGCTCCGGCACGACGCTGCTCGACACGGTGCTGATGGGCCATCCCGGCGCCCATGTGCTGGAGGAGGAACCGCTGCTGCAGCGCGTCGCCGACCTCGCCGGCGACATCGACCGCCTGCCGGCCATGGACGCCGCCGAGATCGATGCCCTGCGCGCCCGCTACTTCCACGAACTCGACGCCCTCGCGCCTCAGGCGCAGGGCAGGCTCGTCATCGACAAGCTGCCGCTGCATCTGGTGCGCGCGCCCCTCATCCACCGCCTCTTCCCGGACGCGCGCTTCATCTTCGCCGAGCGCCATCCCTGCGACGCGGTGCTCTCCTGCTTCATGCAGAACTTCCGTGTGAACGCGGCGATGGCGAGCTTCCTGACGCTTCAGGATTCGGCCCTGCTCTACGACCGGGTGATGACCTTCTGGACCGCCTGCCGGGCGCTGCTGCCGCTCCGCGTCCATGCCGTCCGCTACGAGGCGATGATCGCCGATCTGGAAGGCACGGCGCGCGCCCTGCTCGATTATCTGGACCTGCCATGGACCGGCGCCGTGCTCGACCATCAGTCGACCGCCGCCGCGCGTACTCATATCCGCACGCCGAGCTATGCCCAGATCGTCCAGCCGCTCTACCGCACCGCCGATGGCCGCTGGACGAAGTACCGCGACCAGATGGCGCCGGTCCTGCCGATCCTCGCGCCCTGGGTCGGGCGCTTCGGCTATGCGATGTGACCGCCGGCCGCGGCGATGCTAGGAGTCGCCGATGCGCTCCTTCGCCCTCGCCGCAAGTCTCGCCGCCGCCCTGACCTTGCCCTCGGCCTGCGCAGCCGAGGATCCGGACTGGCGCACGCTCGACCCCGAGAACCTTTTGGTCATCGACACCTCGAAAGGCCGGATCATCGTCGAGCTGCGCCCCGACCTTGCGCCCAGGGCGGTGGAGCGCATCAAGCAGCTGACCCGCGAGGGCGTCTATGACGGGCTTCAGTTCCACCGCGTGATCGACGGTTTCGTCGCCCAGACCGGCAATCCCGACAACAAGGACGGCGGCGTTTCGGCGCATCCGAACCTGCCGCCGGAGTTCTCCGGCCGCCTGCCGCCGGACTCAGGCTATGTCGCGATCGTCACCCGCTCCGACGGCACCGCCGGCTTTCTCGGCACGCTTCCCGTCGAAACCGTTTCGGCCGCCGAGGACGCCCGCCGCGCCCAGGGCACGACCGAGACCTGGGGCGCCTTCTGTCCGGGCGTCGTCGGCATGGGACGCGGCGACAGCTACGACAGCGCCAACAGCGAGTTCTTCTTCATGCGGGGCGCCGCCCGCCGCCTCGACCGTCTCTACACGGCGTTCGGCATGACCGTCTCCGGGCTGGAGATCGTCTTCGCCCTGAACACCGGCGAACCGCCCGCCCAGCCCGACACGATGACCAGCGTGCGCATCGCCGCCGACCTGCCCGACGACGAGCGCCCCGTCGTCAAGGCGAACCGCCCGGCCAGCGTCGACTTCCTCTCCTATGTCGGGGCCATTCGCGGCCTGAAGCGCGCCGACTTCTCGATCTGCGACGTCCGGGTGGGCGTGCACATCGACGGCGAGGATGCGCCCTGATTGACTCGCGGGCACCCGGCGCGCAGCTTTCCCGCATAACAAAATCTCAGGGAAGAACCGCCATGCACGATCTCGTCATCCGCAACGGCACCATCGTCGACGGCACCGGCGCGCCCGCCTTCACCGGCGATGTCGCGATCGACAATGGCCGCATCGCCGCCGTCGGCACGATCGCTGCGAAAGGCAAGGAGGAGATCGACGCGACCGGCTTGCTCGTCACGCCCGGCTTCGTCGACATCCACACCCACTATGACGGCCAGGCGACCTGGGACGCGGAGCTTGCGCCCTCGTCCTGGCACGGCGTCACCACCGTCGTGATGGGCAATTGCGGCGTCGGCTTCGCGCCCGCCGCGCCCGACAAGCATGACTGGCTGATCAATCTGATGGAGGGCGTGGAGGACATCCCCGGCTCAGCCCTCGCCGAAGGGATGACATGGGGCTGGGAGAGCTTCCCCGAATATCTCGACGTGCTGGCGCGGATGCCCCGCACCGTCGATGTCGGCACGCATGTGCCCCATGCCGCCGTCCGTGCCTATGTCATGGGCGAGCGCGGCGCGCGCAACGAGGCCGCGACGCCCGACGATATCGCCGCCATGGCGCGCATCGTCGAGGACGGCCTCAAGGCCGGCGCGCTCGGCTTCTCGACCAGCCGCACCGTGCTCCACCGCGCCAAGGACGGCGAGGTGGTGCCCGGCACCTATGCCAATCGCGACGAGCTCGTCGGCATCGGCGAAGGCATCAAGCGCGCCGGGCACGGCGTCTTCGAAATGGCGTCCGACCTCAACCCCTGCGCCGAAGAGTTCGAATGGATGGAAACCGTCTCGCGCGAGACCGGCATGCCCGTCAGCTACGCCCTGCTCCAGGCGCTCGGCGACAATGAAGGCTGGCGCGACCAGATTCGCCGCACCGAGGAAGCCAATGCCCGCGGCGCCCGCGTCACCGCGCAGATCGCCCTGCGCGGCACCGGCCTGCTCCTCAACTGGCGCGGCACCGCCCATCCCTTCGTCGCGCGGGCCAGCTGGCTTGCCATCGCGGGCAAGCCCTGGGCCGAACAATGGGCGGCGCTGAACGACCCGGCCTTCAAGGCGCGCCTCCTCGCCGATCCGGTCGCCCCGCCCGGACTGCCACTCAACGCTCTCTCCAACAAGCTCTTCCAGGGGTGGGACAGCCAGTACCGCATCGGCGACGATCCCGACTACGAGCCGCCAGCCGAAGATTCCATCGCCGCCATCGCCGCCCGCGAGGGTCGCGATCCCGCCGAACTCGCCTACGAGATCATGATGGAGGACGAGGGCCGCGGCTTCATCTATTTGCCCATCCTCAACTACACCGATGGCCATCTCGACCATGTCGGCGAACTGCTCGCCCATCGCGATACGCTGGTCAGCCTGTCGGACGGCGGCGCCCATTGCGGCACCATCTGCGACGCCGCCAGCACCACCTTCATGCTCACCCACTGGGTCCGCGATCGCAGCCGCGGCGCGAAGCTCTCGCTGGAACAGGCGATCCACCGCCAGACCGCCCACACTGCCGCCGCCTACGGTCTCTTCGACCGCGGCGCGCTGAAGCCCGGCCTCGCCGGCGACGTCAATCTGATCGACCTCAAGCGCCTGCGCCTGCTTAAACCCTATCTCGCCTTCGACCTTCCCGCCGGCGGCAAGCGCCTCCTGCAAAAGGCCGAGGGCTACGTCGCCACCATCAAGAGCGGCAAGGTCACCTTCCGCGAAGGCGTCGCGACGGGCGAACGCCCCGGCACCCTGATCCGCGGCCCGCAAAGCGCGCCGCTGGCGATGGCGGCGGAGTAACACGCAACTCCGCCGCGACACGATCGTCGTCGAGAAGCCCTGAGGCATGACCAACATCCTGCTGGTGACGCTCGACCAGTTCCGCGGCGACTGCCTCTCGGCCGCCGGACATCCCATCGTGCGCACGCCCCACCTCGACCGCCTCGCCGCCGAGGGCGTGCGCTTCGCTCGCCACTACAGCCAGTGCGCGCCCTGCGGCCCCGGCCGCGCCAGCCTCTACACCGGCCTGTATCAGATGAACCATCGCGTGGTGGCGAACGGCACGCCGCTGGACGCGCGCTTCGACAACATCGCCCTCGCCGCCCGCCGCGCCGGCTATGAGCCGACCCTCTTCGGCTACACCGACCAGAGCATCGACCCGCGCGCCGCGCTCGGCCCGTCCGATCCGCGCCTCTCGACCTATGAGGGCCTGCTCCCAGGCCTCGTCGAAGGCCATCGCCTGCGCTCCGGCCATCCCGACAGCTGGATCGCCTGGCTGCGCGCCCAGGGCTTCACCGTGCCGGACGAGGCCGACGCCGCCATCGCCACCGAACCCGAACGCGACGAGGCCTTCAGCCTTTCGGCCTTCCTCGCCGACCGCCTGATCGACTGGCTCGGCGCGCAGAACCGTCCCTGGTTCGCGCATCTCAGCCAGCTCCGCCCGCACGAGCCCTACGCCGCCGCCGGGCGCTTCGCCTCGATGTACGATCCCGCCGCCATGCCGCTCCCCATCGCGCCGGGCGGCACGCGCCACTGGCTGCATGACGGGCTGATGCAGCATCCCCGCCTCGCCGCGCCGGCCGATGCCGGCGCCGCCCGGCGCATGATCGCGCAGTATTTCGGCATGGTCAGCGAGGCCGACCACCAGTTCGGCCGCGTCCGCGCTGCGCTGGAGGCGCTCGGCCAATGGGACGACACGCTGGTGATCGTCACCTCCGACCATGGCGAGCAGCTCGGCGATCACGGCCTCATCCAGAAGATGGGCTTCTTCGAGGCGAGCTACCACATCCCGGCGATCGTCCGCGATCCACGCCCCGGCAAGGCGCGCGGCCGCGTCGTCACCCGCTTCACCGAGAACGTGGACTGGTTCCCGACGCTCTGCGAGGCGATGGACATTCCGGTGCCCGTCCAGTGCGACGGTCTGCCGCTGACGCCCTTCCTCGACGGCGGCGAGCCGCCCTGGTGGCGCGAGGCGGCGCATTGGGAGTTTGACTGGCGCTTCGGCTTCATCTCGGACACACCGCCCGCCTGGCCGTGGGACCGCCGCCTGGAGCGCCAGACCCTTGCGGTGCGCCGCACCGAAACCGCCGCCTATGTCCATTTCGGCGACGGCGAGGCGCTCGCCTTCGATCTCGCCGCCGACCCCACCTGGCGCACCCCGCTCGCCGACCCCGCCGCGCGCCTGCGCGAGGCCGAAGCGATGCTCGCCTGGCGTGCCCAGCATCTCGACCGGACGCTGACCGGCCTGCTGATGCAGGACGGCGGCACCGGGCGCTGGCCGCCGCTGCCCGAAGGCTGGGCGGCGCGCGATCCTTCCAACGCGGCCTAGTTGCGCGTCAGCTTCTTGTACTTGATGCGGTGCGGCACCAGCGCGTCGTCGCCGAGGCGGCGCTTGCGGTCGGCCATGTAGTCCTCGAAATTGCCTTCGAACCACTCGACATGGCTGTCGCCCTCGAAGCTGAGGATGTGGGTGGCGATGCGGTCGAGGAACCAGCGGTCGTGGCTGATGACCACGGCGCAGCCGGCGTAGTCCTCCAGCGCCTCTTCCAGCGCCCGCAGCGTGTCG
>JAEUMK010000069.1 GCA_016792565.1 Alphaproteobacteria bacterium
GCCGCGAAGAACGCCGCCGTCGCCGCGTTGGCGGCGGTCGCGGCATCGGCGTGGTAGTGCGCGCCGCCGATGCGGGCGAAGGCGTGATCCTGGCCGGCATAGGTCAGCATGGTCGCCTGGGCATGGGGGCCGAGCACCTTCGCCATTTCGGCCTGCGCCTCGGGCGGGACGAACTGGTCCCGGGCAGCGACGTGGAGAAGAATCGGCTTCGAAATGTTCGCCGCCTCGCCCAGCAGGTTTGCGATGTTGACGCCGTAATAGGAGACCGAGGCGTCGATGTCGGTGCGGGCCGCCGTCAGATAGGCGAGCAGGCCGCCGAGGCAGTAGCCGACCGCGCCCACCTTGCCGACGCCTGGCATGGCGCGCAGCGCCACGATCGCCGCCTGGATGTCCTTGACGCCGAGATCGGCGTTGAACTTGCCGAAGAGGTCGAAGGCCTTGGCCCATTCGGCGTCGGTCTTGTCGGTGATATCGACGCCCGGCTCGATGCGCCAGAAGAGATCCGGGGCGAGGGCGACATGGCCCTTTGCGGCCAGGTCGTCCGCGATGGCGCGGACATTGGCGTTCACCCCGAAGATCTCCTGGATGACGACGACGCCCGGCCCCTTGCCGGAGGCCGGCTTCGCCAGATAGGCGGAAAAGCTGCCGTCCGCCGTCCTGATCTCGATCTTCTCGCCCATCTCGATTGCCTCCACGTGAAACGTCAGCGGTTGTTGGCCGCGGCCATGCGTTGCTGCTGCTGCGCGACGGCCTCGGCCTGCATCTGGGCGAGCCTACGGAAGGGCTCGGCGATCAGGCCGGCGAAGAGCTGGGCCGGATCGGTCACCGGCGGCGAGCAGGTGGTCGCGGAGCAGACATAGGCGGTGGCCTTGCCGCCCTCCAGCCCCTTGCCATGCGCCGGATGGGACTTGGGCAGCTTCTCGCCGGGCCGCAGCACGGTGAGGATGCGGGCCGGAAGCGATCGGTCGAAGACGGCGCGGATCAGCGCCTGGGTCTCCGGGCTGCGCTCGTCGCCGATGATCACGATCTGGACCGCGGCGAAGATGAACTCCATCGCGTTCAACAGGGAGGCGGCGCCGGTGGGATTGCGCTCGATCTCGGCGCCGAAGGCGACGACGGCGCCGTTCGAGCGTTTGCGGTATTTTTCGTCGCCGGTCAGGAAGGCGAGGCGGGCAAGGACCTCGATCAGGACGCCGTTGTAGTTCGGTGTTGCGGCGTCGTAGGCGGTCTTGATGCGGACATCGACATCGGTGGCGTCGGCGCTGGAGAGGAAGTAGCCGCCTCTGGCGCTGTCGGCGAACTTGTCCTCGACACGTTCCATCCAGGCGACCGCCTTGTCGAGATAGCGCTTGTCCATCGTCAGTTCGTGCAGGATGAGGGCCGCCCGGGACATCTGCGCATAGCCCTCGGCGGTCGCCTCGTTGAGGCTGCGGCCATCGCACCAGGACTGGTGGAGCTTGTCGCCATCGCCGAGCTTGGCGTCGATCGCCCAGAAGGCGCGGATGGCGGCCAGCTGCCATTCCGGCTTGCGGAAGACTGCGCCGGCCTGGGCAAGCGCCGCGATCGCCATGCCGTTCCAGTCGGCCAGCGCCTTGTTGTCGCGGGCCGGCCGGACGCGCTTGGCGCGGGCCATGAGCAGCATGCGGCGGCAGCGGGTCAGCACCGCCTCCTGGTCGGGGCGCAGGAAACCCATCGCGCCGAGGCGATGGAGGATGTTCTGGCCTTCCCAGTTGCCCTGCGGCGTGACGCCATAGACCTGCTTGAAGAGCGGCGCGTCGTTCGGGCCGAGCACCTCGTCGATCTCGGCTTCCGACCAGACATAGAAGCGGCCTTCGGCGCCCTCGCTGTCGGCGTCGAGGGCGGCGGCAAAGGCCCCGTCATTGGTCACCATTTCGCGTAGGAGCCAGTCGACCGTCTCGTCGACCCGCGCGGCATAGAGCGGCGAGCGGGTGTGCTGCCAGACCAGCGTCAGCAGTTCGACCATCGAGGCGTTGTCGTAGAGCATCTTCTCGAAATGCGGCACCAGCCAGCGTTCGTCCGTTGCATAGCGCGCGAAGCCGCCGCCGAGATGGTCGTAGATGCCGCCCTGGCTCATATTGTCGAGGGTCAGGCCGATCGCCTGGCCGAACGGGCCCAGCGCAGACCGCATGAAGGCGCGCCAGACGAACGTCAAAGCGTGGGTCTGGGGAAATTTGGGAGCGCCTTCGAAGCCACCGAAGAACAGGTCGATGCGCTGGGTGATGCGCCGCGAGACCACTTCGATGACCGCAGGGTTGATCTGCCGGGGCTCATCGGTGCCCCACAGGCGTACCAACGCCTCGCGCACCTTCGTCGCGGTGTCCTCGATTTCGGCGCGCCTGTCCGTCCAGGCGGCTGCGATGTCGCTCACGACTTTCGAGAAGGCCGGCCGACCGTTCGACTCCACTGCCGGAAAATAGGTCCCGCCGCCGAACGCCTTGCCGTCGGGCGTCAGGAACACGGTCAGCGGCCAGCCACCCTGCTGGCCGAGCGCCTGCAGCGCGGTCTGGAAGGTCTGGTCGATCTCGGGGCGCTCCTCGCGGTCGACCTTGATGCAGACGAAGCTGGCGTTCAGCAGATCGGCCGTCGACTGGTCCTCGAAGGATTCGTGCGCCATGACGTGGCACCAGTGGCAGGCCGAGTAGCCCGTCGAGAGCAGGATCGGCTTGTCCAGCGCCTTGGCCTCGGCCAGCGCCTCGGCGCTCCAGGGCCGCCAGTGCACGGGATTGTCCTTGTGCTGGAGGAGGTAGGGGCTGGTCGCGTCGCCGAGCAGGTTGCGGGCGGGAAGTGCGGTCATGGTCGAATGCGTCCGTTTTGGGCGCCGCTGAAGGCGTCATGGCGGCTCCGGCCGCCGGAGGGGCGGGTGACTCGCATGTTTGCGAAGCCGAGTCCAGAATGGGAACACCGGCCGGTCGCGCCGGGCAGGGGAGAGAGCATGAAGATCCATGTCGACATCGACGTGTCGCCGGAAGAGGCGCGGCGCTTTCTGGGGCTACCGGACCTTGAGCCGATGCAGCAGGCGATCCTGAAGGATGTGCAGGAGCGGTTGCAGAAGAACATCGCCCGGGTCGATCCCGAGGCGCTCTTGAAGAGCTGGTTCAGTCTCGCGCCGCAGGGCATGGAGCAGGTTCAGAAGATGTTCGGCGGTCTCGCCTCAATGGCCAGCGGCCGCCGTAAGCCGGCCAAGGACTAGGCAGCCCCCTGATCGATTCGGAGACGATCTATGCGCTCGCCAGCGCCCCCGGACGGGCGGGGGTCGCGGTCGTGCGGCTGAGCGGGCCGGCCGCCATCGCCGCGCTGGCACGCCTTGCGCCGGGACTTGAGCCGCGGCCTCGGGTGGCACACCGGGTCCGGCTGGCCGATCCGGCGACCGGCGCGCCACTCGATGATGGTCTGGCTTTGGTCTTTGCGGGACCGGCGAGCTTTACCGGGGAAGATGTCGTCGAGCTCCATCTGCACGGCAGCCCGGCGGTTCTGGAGCGGCTGTTCACGGTTCTGGCCGGGCTGGGTCTCAAACCTGCCAGGGCAGGAGAGTTCACCCGCCGCGCCTTTGCCAACGGCAAGATGGATCTCACAGAGGCTGAAGGCCTCGCCGACCTCATCGAAGCCGATTCGGACTCGCAACGATTGCAGGCGCTGGAGCAGATGGGCGGTGCCTGGGCGCGGGGGATCGCCGGCTGGCAGGCGCGGCTGCTTGACGCCCTGGCCTGGCTGGAAGCGGCGATCGACTTCACCGACGAGGAGGACGTGCCGGCGGATGTCGCGGCACGGGCCTATGGCCCGGTGGCTGCGGTCGCTGCGGAGATGGCCGGGCTGCTGGCGGACGGTCGTCGGGGCGAGATCATACGCGATGGGTTGCGGGTGGCGATCGTCGGACCACCAAATGTTGGGAAATCGACGCTGTTGAACGTGCTGGCGGGGCGCGAGGCGGCGATCGTCTCGGCGATTCCGGGCACGACCCGCGATATTGTCGAGGTTCGGCTGGCGCTGGACGGTTATGTCGTCGTGCTCTCGGATACGGCGGGCCTGAGACCGAGCGACGATCCGATCGAGGCCGAGGGCGTGCGGCGGGCGCGGGCGCGAGCGGGCGAGGCCGACCTCAGGGTTTTCGTGGTGGCGCCGGCGAGTCCGGACTCAGGACTTCGAGTCGGACTCGAAACGGATGGGCTGGCTCAGCCGGGCGATATCGTGTTCCGCAACAAGGCCGACCTTGGCGTTAACGCCGGGGAGCTTGAGGGGACGGAAGGTCTGGTCAGGCTGACGGGGTCGGCGCTGACCGGGGACATCGGCGGCTTGCTGGAGGCGCTGAGGGCGCGTCTGGCGGACCGAGGGGCGGGCGCGGGCGTTCTGATCACCAGGGCGCGGCATCGCGAGGCGCTCGGCGAGGCATGGGGCGCCTTGCAGCGGTCGCTGGAGGCAACGCCGGACCTTGCTGCGGAGGATTTGCGGCTGGCGTTGCGGGCGCTGGCGCGGATCGTCGGGCGGTTCGATGTCGAGGCGGTGCTGGACCGGATTTTTGCGGCCTTCTGTATCGGCAAGTGATTCACGTGAAACGTAGGGGCTATGTTCCACGTGAAACAACCGCGCGGTCAGCGAGTCCTTGCGGCCTGTTTCACGTGAAACGTGTGCCGCATTCTTGACTTCGGCGCGGCGGCGAGTCCTAAGGCGCGGCATGAAATTCGATGTTCTGGTCATCGGTGGCGGGCACGCCGGGGTGGAGGCCGCTTCTGCCGCGGCGCGGCTCGGCGCACGCGCGGCGCTGGTCACCCAGAAGCGCGCGACCATCGGCGAGATGTCGTGCAACCCGGCGATCGGCGGGCTCGGCAAGGGACATCTGGTGCGTGAGGTGGACGCGCTGGACGGGTTGATGGGGCGGGTCGCAGATGCGGCGGGCATCCAGTTCCGGCTGCTCAACCGTCGCAAGGGGCCGGCGGTGCAGGGACCACGGGCCCAGGCGGATCGTAAGCTCTATCGGCAGACGATGCAGGCAGCGCTGGACGCGACGCCCGGTCTGACGGTGGTGGAGGCCTCGGTCGATGATCTACTGATCCAGGATGGCCAGGTGGCCGGCGTGCTAACCGGGGCCGGTGAAGCGGTTCATGCCGGGGCCGTGGTCCTGACGACGGGAACGTTCCTCAATGGGCTTATCCATGTCGGCGAGAGCCGCATTCCGGCGGGTCGGGTCGGCGATGCGCCATCGATCGGGTTAGCGCGGACGCTGCATGGACTGGGGCTCGCCATGGGGCGGCTGAAGACCGGGACGCCGCCGCGCCTTGACGGCCGGACCATCGACTGGAATGCGGTGGAGATGCAGCCGGGCGACGATGTGCCGGCGGCGTTCTCGTTCCTGACGGAGAAGATCACCACGCCGCAGATCGCCTGCGGCATCACCCGTACGACGGCGGCGGGGCATCGCCTCCTGACCGAGAACCTCTCCAGCCTGCCGCTCTATTCGGGCCAGATCGCCGGGCGCGGGCCGCGCTACTGCCCGTCCATCGAGGACAAGGTGGTGCGGTTCGCGGAGCGCGAGAGTCACCAGGTCTTTCTGGAGCCGGAGGGGCTGGATGACGATACGGTCTATCCGAACGGGATTTCGACCTCGATGCCGGAGGCGTTGCAGCGCGCGTTCCTGGCGACCATTCCGGGGCTCGAGCGGGCGGCGATGGTCCGGCCGGGCTATGCCATCGAGTACGACTATGTCGATCCGCGGGAACTGACGGCCGCGTTTCACGTGAAACGCCTGCCCGGCCTCTTCCTCGCGGGCCAGATCAACGGCACCACGGGCTATGAGGAGGCGGCGGCCCAGGGCCTGCTCGCCGGGCTCAATGCGGGGCTGTTCGCGGGCGGCGGCGCGCCGCTGATCCTCGATCGCGCCACGGCCTATGCGGGCGTGATGGCGGACGATCTGGTAACGCGGGGGGTGAGCGAGCCCTATCGCATGTTCACCAGCCGGGCCGAGTTCCGCCTGAGCCTTCGGGCCGACACCGCCGATCAGCGGCTGACGCCCTTGGGGCTGAAGCTCGGATGCATCGGCTCGGAGCGAGCCCGTGCCTTTGCTACCAAGACAGCGGCGCTGGAGGCGGCCCGGGCGCAGCTCGACCGGTTGAGTCTCACCACCGCCAAGCTGAAGGCGGCCGGCGTCGAGATCGTGCAGGACGGCGTCACTCGGACGGCGCGCGAGCTGCTGCGCTTCCCGACGATAGACATGACGGTGCTGAAACGGCTCTGGCCGGACGAGCTGGGATCTGTTGCACTCGAGATCGCGGCGCTTCTGGAAACCGATGGTCACTATGCCGCCTATCTGGAGCGTCAGGACGCCGAAATCGCCGCCTTCCGCCGCGACGAGAGCCTGATCCTGCCAGATGGCCTCGACTATACGGCGATCCCCGGTCTTTCGACCGAAGTGAAACAGAAGCTCTCGGCGACCCGTCCGGCGACCCTTGGTCAGGCGGCGCGGATCGAGGGCGTGACGCCGGGGGCGCTGACTGCGCTGCTCGGCCATGTCAGGCGGGGCGATGTCAGACGGCGCGCCTGAACCGCTGACCCCGGAAGGATTTCAGCGCCTGAGCAGGGTCGACGAC
The DNA here is from genome assembly GCA_016792565.1 of Alphaproteobacteria bacterium. GTDB lineage: Bacteria > Pseudomonadota > Alphaproteobacteria > Micropepsales > Micropepsaceae > JADZAI01. The sequence continues at coordinate 6,600 of JAEUMK010000069.1, forward strand.
GCAGCGATGGCGCGGCTTCGAACCTACGCGCAGACGCTGACCGACTGGAATGGACGCATGAATCTGGTGAGTCCGGGATCGCTCGCCGATCTCTGGCGCCGCCACATGCTCGACAGCGCCCAGCTGGCGCCGCTGGTGCCGGCGGCGGCGAAGCGGCTGATCGACATCGGCAGCGGGGCGGGGTTTCCGGGCCTGGTGCTCGCCGCGCTTCTTGGCCCCCGAGTCGGACTCGAAACGATCCTCGTCGAGTCGATCGAGAAGAAATGTGCCTTCCTGCGCGCCGCCGCCGAGGCGATGGGCATCGCCGCCCATGTGCGGGTGCTGCGCGGCCGGGCCGAGGACGGCGGCGTCTCGCGCGCCGATGTCGTTACGGCGCGCGCCGTCGCGCCACTGGAGACCTTGTTGGGCTATGCGGTGCGGCTGCTCAGGCCAGGTGGAATTTGTCTCTTTCCCAAGGGCCGCACGGCTGCGGACGAATTGACCGCGGCCCGCCGATCCTGGACAATCGACGCGACCGCGATCCCGAGCCAAAGCGACCCGGCCGGATCGATCGTCGTCGTCCGCTCACTCGCCCCCAAAGGCCGCCGCCCGTGACCAGCTTCGCATCCGAAAGCCGGCCTCGTATTCTCGCCGTCGCCAACCAGAAGGGCGGCGTCGGCAAGACGACGACCGCCATCAACCTGGGCACGGCGCTTGCCGCGGTCGGCGAAACCGTGCTGCTGATCGACAGCGACCCGCAGGGCAACGCCTCGACCGGCCTGGGCATCGACCGGTCGCGCCGCCTGACCACGACCTATGATGTGCTGATCGGCCAGGCGACGCTGGCCGAGACCATCCTGCCGACGCCGATCCCGCGCCTCTTCATCGCCCCGGCAACGCCTGACCTTGCAGGCGCCGAGACCGAACTCTTCGATGCGCCGCAGCGGGCCTTCCGCCTGCGCGACGCGCTGGCCGCGCTCAGCGCGCGGGGACCGGCCTTCACCTATGTGCTGATCGACTGCCCGCCCAGTCTCAATCTGCTCACCATGAACGCGCTCGCCGCCGCCGACGGGCTGCTGGTGCCTCTGCAATGCGAGTTCTTCGCCCTGGAAGGCCTCAGCCAGCTGCAGCGCACGGTGGAGCTGGTGCGCGGCTCGCTCAACCCGACGCTGAAGATCCAGGGCGTCGTGCTGACCATGGCGGACAAGCGCAACCGATTGACCGAGCAGGTCGAGTCGGATGTGCGCGCCCATATGGGCGAGATCGTGTATAAGACAATAATCCCACGAAACGTGCGTCTGTCCGAGGCGCCGAGCCATGGGCTGCCGGCCATCGTCTATGACATCAAGGCGCCCGGCAGCCAGGCCTATATCCAGCTCGCCTCCGAACTCATCCAGCGCGAGCGGGCGCTGAAGGCGGCGTGATGGGCGGCTCGATTCGGATCAAGAACAAGGATCACTCGTCATGACGACCGCCAAGCCGGCCGCGCCGCGGGGCCTCGGCCGCGGCCTCAGCGCCCTGCTCGGCGATGCGCCGCCGGCGCAGGAAGCGCAAGGCCAGCGCGGCAACGGCGCGCGGCTGATCGCCATCGACCTGCTCGGCCCCAACCCTTTCCAGCCGCGCCGCCAGTTCGACGAGACGGATTTGCGCGAGCTGACCGAGTCGGTGCGCGCCAACGGCATTCTGCAGCCGATCGTCGTGCGCCCCGATCCGCGCGGGCAGGGCCGCTTCCAGATCGTCGCGGGCGAACGGCGCTGGCGTTCGGCCCAGCGCGCCGGGCTGCACGAGGTGCCGGTCGTGGTGCGCGACTTCACCGACGACCAGAGCCTGGAAGTCGCCATCGTCGAAAACGTCCAGCGGGCAGGGCTCAACTCGATCGAGGAAGCGCTCGGCTATCAGGCGCTGATCGACCGCTTCGGCTACACTCAGGATAAGCTCGCCGAGAATGTCGGCAAGAGCCGCAGCCACATCGCCAATACGCTGCGCCTGTTGCAGCTTCCGGCCGAAGTGCGCCGCCTGGTCGAGGAGGGCAAGCTGACGGCCGGCCATGCCCGCGCCCTCATCACGGCGAAGGACCCAGTGGCGCTCGCCCGCGAGGCGGTCGCCCGGGGCCTCTCTGTGCGCGAGATGGAGGCGCTGGCGACCTCGCTGCGCACGACGCCGGCCAAGGGCGGGCGCAAGGCCGCGCACGCCCCCAAAGATGTCGATACGCTGCGGCTGGAGAAGGATCTGAGCGCCGCCACCGGCTGCCGGGTGACGATCGAGCCCGATGGCGCAAACAAGGATTCGGGCCGCGTCGTCATCGTCTATCGTGACGCCGACGCACTCGACGAAGTGTTGCGGCGACTCGGCTAGGTTCGACTCCCGCCGTCGACCCGGATCAAACGCCGCCTCAAGCCCGCCGGCCGGCAGCGCGCCGCGCCGCGGCGGCGACCATCAGCAGGGCGCGGCCGGTAACCGCGTCGGCGGGGATTTCGGTCCGGCGGGTCAGAATCTCGGCCTCGGCCAATTGCTCGATCGCCGCCATTGCGGTCTCGGGCGACCAGGCGCGCAGCTGGCGCTGCACCGCCGCCTTGCGCTTCCAGATGAGGCGCGGAAACGCCTTCTCCAGCGCCCGATCTGCCTCCATGCCCTCGGCGACCAGCGAAGCGCCCAGATGCACACGTTCCATGTGCATCAGCACCATGCGCAGCACGCCCTGCGACGTCTCGCCGCCGGAGAGCGCGCGGGCGAACGCAGAGTCGAGGCTCTCCAGATCGCCGCCGCCGCAGGCATCGACGATTTCCGAGAGGTCCGCCTCCGCTTCGACGCCAAGCGCCGCTTCGACGTCTTCACGTGAAACGCTCCCTGAGCGCGCGCCGTCCGCCCCCTTGTAGAGGGCGAGCTTGGCGAGTTCGGTTCGCGTCATGCGGCGGTCGTCGCCGAGCCGCGCTGCAAGGTCGGTGAGCGCGTCGGGGGAAACTGACAACCCTTCCGCCTTCAGCGCCCCGACGATGACACCGCGCAGATCCTCGCCCTCGTCGGGATAGCAGGCGATGGCGGCGGCGCTCTCGCCGGCCCCCTCGACCGCCCGGGTCAGCGCGCCCTTGCCGATGTCGCCGGCCTCCACGACAACGAGCGCGTCACCGGGGGGGGCTTCCAGGAACGCCTCGATCGCCTTGGCGAGGCCGTGGTCGGCGTCGCGCACCCGCACCACGCGCCGGCCGCCGAGCATGGCAATGGCGGCGGCCTCGTCGCCGAGACGGGCCGGATCGGACCTGACCTCGGCGGCTGCGAGATCGGCGACGCGAAAGGGATCGGCGAGGTCCTCGACCACGAGCCGGGCAAGGAGAGTGGCGCGCTCACGCGCCAAGCCCTGATCGGGGCCATAGAAGAGGGCGAGGCGCAGCTCAGCCGGCGGCTTCTTCAGGAACCCCTCGATGAAGCGGCCCTTGATCTCCATGCCGCCTAGTCCGGTTTGATCAGCGACACCGCGAGGCGAAGCTTGATCTGTTCGGCGATCTCGCGCGCTGCGCGGTCCTCGGCGTCCTTGCGCGCGACGAGGGTCGCGTATTGGGAATCGACCACGTTGTAGGATGCGGTCGTCTCCGCCCGTCCGCTCGTCGCCGGCGTCTCCGCCCCTAGCGGCGTAAGCGCCCACTCCGCGACAAGACGATAATTGTAGCGGGTGACGGAGGCGTCGTCCTGCACCGCGAGTCCGCGCCGTTCGTCGGCCAGCTTGACGGCAAGCGCGTAGGCGACCGGCTCGTTGTGGCCGGGCGTGTGCAGGGTGCGGTCCAGCGCCTCGGCGACGAGGAAGCCGATGCGGTCGCTGTCGTTGGTCGCGGCGATCGGCTCGACGCGGATAGTTGCGAAGGCGGATTCCGCGCCCTGCGGGATGCTCGACGTGCCGTAGAGCGGACGAAAGCCGCACCCCGCCAGCATCAGCGCGGCGCAAGCTGCAAGGATCGTCCGTGTACGCATCACACCACCAGATTGACGATACGATTGGGCACAACGATCACTTTCTTAGGCCGCCCCCCGGCGAGCGCGCGCTTCACGGCGTCGAGCGCCAGCACCGCCGCCTCGACTTCAGCGGCGGCAAGATCCTTCTTCAGCGCGATCTCGTCGCGGCGCTTGCCGTTGATCTGTACGGCGAGCGTGACGGTGTCCTGAGCCACGAGCTCGGGAAGCGCCTTTGGCCATGCGGCGTGGACCACCATGGCATCATGGCCGAGCAGCGCCCAGGCCTCCTCGGCGAGGTGCGGCATCATCGGGGCGACGAGAAGCACCAGAGTTTCGTATGCCTCGCGCAGTACAGCACCGGCGCCCTGCGTTCGGGCGTCGAAGGCGCCGAGCGCGTTCACCAGTTCGTAAAGACGCGCAACGCCGCGATTGAATCGGAACTGTTCCAAGTCCTGCGTCAGCTCGTGCACGGTGCGATGGACGATGCGGCGCAGTTCGAGAACCACGCCTTGGGCGCCCTCAGCCGACGCACCCTTCTCCGCCATATGCGGCAGCGCATCGTTCAGCAGGCGCCAGATGCGTTGCACGAGACGGGCGGCGCCGTCGACACCGGCCTGCGTCCACTCGCTGTCGCGCTCAGGCGGGGAGTCCGACATCAGGAACCAGCGCGCGCAGTCGACGCCGTAGGTTGCGGCGATTTCTTCCGGCGGCACCACGTTCTTCTTGGATTTCGACATCTTCTCCGGCGGGCCAAGCGTCACAGGGGCGTTCGAGCCGCGGGTGAAGACGAGGCCGTCGCGCTTCTCGATCTCTTCAGGCGAGAGCCACCTGCCGTTCGCGTCGCGATAGGTCTCGTGAGTGATCATGCCCTGGGTGAAGAGACCGGCGAACGGCTCGCTGATATGCAGGTGGCCGGCCGCCTTCATCGCCCGCACGAAGAAACGGGCATAGAGCAGGTGCAGAATCGCGTGCTCGATGCCGCCGATATACTGATCTACCGGCAGCCAATAGTCGGTCGCGGCGAGATCGGTCGGACGGTCGGCGGGCGACGCGTCGCAGAAACGGGCGAAGTACCAGGACGAGTCCACAAAGGTGTCCATCGTATCCGTCTCGCGCCGCGCGGCGGCGCCGCAGGACGGGCACGGCACATGCTTCCAGGTGGGGTGGCGGTCGAGCGGATTGCCCGGCGCGTCGAAGGTGACGTCCTCGGGCAGCGTGACCGGCAGGTCGGCGAGCGGTACCGGTACCGGTCCGCAGGCGTCGCAGTGGACGATGGGGATCGGGCAGCCCCAATAGCGCTGGCGCGAGACGCCCCAGTCGCGCAGCCGCCAGTTCACCTGGCGAGCGCCGACACCCAGCCTCTCCAACGCCTCGATGGCGCGCGCCTTGGCGGCGGTGGCGTCGAGGCCGTCGAGGAAGGCGGAATGGGCCATGCGGCCTTCACCCGTATAGGCCTCGCTGCCGATCATGAACGCGTCGGCGTCCTCGCCCGGCGGAATGACGACGGGCTTCACCGGCAAGCCGTATTTGCGGGCGAATTCCAGATCGCGCTGGTCGTGCGCCGGGCAGCCGAAGATCGCGCCGGTGCCGTAGTCCATCAGCACGAAATTCGCCACATAGACCGGCAAGCTCCAATTCGTGTCGAAGGGATGGACGGCGCGCAGCCCGGTGTCGAAGCCGAGCTTCTCGGCCGTCTCGATCGCCGCTTCGGTCGTCGCGGTGCGGCCACACTGCTCGATGAAGGCGGCAAGCGCAGGATCGGTCCTCGCCGCCGCGCGGGCGAGCGGGTGATCGGCGGCGATGGCGATGAAGCTCGCCCCGAACAGCGTGTCGGGGCGGGTCGAATAGACCTCGACCGTTTCGTCGTCGCCGGGCGAAGCGGCGAGCGCGAAGCGGAAACTCGCGCCCTCCGAGCGGCCGATCCAGTTGGCCTGCATGGCGCGGACCTTGTCGGGCCAGCGATCGAGGCTCTTCAGATCATTCAGCAGATCGTCGGCGAAGGCGGTGATGCGGAAGAACCACTGGGTCAGCATCTTCTTCTCGACCGGCGCACCCGAGCGCCATCCGAGGCCGTCGATGACCTGCTCGTTGGCCAGCACCGTCATGTCGACGGGATCCCAGTTGACCGCGCTTTCCTTGCGGTAGGCGAGGCCGAGCCGCAGGAAGTCGAGGAACATGCGCTGCTGGTGGCGGTAATAGGCCGGGTCGCAGGTCGCGAACTCACGGCTCCAGTCGAGCGAGAGGCCGAGGAGGTCGAGCTGCTCCTTCATCGCCGCGATGTTCTCGTAGGTCCAACCCTTGGGGTGGACGCCGCGCTCGGCCGCGGCGTTCTCGGCCGGCAGGCCGAAGGCGTCCCAGCCGAACGGGTGCAGGACGTTGAAGCCGGCCATGCGCTTGTAGCGCGCGATGACGTCGCCCATCACGTAGTTGCGTCCGTGGCCGATATGGATTTTCCCCGAGGGGTAGGGGAACATCTCCAGCACGTAGTACTTGGGCCGTGATGCGTCGATCCTGGCGCGGAAGACGTCCTCTTCCTTCCAGCGGGCGCGCCAGCGCGCCTCGGCGGCGGCGGCGTCATAGCGGACGTGCATTCTCGGGTCGGTCTCGGTCATCGTCAAAGGCAGTCCCCGGCGCGTCCCACCACGGGCACGGCCTTGCAGTTCATCGTCCTGGCGCGGGCGGTTCGCGCGCGCTTCAATCGAGTTCGAGCGACGCCTTGAGCTGGCGCGCCCGCAGGAGGATCGCCTCCTGCACGGTCGGGCCCGTCAGGGGATCGACCCCGGCCGGCGCACCGCTCACCCGGCGCTGCACCGCCACTGCCACCGAATTCGGGCTGATCTGGCCGGGATAGATCTGCACAGTCACCTGCACCTCCTCGGCCGGGTTGCCCGACACGCTGCCCCAGCCGGTCTCAATCCGACCCGTCGACGGCGAAGCACCGGCGAGCGGCAGGAAGGACAGCGTCTCCAGCGCGCCTTGCCACAGGAAGGCATCGACGGCGAGGTCGGCCGGCATGCCCGCCAGCGTCGGCTCGCCTTCGCTGAGGCCGAGCGTCTCGCAGCCGGCAAGGCCAGGCGCGGCCAAGAGAAGAAGCCCGAAAGCTGCGGCGCGAAAGGTTGGGGGGGCTGCGAAGTCTGGACGCATCGGGGTGGGGCCTCGCTGAATGAGGACAAGGTCTTAGCGGCGCGTGCCGTTTCCGGCAAGGCGAGGGCCGGCGGCAGCGGCGCGCCGTTCCAGGAGCAGCGGCGCAAAAATCTCTCCAATCCGCTAAACGGGCGTTAAGCTTGTCCGGCAGATGAAGAACGGCAGCCCAGGAGCGACGACGATGTCCCGCAGTGCAGTCTTCGGCGTCAGCCTTTCCGCCCTCGCCGCCGCGGCGGCGGCGGCCGAAGAGCCGGTCTTCGAGCTGAGCGGCTTCCTCGACGCGGCCCTGTTCGACGCCGGCCAGGACACCGGCGGCTTCGCCGATCCGGATCAGGAGGGCTTCGACGCCCTCGCCAACGGCAAGCTCAACCTGCGCGGCGCGCTGGTGAGCGAGGACGGCACGGAACTGGGCGGGCGCATCGAGCTGAGGCTGCAGAGCGGCGGCCGCTCGAACGCGACCAGCGGCGCGGCGGACGCGCTGGTGGTGGAGAAGGCCTATGTCTGGGCCGAAAGCGGCCTCGGGCGGCTGGTCCTCGGGGCCGAGGACGGGGCGGCCAAGCTCGCCCAGGCGGCGCCGCCCTCGCTCACCAAGTCGATGCGCATCGACAATCCGCTGATGATGCCCATCGCCGACGGCGCCGGCGACTATTACCGCCCGGCCGGGCTGATGCTGCGGACCGATTCCTACGCCTCGGACCAGAGCGCCAAGATCGTCTATCGCTCGCCGCGCCTGATCGGCTTGCAGCTGATCGTGTCCTACACGCCCGAATTCTCGGCCAATCTGGAGCGCTTCGTGAAGACCGCGGCGACGGATTTCGACCAGCAGTCGGACATCTTCGAGGCGGGCCTCAGTTACGACAGCAATCTCGACGAAGTGCGCGTGCGCGCCAGCCTCACCTATCTGATGGCGGCGAACGAGGCCGAACGCGACACGGCCGTCACCCTCGCCAGCCCCTGGCGGTCGGCGGACTTGAGCGAATGGAGCGCGGCGGCCGGCTTCAAGGTCGACGGCTTCAGCTTCGGCGGCGCCTATCGCCATTCCAACGCGCGCGGCGGCTTCGTCGATCATGCCCCGGTGGTGCTGACCGGCGGGGCGAGCGACAGCGAGATCTGGTCGCTCGGCGCGCTCTACGAATGGGAAAGCTGGAAGATCGGCGCGAACTATGCCCGCGGCCGCACCAAGGTGGCGGTCGAGGACGCGGGCGGCGGGCGTCTCGAACGCCAGACCGGCGAAGGCTGGCAGATCGGCGCCGCCTATGCGGTGACGCCCGAGATCCAGATCGCAGCGGGCTTCCAGCGCTACAGCTTCGCGGCCGGCGCGGCGCTCAATCCGTTCGGCCTCGCCGAAACCCGGCCGGCGGACCTGCCGGGCGGCGCTTACGTCGGCGATCTCGACGCCGACATCGTCTTCACCGAGTTCTCGTTCGGGTTCTAGGACGCCGGCCCGCGGCGTCCCGGTGGCCCGGCCCGATCCGGCCATCCAGCGACAGCCCAACCCCCGTGCTGGATGGCCGCCTCAAGGGCGGCCATGAGGAGGTGGCCCTCTGGCGCGCCGGAAACAACCTCAGCCAGGCGGTCTTGCGAAGGCGGCGATGGCGGCGTAGCCGGCGGCGCCGCTGCCCCTGAGGCGGCGGAGCGCCCGCCCATCCATGCCGCCGAGCGCCACGGCCTTGCCGTCCGCCAGCCGGGCCAGCGCCGCGAAGCGCACCGGCCCGAGACCCCGCGCCCCCGGGTGGCTGGCGGTCGCAAAGACCGGCGAAATGAGAACCGCGTCCGCCCCCGCCCGCCGCGCCGCCAGAACCCCCGGCGCGCCATGCGCGGCGGCGCTCATCAGGCCGTGCGGCATCAGGCGGCGCGCCGCGGCGATGCGATGGACGAGGCGCTCGGGGGCATGAAAGCCGTCCGCCCCCACAAGCGCCGCGAGACGCGGATCGCCTGCAACCAGAAAGACGAGGCCGCGCGCTCGGGCGAGATGCCGGAGGGCGCGGGCGAGCGCCTCGCGGTCCGCCGCCTCGTAGTGGCGGAAGATGACGGCCGCGCCGCGCGGCAATGCGCGCATCGCCGCCGCCGGATCGCCGCGCGCCGGGTCGGTCATCAGATAGAGCGTGGGCAGGCGCCGCGAAGCCATCGCCGTCATGTCGCGCCTTGCACGCGCCGCCGCAAGGCGGATAAGCGATGGCCATGACCGATACCGCCGCCGCCCTCGCCGAAATCCAGGCCCGCATGAAGGCGGCCGCCCGCGCGGCGGGCCGCAAGGCGGACGAGGTGACGCTGGTCGCGGTCTCCAAGACCTTTCCGGCCGAGGCGATCCGCAAGGCGCTCGCCGCCGGCCAGCGCGTCTTCGGCGAGAACCGCGTCCAGGAAGCGCAGACCAAGTGGCCGCCGCTCAAGGCCGAGCACCCCGACGCGGCGCTTCACCTCATCGGCCAGCTCCAGTCGAACAAGGCGCGCGAGGCGGTGGCGCTGTTCGATGCGATCCACAGCCTCGACCGGCCGAGCCTAGCCAGGGCGCTCGCCGCCGAGATCGCCCGCCAGGGCCGCAAGCCGCTGCTCTTCGTGCAGGTGAACACCGGCGAGGAGCCGCAGAAGGGCGGCGTCGCGCCCGGCGATCTCGGCGCCTTCCTCGCCGACTGCGCGGCGCTCGGCCTCGCCATCGGCGGCCTGATGTGCATTCCGCCCGAGGACGAGGAGCCGGCGCTGCATTTCGCGCTGCTCGCCCGGCTCGCGCGCGATCACGGCCTCGCGCATCTCTCGATGGGGATGAGCGGCGATTTCGAAACCGCGATCGCGCTGGGCGCGACCCATGTGCGGATCGGCAGCGCGATCTTCGGCCACCGCCCCCGGCGCCGTAAGACCGGCGTTCAGCCCGGCTCGATCCCGATCGACGTCTCCGGGCCGACGAGCGCCAGCAGCTTCATCATGTCTTCCATCTGCACCGCGACGCAGCCCGCCGTCGGGCTGTAGTCGGCGCGGCTGATGTGCAGGAAGATGGCGCTGCCCAGGCCCGCGACCGGCGGGTCGTCGTTGTAGCCGATCACCACGATCACGTCGTAGATGCCGTCGTCGCGCCAGAGTTCCTCGTGGCTCGACGCATAGGGCAGGCGGACGAAGCGGTTGTAGTTGGGATCGCCGGGCGCATCGCACCAGCCGTCGGCCGGACCCAGCGGGCGCAACTTCAGCCGGGTCGCGGGGGCCGGCATCCGGTCGGGGCGGTAGAACGCCTCGCGCAG
>JAEUMK010000071.1 GCA_016792565.1 Alphaproteobacteria bacterium
CAGTCCGGCCGCGCCGCCGTCTTCTGCCGCTTCGCCGGCTGCAATCTGTGGAGCGGGCTGGAGCGCGACCGGGCGGGCGCCGTCTGCACCTTCTGTGACACCGATTTCGTCGGCACCGACGGCGAGGGCGGCGGCAAGTTCGCGGGCGCCGAGGCTCTTGCCGAGGCGATCGCCGCGCGCTGGCCGGCCGGGCAGGGCGGCCGGCCCTATGTCGTGTGCACCGGCGGCGAGCCGCTGCTGCAACTGGACGCCCCGCTGATCGCCGCGCTGCACGCCCGCGGTTTCGAGATCGCGGTCGAGACCAACGGCACGCTCGCCGCGCCGCCCGGCCTCGACTGGATATGCGTCTCGCCCAAGGCCGGGGCCGAGCTGGCGCAGCCCGTGGGCGACGAGCTGAAGCTCGTCTACCCGCAGGCCGACGCGCCGCCCGAACGTTTCGCAGGCCTCGCCTTCCGCCATTTCTTCCTGCAGCCGATGGACGGCCCCGACCGCGCCGCCAACACGGCCGCCGCCGCTCGTTACTGCATGGCGCACCCGCAATGGCGCCTCGGCCTCCAGACCCACAAGGTCGCGGGTATCCCCTGAGGGCGGGTCAGCCGCCCTTGCGGCGGATGGTGCCGTGCAGGTGCACCGCCTCCGCGATGGTGTTGGAGATCGTGCCGTACTTGCGCACGTTCTTGTGCAGAAGCTCCAGTCTCTGGTCGCTCTCGTCCGTGTCGACGATCAGCTCGTAGTCGATCGACACCAGCTTCGGCGGACTGTCCTGGCGCACGCCATGCAGCGACACCTCGACCCCGCGCAGCTGGAACTGGATCATCGGCGTGACGCGCTCGATCCCCTTGATCATGCATGCCGCGACGGCGGCCAGCAGCAGTTCGGCCGGATTGAACGCATCGGCGCGGCCGGCGAGATCGGTGTCGAGCGTGATCTCCGCCGACTTGGCCGAGGCGACGGCGCCATGCGAATTCAGCCTGCGCGCCGCGACCCGGTACTCCAAGCCTACGCCGCCAGCCATCGCGACACGTCCTCCGCCTTGGGCAGGCCGCCGGCATGGACCACCTTGCCGTCGACCACCAGGCCCGGCGTCGATGCGATGCCGTAGCCGGCGATGGCCGCGTAGTCGGTCACCTTCTCGACCTGCACCGCGATCCCGAGCCGGGCGGCGGCGTCGTGCACCATCTGCACGGCGGCGTCGCAGCGTTTGCAGCCGGGGCCGAGGACCTTGACGTCTTTCATGGCGCACTCCTTCAGACGAACAGTAGATTGAACAGGAAGCCGACCGCCAGAATGCCGAGGCCGACCACCGCGACGAACACCGCGATGAGCTTGAGGCTCAGCACCTTGCGCAGGATGATCATCTCCGGCAACGACAGCGCGATCACGCTCATCATGAAGGCGAGCACGGTGCCGAGCGCCGCGCCCTTGCCCAGCAGGGCCTCGACGACGGGAATGATCCCTGCCGCGTTGGAATACATCGGAATGCCGAGCAGCACGGCCGCCGGCACCGACCACCAGGCGTCCTTGCCCATGATCGACGCGAGGAGGTCCGAGGGGACATAGCCGTGGATGAAGGCGCCGGCCGCGATCCCGGCGATGATCCACATCCAGACCCGTCCGACGATGTCCTTCACCGCCTCCAGTCCGGCCTTCAGCCGGTCGAGCGGCGTGACGGCACCTTCGGGAAGGTCGAGGGCGCCGGCCCGGACATTGCGCACCCAGTCCTCCAGCCAGGGCTCCAGCTTGAGGCGGCCGATCACCCACCCGGCGACGATGGCGATGCCGAGGCCGAAGGCGAGGTAGGTCAGCGCCACTTTCCATCCCAGCAGCGCGAACAGAAGGCCGAGCGCGATTTCGTTCACCATCGGCGCGGCGATCAGGAACGAGAAGGTGACGCCGAGCGGCACCCCGGCCGAGACGAAGCCGATGAACAGCGGCACCGCCGAGCACGAGCAGAACGGCGTGACGACCCCGAGGCCGGCCGCGGCGACGTTGCCGATCCCCTCGCGCCGTCCCGCCAGCAGCGCCCGGGTGCGCTCGGGCGAAAAGAAGCTCCGCACCACGCCCATCGCGAAGACGACGAGGGTGAGGAGCAGCAGCACCTTGGGCGTATCGTAGATGAAGAACTTGACCGCCTCGTGGGCATGGCTGCCCGGCTCCAGCGGCAGCAGTCCGGCCGCCCACTCCGAGAACGGCACCAGCCACGCATAGGCGAACCCCCAGGCGGCCAGCGCCGCTCCGGTGCCGGCGAACCACAGGCCTGCGCGCCGCCTGTCCGGGCCGGAATCGAGATCGGTCGTGCTCATCCCTTCACTTGGCGGCTGGCCGCCGTCCGCGGCCATGACATCCGTCAAGCAGGAGGGCAGGGCGGCGGGGCGGCTGGCGTGCGCACTCCCGCCCGGTTTGAAATCCCGCGCCGGGGCGGCTATACGCCCGCCTCCCATGCTCGAGATCACCAAGTCCTTCGCCTTCGAGGCCGCGCATTTCCAGCCCAACGCCCCGGCCGGACACCCCAATGCGCGCCTGCACGGGCACTCCTTCCTGGCCGAAGTGACGCTCGCCGGCGCGCCCGATCCGGTGCACGGCATGATCCGCAATCTCGACGATGTCGAGGCGGCGCTGCGCGAGGTCCGCGAGGCGCTCGACCACCGCCTGCTGAACGAGGTCGAGGGGCTGGAGAAGCCCACCATGGAATCGCTCACGGTGTGGATTTTCGCGCGGCTGAAGCCCACTCTGCCCGAGCTCGTCGCGGTGACGATCCGTCGGCCCTCGCTGGGCCAGAGCTGCACCTACCGCAGCGCGTAGGGGAAGAGGAGCGGCCGATGGGCCAGTCGAAGAAGCCGGCGGGTAAGCCGGCGCTGCTCGGCGTCGCGACGCCGCTGCCCGCCTCGCCGGACGAGGCGCTGATCGACGCGGTGCCCAACCCGCATGCCGGCACGGACTATCTTGTCCGCTTCACCGCGCCCGAATTCACCAGCCTCTGCCCGATCACCGGCCAGCCGGACTTCGCCCATCTGGTCATCGACTATGCGCCGGGCAAGCTCATCGTCGAGAGCAAGGCGCTGAAGCTCTTCCTGGGCAGCTTCCGCAACCACGGCGCCTTCCACGAGGACTGCACGGTCTCGATCGGCAAGCGCATCGCCGCCGCGATCAAGCCGAAATGGCTGCGCATCGGCGGCTACTGGTATCCGCGCGGCGGCATCCCCATCGACGTCTTCTGGCAGACCGGCAGGCTTCCCGCCGGCCTCTGGGTGCCCGACCAGGGCGTCCCCCCCTATCGCGGCCGGGGCTAGTTCACCTTCATCGCCGCCAGCGCGCTTTCCGCTTCGACCGCGCAGTCATAGCCGAGCAGCGGGTCGGCGCAGAAATCCGGCCATTGCCCGCTCTGCTGCCAGTACTTGGCGAGGCCGGCGGCGGCGAAGACGCGCCAGATGCGCGGATCGCGCTGCAGTTCGGCCGCGTCCTTGCTCAGCAGCGGCGCCACGCTGGCCCGGCCATAGGGATAGCGTGCGGGCACCGCGAAATCGCTGCCCGCCTCGCTCTGGAAGCCGCGCCGCACATACAGCTCCTCGGCGATCGCCATCGCCTCGTCGTGGAAGCCGAGCAGCGACAGCGCGCCGATCGTCTGCAGCGCCGCGGCCTGGCCCTTGCCCAGGTCCTCGCGGAAGAGGTCGGCGACCAGCCGCTTCAGCGCCCCGTCATCGGTCTCGATCGCCTGCAGCATGTCGGCCAGCGTCTGGCGCAGGCGGGCGATGTCCTTGCCCGGAAAGCGCTTCGCCGCCTCGCCCAGGAAGGCGTCGGCTTCCTTCAGCGCGGCGCGCGCGCCCTCGAAGTCGCGCTCCCTCAGCTTCAGCGAGAACACCAACGTCCAGGCAGAATTGACGTCGGGCCAGGTGGCGCGGCGCTCGGCGACAACCGCTTCGATGCCGGCGGTGTCGCCCACCGCCGCCAGCGCGACGACATAGTTGTTGGTCAGGAGGTCCGACAGCTTGTCGCCCTTGTAGGCGCGTTCCAGCACCCGCAGCGCCTCGTTGGTCCGGCCGGTCTCCATCAGCCAGAACAGCGCGGTGAGCATCTGCATCTCGTCGTCGTTGGGGCTCGCGGCGACGGCCTGCTCGAACAGCATCCCGCGCGCCGCCCAGTCGGGCGAGGGCTCGAAGCGGCCGAGCACGACATAGGCCTCGCCGATCGTCGGATCGAGTTCCAGCGCCCGCGAGGCCGCCGAGATCGCCTTGGCGATCAGGCGGTCCTGCTCCGGACCGGTCAGCCAGTTCTGCCGCTGGGCATAGGCGCTCGCCAGCGCCGCCCAGGCGCGCGCGAATTCGGGGGCGATCCGCACCGCCTCTTCCAGGTCGGCGATCGCCGCCTGGGGCGGGCGCCCGTCCTCGCCGCCGGTCCGCCAGGAGTCGCGGCCCCTGAGATAGAGCTCGAAGGCGCGCGGATCGATCGCCTGCGCCCTGGCCGATTCCGGCACCACGATGCGCAGCGCCCGCGCCACGCGCATCGCGATCTCGTCCTGCACCGCCAGCGTCTCCGAGACCGGCCGCTCGAACGTCTCGCTCCACAGGATTTCGCCGCTCCGGCCCGCCAGAAGCTGCGCCGAGACGCGCATGCCGTCGCCGTTGCGCCGGACCGTTCCGGTCAGGACATGGCTCGCCCCCAGCAGCCGCGCCGCCTCGGGAATGTCGGCATGCTGGCCCTCGATCGAGAAGGACGACGCGCGGGCGATCACCCTGAGGCCGGGGATCTTCGCCAGCGTGGTCTGGATCTCCTCCGTGATGCCGTCCGAGAAATAGTCGAGCGCCGGATCGCCGCTGAGATTCTTCAGCGGCAGCACCGCGATCACCGGCACGGTGGATTGCGTCTCGGCCGCCGGAGCGGCCGGCGGCGCCGCGACTTCGGTCGTGCGGATCAAGGTGTAGAGCCCGGCGCCCGCCGCCAGGCCGAGAACCGCCAGCGCGGCGCTGCGCGCCAGCGGGCGCATCGCGCGCACGCGGCCCAGCAGGGTCCTGTGCACCTTCTCGCCCGGCCGCCCCAGCGCGTAGAGATCGACCTGGCGGTTCATCTTGTCGAGCTGCGCGCTGCCATAGGCGGTGAACTGCGCCGCCGCCTGGGTCGCGAACAGGTTGCGCACGTCGCCGGTCGTCAGGATCTCGCCCGGCTGCGCCCGCTGCTGCACGCGGGCCGCGACGTTGACCCCGGCGCCGATCAGGTCGCCGTTCGCCAGCACCGTCACGTCGCCCAGGTGCAGGCCCATGCGCACCGGCGGCATGGCGCTCTCGCCGCGCACCGCGTCGGCGATGTCGAGCGCCGCCGCGATGCCGTCGGCGACGGTCGGGAACTCCATCATCACGCCGTCGCCGGCGGTGTTGAAGATGCGCCCGCGATGGCTCTCGGCCGCCGTGCCGCACTGGCGGCGCAGCGCGCGCACATGGGCGGCCGCGGCGATTTCGTCGCGTTCGCTGGCCCGGCTGAAGCCGGCGATGTCGATCGCCAGGATCGTCGCCAGCCTGCGCGTCTCGCTGGAGGTGTCCGTCATGTGCCGCCCGTGTCGGACGGCAGTTTAGCATGATGCGCCCTGCGGCGGCCAAGCGACCCCGCTCACACCGCCGTGTGATCGCCCTCAGACCGCCAGGCGATAGAAGTCCCGCGCCGCCCCGGCATAGAGCAGGGCCTTCTCGTCGGCCGAGGCGCCCGTGGTGATCCGCTTGAAGGCGTTCCACAGGACGGCATAGGAGCAGGTCCCGAAATCGACCGGGAAATTGCTCTCGAACATCGCGCGGGCCGGGCCGAAGGCCTCGATGCAGGTCTCGATATAGGGCCGCCAGTCCTCGGCCAGCGTTTCCGAGGTTGCCGGCGTCTCGGCCATGTAGGTGTCGAAGCCGGGGAACGCCATCGCCAGCCCGCCCAGCTTGACGAAGACGTTGGGCTCGGCCGCCAGCTCGCGGATCGCCGCCGCCCAGACGCCGAACCGCTCCGCGCGCCGGCCGGCATAGCTGGCGACGCCCAGCGGCGTTCCCACATGGTCCAGCACGATGCGGGTGTCCGGGAAGGCGCGGGCGAGGTCCGTCACCTCGCCGATCTGCGGCTCCAGCACCCAGGCGTCGAAGCTCAGGCCCAGCCGCGCCAGATGGGCGAAGCCGCGCCGGAAGGCCGGATCGGCCTGCAGCCCCCGCGGCGCCGGGCCGAGCGGCCCCAGCACGTCGGGATCGGCGTCCCAAGCGCCCATGTGGCGGATGCCGCGAAAGCGCCCGCCGCCGGCCGCGATATGGGCCTCCAGCACGGCGGCCGCCTCGTCGCCCAGCGTCAGGTCGGCATGGCCGACGATACCGGCGCAGGCCGCCATGTCGCCATAGATGCCGCTCGCCGCCATCGCGGCGATGCCGTTGACGAACTCCGTCTCGCCCACCGGCCTCAGCGCCGCCGGACCGCCCTTGCGATACATCGCCCCGCACTGGACGAAGACCGTCGCCGCCACATTGTGGCCGCTGCCCGTGTCGGCCAGCAGCTGGTCGAGCAGGTAGCGCGGGGTCTTGCGGACGACGTGTTCGAAGCCGTGCTTCACGGCCGGCAGGGTCGCCGCCGCCAGCCCCGGCCGGTCCCACAGGTGATGGTGCGGATCGATGATGACGAGGTCGGGTTCGAGAATGGCTTCGCTCATGGACGTCTCCCCTGGCGGCCGGGCGGCTCTGCGCGCGTGCCGTATCGATGGTCGGCGGGGCGAGTGTGCGGGGTAGCGGGGCGGGGCGCAATCGGGGGCCCCCCGTCCGCTCCGGGGGGAGGGCGAACGGATCGGGAGGCCGCCGTGCCCCATGGGACGGTGGGGCTATGCGCCGGACCAGGGATCGCCGGCGGGCAGGCGGGGCGTCTTCATCTCCGGCCTGCATGGAGTCATACGGCCGGACCCCGGCAAAGGTTTCGCCCCCCGGCAAAGAATCCCGGCGCGCCCCGAAAACGACAAAGGCCCGCAGATCGCTCTGCGGGCCTTCCAGCCGTCGGGACGGCGGCTTTAGGTTAGGGATGCCAGTTGAAGGCGAGGCGCACGCTGGTCGTATTGGGCGTCAGGCCCTCGTCGTAATTGTCGATGGGGAACGAGAAGCGCGTCTCGTTCATCTCGTCGTGGCGGATCTCCAGCGCCGTGCTCCAGCGCTCGGTGAAGGCCCACTCGCCGCCGATGCCCCAGGTCCAGCCGTCGATCGGCTCGCCCACGGCGCCCTGGATCGGCGCGGACGCGTTGACGTCCATCGTCACCCAGCCGACGGTCGCATAGAGCAGCGTGTCGGGCAGGACGAGATAGCCGCCGCGGGCGCGCAGCGCGTACTCGCTGCGGATGTCGACGCCGTTGACGTCGCCGCCGGTGCCTTCGTCGTCGCCCTTGCGGCCGCCCCAGCTGCCCTGCAGCTCGACGCCCAGCACCCACTTCTCGCCGGCCGTGAAATTATAGCCGATCTGCGCGCCGTAGATCGACGCGTCGATGTCGGGCGCGATCTGGTCGGTGTAGATGAACGGCCCGCCGACATCGCTATAGGGCTGGTCGACCTCGCCGAACGTGTAGCCGGTGTGCAGGCCGGCATAGAAGCCGTTCCACGCCTCCGCGCCGGCCGGCAGGACGCCGAACGCCGCGCCGGCGGCCGCGACGGCCGCAATACTCACTGTCTTGATCATCTGGTCCTCTGGGTTGTTCGACGATGGCAGGCCATCGGAATCACCCCACCAATAATACGGTCATTGCGGCTTTGACAGGGCATGGCGATCACACCGCCCGCAATTCGAACCGCCGCCATCGATCTTTCCTCCCCCGTTCACGGGGGAGGGGGACCGCGAAGCGGTGGAGGGGGCCTTGGGCGCAGGGCGCCGCGCCTCAGGGCCGCGCCGGCCAGGCCCGCACTTCGCCGCTGACCGCGCCGGGGGCCGGCGTGTCGCCCAGGCGGTGGCGCTTCAGGAAGCACAGCCGCGCGGTCGGGTCGAAGGTGAAGTGCGTGCATTGCGCCGTGTAGGGCCGCCACGCTTCCGCCGTGGCGCAGAGCCTGCAGCATTCGTCGGCCGAACCGGCCGGCAGCGGTTCGTCATAGGGATGGCGCGGCGTCTCGCCGATGATCGCGACGTCCGCGGTCATGGCGCAGACGGCGCGCGCCGGGTCGGGCTGGGCGGTGCCGGGCCAGGCGGTGGCGGCGGTCAGTTCCACCAGCGTGGTGCAGGCATCGGCGTCCGGCCCGCCGGGGCAGGCGCCGGGCTCATAGGCCTCGCACAGTTCGACGGTGTAGGACTGGCCGGGCGTGAGGTCGTGCAGCTCGACCTGCTCGGTTGCGCCGGCGGCCCGTGTCCAGCCGTGCTGGGTCGGGAACTTGCCGGTGCTGTACTGCACGAAATAGGCGACCGCGCCGGGGCTGGGCGTCCAGGTCAGCGTGGCGCGCATCGGATCGGTCTGCGCGACCGAGACGGCGAGCGGCACGCAGCGCTCCGGCGGGGCGGCCTGCGCGGGCAGGACGGCGAAGGCGCACAGCGCGGCGGCGAGAAGGCGAAGACGGCGCATCGGGTCGGCCTCTTCAGGGCGGCACTGGCGCGAAGCTTGCGCCCGCCCGCCGGAAAGGAAAAGGCCCGGATCTCTGCCTTCCCTTCCCCCTCGGGGGAAGAAGGAAAGAGAAGAGATGGACGCAGGTCACCATCTTCCCTTCCTCCATCGGGGGAAGGTGGCCGGCGAAGCGCGCGAGAGCGTGTTCGCCCGTCCTGCGCGCGGAAGGGGGCCTTGGGCATGGAACGCCGTGTGGCAGAATGGACTCCATGCCCAACGCCGACGCCCGTGCGCTGCGCCGCAGCCAGACCGAGGCGGAACGCCGCCTAAGGACGCTGCTGCGCCGCACGCAGTTGGAGGGCTACCGCTTCCGCCGCCAGCACCCGGCGGAGCCCTACATCCTCGACTTCTACTGCTTCGCCGAAAGGCTGGCGGTCGAACTCGATGGCGGCCAGCACTTCGAGGACGCCGCGCTCGCCTATGACGCGCGGCGCACGGCCTTCCTGGCGACGCAGGGCATCCGCGTCCTGCGCTTCCAGAACGAAGACGTCTTCAAACGCCCCCACGACGTCATCGAGACGATCTACCGCGCGCTGACGCGCACGTGAGCGGCCGCCGATGCGTG
>JAEUMK010000078.1 GCA_016792565.1 Alphaproteobacteria bacterium
CGCTCAGCGTCGCGCCGTCGGCAAGACGCGCCAGCAGGGGCTTCAGGCCGCTCATGCGGCGCGCGCGAGGGTCAGGAAATTGCGCAGCAGGTCGTGGCCGTGCTGCGAGGCGATGCTTTCGGGATGGAACTGCACGCCGTAGATCGGCCGCGTCCTGTGGGCGAGGCCCATGATCAGCCCGTCGGCGGTCTCGGCCGTGACCTCCAGCGCCTCGGGCAGGGTGGCGCGCTCGACGATCAGGCTGTGATAGCGCGTGCCGTCGAAATTGTCGGGCAGGCCCTTGAAGATGTCCGTGCCGCAGTGGTGGATCGGGCTGATCTTGCCGTGCATCGGCACCGGGGCGCGCACCACCTTGCCGCCGAACGCCTGGCCGATCGACTGGTGGCCCAGGCAGACGCCGAGGATCGGCACGCTGTCCTTGGCGGCGGCGATCAGGTCGAGGCAGATGCCGGCCTCGTTGGGGGTGCAGGGGCCGGGCGACAGCACGATCGCCTCCGGCCGCGCCGACAGCGCTTGCTCCACCGAAATCGCGTCGTTGCGATGCACGACGACCTCGGCCCCCAGCTCGCCCAGATAATGGACGAGGTTGTAGGTGAAGCTGTCGTAGTTATCGATGAGCAGGATCATGAGCCGGAGATGCGTCCGGCCGCCCGCTTTCGTCAAGCGCTGATCATGTCCGTCGCCGGCCGACGCGCCGTCCGGGGGGTTGGAATGTGACGCCGTTTTCGGCATGTCTGGCTGGCCATGGCGGGGGCAAGGCGGCATGCGAGAACCGAACGAGATCGACTTCTGGCGCGGTTTCGCGCTGGCGATGATCTTTGTCAGCCACATCCCGAAGCTCTATTTCGAGTCCTTTACGCTGAGGCACTATTCGCTGTCGGACTCGGCCGAGCTCTTTGTCTTTCTGGCCGGCTGGGGGCTGCAGTATCTCGCCGATCGCTATCGGGGGATGACCGGCATCGGCCCACTGGTCGGCCGTCTCTACGGCCGGGCGCTGACGCTCTATGTCGCCCAGATCGCCGTCACATCCGTTGCCATCGCCATGCTGGCCTATGCCTCGGTCCGCTGGGCGGCGCCTGATATCCTGGTCTGGAACAATGTGGCGCCCGCCTTCGACGACCCTGTGCGGGCCAACGTCGCCATTGCCACGCTGACCTATCATCTGAACTATTTCGATATCCTGCCGCTCTACGTGGTGCTGATGGCGGCGGCGCCGCTCGTCGTGGTGATCCATCGCGCGGTGCCGGTCCTGCTCCTGCCCCTGTCGCTCGCGATCTATGTCGCGGCGCTGCTGACCCAGGCGAACCTGCCGAGCTGGCCGGCCGGCACGTGGTATTTCAATCCGCTATCCTGGCAGCTGGTCTTCGTGCTGGGATTCGTGCTCGCCGACGAGCGCGGCCTCGGCGCGCTGGTGCGGCGCCACCACGCAATCCTCCGCCGGCTGGCGATTCCCGTCGTGATGACGGGCATGGCGTTTGCGCTCGGCCTTGTCGTGCCGCCGGACGGCCATGCCTACCTGTTCGACAAGACTTTCGAGGGCCCCGTCCGCCTGGCCCACCACCTGGCGATCGTGGCCCTCTTCGCTGGCTCGTTCTGGATTGTCCGGGCGGCGCTGCCGCCGGTCGCGGCCTATTTCGCGCTGCTCGGACGCAACTCGCTCCATGTCTTTTGCGCGGGGTCGCTTTTCAGCCTCGGCGGCCAGCTCTGGCTGCGTTTCAACGAAAGCGAACCGCTCGACGACGGCTTGCTGATCGTCGCCGGGCTCGCCGCGATGGGAGCGGTCGCATGGCTGGCGGCCTGGCGCCGCTCGCCGGCGCCTGCCTGAGCCACCGCGGCGGCCGTCAGGCCGCCTGGGTCTTCGTACGGGCCTCGAACGCCGCCCAGACGCCGTTGGGTCCGTCCCACGAGCCGCGGCTGGCGGCCTTGGAGTATTCCGTCGCGCGCTGCTCGAAGAAATTGGCGTGCTCCACGCCGTTGAGGCTCTCCACCAGCCAGGGCAGAGGATGCGGCCTGATCTGCCGGTAGCTCGACTCTTCCTGCGCGAAATAGCCGAAGGCCGGCGTCAGCTTCAGCTGCGTCAGCCGCCAGTCGGCGATGTAGCGCACATAGGACTTGATGTCGGCCGCGCTCATGCCTTCGACCTCGCCCAGGCTGAAGGCGAGATCGATGAACTTCTCCTCAAGGCCCACCATGGTCTGCGCGACATCGACGATGTCGTCGCGCACCGCGCGCGTGACGGCCCCGGTCTCGCGGTTCCAGGCGTGGTAGAGCTTGATGATGCCCTCGCAGTGCAGGCTCTCGTCGCGCACCGACCACGAGACGATCTGGCCCATGCCGTTCATCTTGTTGCGGCGAGGGAAGTTCAGCAGCATCGCGAAGCTGGCGAACAGCGCCATGCCCTCGGTGAAGGCGCCGAACATGGCGAGCGTGCGGGCCACGTCGCTGACCGTGCCGACGCCGAAAGTATGCATGTAGTCGGCCTTGGCGCGCATTTCCTCGTAGTCGCGGAACGCCGCGAACTCGGTCTTGGGCATGCCCAGGGTCTTCAGCAGCAGCGCATAGGCGTCGATGTGCACCGTCTCCATGTTGGAGAAGGCCGCCATCATCATCTGCACTTCCAGCGGCTGGAACAGCGGGATGTAGCGCTTGAGGTAGTTGTCGCCGACCTCCACGTCCGACTGGGTAAAGAAGCGGAAGATCTGGGTCAGCAGGCTGCGCTCGGCCGGCGTCACGCGGTCCGACGACCAGTCCTTGATGTCGGCGCCCAGCGGCACTTCCTCGCCCATCCAGTGGGTCTGCTGCTGGCGCTTCCAGTACTCGTAGGCCCAGGGATAGCGCTCGACGTCATAGGTGCCGCTGGAGGTCAGCAGGCCGACGCGGCCGGTGCCGATCAGCTCGCGCGGATCGAGATGGCCGAGTTCGTTCACTGACATGCCAGGCACTCCTCGTAGTCGGTGCGCTCGGGGGCGGCGAAACTGGCCGCCGCGCTCTCCTGCTGGCCGGCGAACCCAGCGCGGCTGATCGACTTGGAGCGGCAGTAATAGAGGCTCTTCACGCCCTGCTCCCAGGCCGTCCAGTGCAGCATGTGCAGGTCCCACTTGTCGATGTCGGCGGGCAGGAAAAGATTGAGCGACTGGCTCTGGCAGATATAGGGCGCGCGGTCGGCGGCGAACTCCACGATCCAGCGCTGGTCCAGCTCGAAGGCGGTGCGGAAGACCTGCTTCTCGTCGTCGGTGAGGCAGGTCAGGTGCGCGACCGAGCCCTCATGCTCCAGGATCGATTCCCATGTCGCCTGGGTGTCAGCGCCGCGCGCCGCCAGGATCCTTTGCAGATAGGGGTTGCGCACCGAGAAGGCGCCCGAGAGCGTCTTGTGGGTGTAGATATTGGCCGGGATCGGCTCGATGCCGGCGCTCGCCCCGCCGGTGATGATGCTGATCGAGGCGGTCGGGGCGATGGCGACCTTGTTGCTGAAGCGCGCCTTCATTCCGGCCTCTTGCGCATCGAGGCAGGCCCCGCGCTCTTCGGCGAGAAGCACCGAGGCGGCGTCGGCTTCGCGCCGTATCTTCTTGAAGATCCTGAAGTTCCACGACTTCGCCATCGCGCTCTCGAAAGCGATCCCGCGAGCCTGGAGGAACGAGTGAAAGCCCATCACGCCGAGGCCGACCGAGCGCTCGCGTAGCGCCGAGTACTTGGCCCGCGCCATGCTGTCGGGCGCCGTCTCGATGAAGCTGGTCAGCACGTTGTCGAGGAAGCGCATGACGTCCTCGATGAAGGTGGGATCGTCCGCCCAGGCGTCCCACGTCTCGATGTTGAGCGAGGAGAGGCAGCACACCGCCGTGCGGTGCTCGTCGTTGTGGTCGGGCCCGGTCGGCAGCGTGATCTCGCTGCACAGATTCGAGGTCGTGACCTTGAGGCCGAGGTCGCGCTGGTGCTTGGGCAGCGCCCTGTTCACCGTGTCGATGAACAGCAGATACGGCTCGCCCGTCTGGAGCCGCGTCTCCAGGATGCGCTGCCACAGCTTGCGGGCGTCCACTTCGCGCAGCGTATCGCGCGTCTTGGGGCTGCGCAGCGGGAACATCGCGCCGTCCCGCACCGCGTCCATGAAGGCGTCGGTGACGTTGATGCCGTGATGGAGGTTGAGGCCCTTTCGGTTGAAGTCGCCCGACGCTTTGCGGATCTCCAGGAACTCCTCGATCTCCGGATGGTCGATGTCGAGGTAGACCGCCGCCGAGCCGCGCCGCAGCGAGCCCTGGCTGATGGCGAGGGTCAGCGCGTCCATTACATGGATGAAGGGGATGATGCCCGAGGTCTCGCCCGCGCCCTTCACCGCTTCGCCGATCGAGCGGACATGGCCCCAATAGGTGCCGATGCCGCCGCCGTTCGAGGCGAGGGCGACGTTCTCGTTCCAGGTGCCGACGATGCCTTCCAGCGAGTCGGGAACCGAATTGAGGAAGCACGAGATCGGCAGGCCGCGCGTCGTGCCGCCGTTCGACAGCACCGGCGTCGCCGGCATGAACCACAGCTGCGACATCGCGTCGTAGAGCCGCTGGGCATGGTCGATCCCGTCGGCGAAAGCGCACGACACGCGCGCAAACATGTCCTGGTAGGATTCCCCCGGCAGCAGATAGCGGTCGTCGAGGGTCGCCTTGCCGAACGCAGTCAGCAGCGAATCGCGGCTGCGGTCCAGCCTGAGGTCGGAGGGCTTGGGCCTCTGCGCCAGCGGCCCGCCCAGCGGCGCGTGCAGGTCGCGCACGGCGGCCTGGGGACGCGGTTCGGCATCGAGGCGCGGCTCGGATTCGGCACGCTTCTCGCGCAGCAGGTGTTGAAGCTCGACAGCGGCCATCTCGGTTTCTCCCCCCAGACCCGGGAGGAGGAGAGAGTCGCCTATCCTGTCCGCGGCGCAAGGCCTGCGGAGGATATGCGGCTCCGGACACCCCGCCCGGGGACGAATCCAGTGTTCACGGCAGGTCTCCTGGCTTGCGGGTCGCCGCTCCGGCCCGCCTTCCCGGCATTTTCGCCAGTGGCCGTCGGACCTTCGCTCGCCGCTCACAGTTGCGGGGGCAGCCCCGGCCTGGCCGCCCCACGCGGCGCCACCGGAGTTCCCTCTTAGCCCCAAATCTTGCGATTGGGAGAACCGAGAACCACTAGAGCTTGTGGCTTAACCAAACCGTCGTCAAGCGGCTTGGGCGATCATGGTGAAGATTTATTGGGCGAGCTGCAGGACGCCGCAGGAAACCCGCGCTCCGGCGCCGCCGATCGGCTGGCTGACATGGTCGTCCTCCTGCGCATGGATGACAAGCGCCGTGCCGTCGGCATCCAGGAGCGTGTCGAGCGTCGCGCCGGCGAGATAGAATTCGGCCTTCGCCGAGCCGTCGGCGGCGGCGAAGAGATTGGGCAGGTCGCCGGCTTCCGGACCGCCCGGATGGAGCAGGCCATGCGGCGTTCCCTCGCCGTGTCCGGCATGGCTGCCCGCGCCCTCGAAGCCCTCCGCGCCGTCGGCGCAGTTCCCCGTCTCGTGCAGGTGCACGCCGTGCCAGCCCGGCGTGAGGCCGCTTGCCTCGATGCGCACCAGAAGTCCCTCGGCGCCTGGCCGGAACAGCGCCGAACCTGCATCCGCGCCGGCGGCATCCTTCAGGTCGGCGAACCCGACCTTCATGATCCCGATCTCCTGCGCCGAAACGGCGGCGAGGGGCAGGGCGGCGACGGCGGCGGCGAGGATGGCGAGGCGCATGATGAGGACTCCCGGACAGCGACCAGCCTGCACCCGCCCGGCCGGATTGTCATCCGGGATCGCGGGCCTCAGGCGTTCGGCGCCGCGCCATCCACGAACCGCACCGCGTTCTCGGCGGCGCTGACGATGGCCCGCGACTTGTTCACGGTCTCCTGGAACTCCGACTCCGGATCGCTGTCGGCGACCACGCCGCCGCCGGCCTGGACGTACAGCATCCCGTCCTTCACGACCCCGGTACGCAGCACGATGCAGGTGTCCATCGAGCCGTCCGCCGCGAAATAGCCGACCGCACCGGCATAGACGCCGCGCTTCTCGGCCTCCAGTTCGTCGATGATCTCCATCGCCCGCACCTTGGGCGCGCCGGAGACCGTGCCGGCCGGCATCCCGGCGGCCAGGGCGTCCACCGCGTCGTGGCGCGGGTCGATCTCGCCCTCGACGTTCGAGACGATGTGCATCACATGGCTGTAGCGCTCGATCACGAAGGCGTCCGTCACCTTGACGGTCCCGGTCTTCGCGACCCGGCCGACATCGTTGCGTCCGAGGTCCAGCAGCATCAGGTGCTCGGCCCGCTCCTTGGGATCGGCGAGCAGGCGCTTCTCGTTTTCCACATCGGCTTCCGGGGTCGCGCCGCGCGGCAGCGTGCCGGCGATCGGCCGGATCGTCACCTTGCCGGCCCGCAGCCGCACCAGGATCTCCGGCGACGAGCCGACGATGGCGCAGTCGGGAAAGCCGAGGAAGTAGAGGAACGGCGAAGGGTTCAGCCGCCGCAGCGAGCGATAGAGCGCGAAGGGCGGCAGGGCGAAGGGCATGGCGAAGCGCTGGCTGGGCACGACCTGGAAGATGTCACCCGCCGCAATGTAGTCCTTGGCCTTCGCCACCATCGCCAGGTAGTCGGCCTTGGAGGTGTTGGACTTCAGCAGGTCGGCGCTCGGCCAGGCGGCATCGCCGCCTTCGAGGCGGGGCAGCTTGGCGTTCAGCCGCTCGACAACGGCATCCAGCCGCGCCGCCGCGGCCCGCCGCGCGGCCTCGGCATCGCCGCCGCCCGGCCAGACCGGGGCGACCAGCGTGATCTCGCCGCGCACGTTGTCGAAGATGGCGGTCACCGAGGGACGCACTAGCACGGCGTCGGGCAGCTTCAGCGGATCGGGATTGGTCTGCGGCAGCTTCTCGAACAGCCGCACCATCTCATAGCCGAGATAGCCGAAGACGCCGGCCGCCATCGGCGGCATGCCGGGGGGCAGGTCGATGCGGGCGCGGGCGATCAGCCGGCGCAGCGAGGCCAGCGCGTCGCCGCCTTCCGACCGGAAGCCTTCGCCTTCGTCCAGTTCGGCCGCCCCGTCGCGGCAGCGCCAGACCAGATCCGGCTCGAAGCCGATGATCGAATAGCGCCCCAGCGTCTCGCCGCCCTGGACGCTCTCCAGCAGGAAGGCGTAGGGGCGGCCATGCGCGATCTTCAGGAACGCCGAGACCGGCGTCTCCAGATCGGCGATCAGCGTGCGGGCGACGACCTGCGGCCGTCCCGCTTCATAGGCGGCGGCCGAGAACCCGTCCGCGCCGGCGCTCATGGGGCGCTCGTCCCCAGGGCCTTGAAGCGCGCCTCGTCGATCTCGACCTTTGCCGCCGCGACGATCGCCTTGCGATAGGCGTCGGCCAGCGCCTCGGCGATGAAGCGCGTCTCGGCGGCGCGGATCTCGCGCTCCTGCGCCTTCGGGTCGGGCTGCGGCATCGCCGTGACCTCCTTGACGCGCGCCAGCACGATGGCGGGCGGCGCGCCGAGGCCGCTGACCCACTGCCCGGGCTTGGTCTTGAAGATGGCGTCGATGGTCGGCGCCAGGATCTCGGCCGTGCCCACGCCGCGCTCCAGCAGGTCGCTGGTCTTCGCCTCCAGCCCCAGTCCGGCGGCGACGGCGGCGGCATCCGTGCCGGCCTCGTTCGCCGCCTTCGCGGCCTCCTCGGCGATCGCCTTCAGCGCCTTGGCCTGCTCGGTGGCGATCCACACGGCGGTGACGTCGGCGCGCACGCTCTCCAGGCTGCGCAGGGCGGGCGGCGTTACGCTCTCGACATGCACGACATAGAGGACGTTGTTCGGCGTCTCGCCGAGATCGGTCTTGTCGCCGGCCTCGGTTTCGAACACGTCGCGCAGGAAGCCCGTCCCGTCGGGCAGCCCCTCGATCGGCTTGCCGTCGGCGCCGTTGCCCTGGGCGTCGATCGCCGGCACCGAGCGGACCTTGAGCGTCACGACGCCCTTCAGGGCCTCCGCCGCGCCGGCCAGATCGTCGGTCGCCGCCAGCGCGTCGTCCACCTGGTCGCGCATGTCGGCGATCTGGTTGATCGCTTGGCTGCGCGCCAGGCTGTCGCGCACCTGATCGCGCACCTCTTCGTAGGGCGTCACCGATCCGGGGTTCACCTTGACGACCCGGATCAGCACCCAGCCGAACGGACCTTCCAGCGGCTCGGTCACGCTACCCTCGGCCGCTTCGAACGCGCCCTCGGGCACGGTCGCATCGCCCTTGGAGAGCGTGCCGAGCGCGATGTCCTCGGCGGTCAGCTTCTGCGCCGCCGCCAGGTCCTCGAAGGTCTTGCCCTCGTCGAGCAGCTTGCGGGCGGCGATCGCCTCCTCCTGCGTCGGATAGACGATCTGCTGCAGCTCGCGGGTCTCCAGCGTCTCGAACAGGCGCTTGGTCGCCTCGTATTCGGCCTTGATCGCGTCCTCGGCGATCTCGATGTCCGCCATCAGGTCTTCGGGCGCGATCGAGGCGACCTGGATCGCCCTGAGTTCGGGCGCGGTATAGCTGTCGGGATTGGCCTCCATGAAGGCCTGCAGCACGGCGTCGTCGGGGGCCGCGATCTCGCCCGCCTTCTCGACCGGCAGGACGATATACTCCACCACGCGCCGTTCGTTGTCGTGGGCGGCTAGCGCCAGCGCCAGGGCGCGCGGCGCGGGCGCCCCGACCTGGGCGGTCTGCAGGAGCTGCGAGCGCATCAGGTCCTCCCGCATCATCTCGACGAATTGCGCCTCGCTGAGGCCCATGTCGTAGAGACCCTGCTGCAGGCGCTGCTGGTCGATCTTGCCGTCGATGCCCAGGATGCCGGGGATTTCGGCGATGCCGTCGCGCACCATCCGATCGCTGGCGGAGAGGCCCATGCGCCGGGCTTCCTGCAGTACCGCGATGTCGGCGATCAGTCCGTCGAGCACCACCCGGTCGAAGCCCTGGGCCCGCGCCTCGGCGGCGGTGATCGGGCGGCCATCGGCGCCCGGCAGGCGGCGGATGCGCTGCTGGAATTCGCGCTCGAACGTGCGCTGGTCGATCTCCACATCGCCCACCCGCGCGACCCAGGTCGCGCGCTGCGTCGTGAAGATGTCGTTGATCCCCCAGATCGCGAAGCTGAGGATCAGCATCCCGATCAGGATCGCCGCGACCCATGTTTTCGAGGCGTCGCGCAGTTTTTCAAGCATGACCAGAGCCTTGTTAGCCGGACGCGCCTTATAGGAGGCGGCGCCGCCGCCCCGCAAGGCTGGCGGCGCGGCTCAGGCAGGGGCGGGCCGGGCGCGCCGCCGGGGAAGCAGCCGCCATCCGATCAGCGCCAGCACGATCGCCAGGTAGATCAGCGGCTCCGGCGGCCAGGCCTTGACCAGCAGGACGAAATGCACCGCGCCCAGAATGGCGGCGACATACACGGCCTTGTGAAGCCGGCGCCACGCCCGCGGTCCCATCCGGCGGATCATCGCGTCGGTCGAGGTCGCGGCGAGCGGCACGAGGATCGCGAAGGCCGCCATGCCGATCGTGATGTAGGGCCGGCGCAGGATGTCGCGGCCGATCGCCGTCAGGTCGAAGCCGCTGTAGAGACCGGTATAGCCGGCCAGGTGCAGCACGACCGTCGTGAAGGCGGCCAGCCCCACGGCCCGCCGGAAGCGCACCAGGTTCAGCCCCGTCAGCTCGCGGATCGGCGTGATGGCGAGGCCGAGGATGAGGAGGCGCAGCGACCACTCGCCCAGCTCCTTGACCAGTGCGCCCGCCGGATCCGGCCCCAGCCGGTCGGCGAAGGCGGCGGCGACGAGCAGCGCGCCGGGAACCATGCACAGCAGATAGACGCTCCAGCTCGGCACGCGGCGGAGCGCGCCGTGCGCGCGCTGGAGCAGGCCGGGCGCGGCGGCCATCAGTAGTTCTGCGCCAGATCCATGCCGGCATACATCGAGGCGACGAAGTCGCCGTAGCCGTTGAACATCAGCGTGTCGCGGCGCGACGTCAGCCCCTCGCCGATGCGCCGTTCGCTCGCCTGGCTCCAGCGCGGGTGGTCCACGCTGGGGTTCACGTTGGCGTAGAAGCCGTATTCGGACGGCGCCTGCTGGTTCCAGCTGGTCGGCGGCTGGGTCTCGGTCAGGGTGATCCGGACGATCGACTTGATGCTTTTGAAGCCGTATTTCCACGGCACCACGAGGCGCAGCGGCGCCCCGTTCTGGTTCGGCAGCGTCTCGCCGTAGAGCCCCACCGCCATCAGGGTGAGCGGGTTCGTCGCCTCGTCCATCCGCAGGCCCTCGACATAGGGCCAGGGCAGCGGCGGCCAGGAGGTATCCTGCTCGGGCATCTCGGAGGGACGCACCAGCGTCTCGAAGGCGACATACTTCGCCGACGGCTGCGGCTCGACCTTGGCGAGCAGGGCGGCGAGCGGCACGCCCGCCCAGGGGATGACCATCGACCAGCCCTCGACGCAGCGCATCCGGTAGACCCGTTCCTCGACGGCGAGGCCGCGCATCAGCTCGTCGAGCGCGTAGTCGCCCGGCTTGCCGGCAAGGCCGTCCACCTTCACCGTCCAGGGCGCGGTGGTCAGCGATCCGGCATGGCGCGCCGGATCGGACTTGCCCGTCCCGAACTCGTAGAAATTGTTGTAGCTCGTCACGTCTTCCTTCGAGGTCAGCGCCTCGCCGGTGGTCGTCAGGTCGCTCGGCACCGGGTTCAGCGCCGCCGCGCGGGCGCTGCGGGGCAGGGCGGCGGCGGCGATCAGGCCCGCTCCGGCGGTCATCAGCGCCCGCCGGTTGAGATAGATCCCCTTCGGCGTGATTTCGGACGAAGGGATATCAAGTCGGGAATCGCGGATCAGCATGGGGCCTCGCGCCGGTTGCAGCGATGATACGACGTCATTCGCTCCGCGGACGCAGAAAGTTACCGGGCCGCTGCGATCTTGGCGGCGCGGCGAGGCCCTTGTAAGCAGGCGCCATGACCAGATCGCCCCAAGCGCCCCGGCCGCTCGCCGCCGGAAACTGGAAGATGAACGGCCTTTTGGCCGCCCGCACCGAGGTCGAGGCGCTTGGCCGGCGCATCGCCGCCGCGCCGCCGGCCTGCGACGTGCTGATCTGCCCGCCGGCCACCCTGATCCGGCCCTTTGCCGGGGCCTGGAGCGGGCAGGGCATCGCCTTCGGCGGGCAGGACTGCCACGCCGCGGCGTCGGGCGCGCATACTGGCGACATCTCGGCCGCAATGATCGCCGACGCCGGCGGCGCCTATGTCATCATCGGCCATTCCGAGCGCCGCGCCGCCTATGGCGAGAGCGACGCCGCCATTGCCGCCAAGGCCGAAGCGGCGCTGAGCGCCGGTCTCGTTGCCATCGTCTGCGTCGGCGAGACCCTCGCCGAGCGCGACGCCGGCTCGGCGATCGCCGTGGTCTGCGGCCAGGTGGACGCCAGCCTGCCCCCCGCGGCGACACCGGACGCCGTCGTCGTCGCCTACGAGCCGGTCTGGGCCATCGGCACCGGCCGCACCCCTTCCAGCGGCGACATCGCCGCCATGCACGCCGCGATCCGCGAACGCCTGACGGCCCGTTTCGGAGCGCAGGAGGGGCCGCGTTTCCGCATCCTCTATGGCGGCTCGGTCAAGCCCTCGAATGCCGCCGAGATCCTCCACCTCGCCAATGTGGACGGCGCGCTGGTCGGCGGGGCGAGCCTCAAGGCGGCCGACTTCGACGCGATCCTCGACGCCTACCGGGGCTGATTGCCGACAATTCGAGCGATAGGCGTAAACCGCCCGTAATGGCCCACGCCCTAGGGTGAGGCTGGTGCTTCGTCTCCGGCGCGGCGCCGTGCTCGCAATCGTGCCCGGGAACCGATGACCGCGCTGCGTCTCGATCTGGCTTCAGTCGCCGTGTTCGATCCGGTCGCCATGAACCGGAACGCGACGCGCAACGTGCTGTATTCGCTGGGCTTTCGCGAAATCGAGAGCTACGCGACGCTGGACGACATGCGCCGCGCGATGGCGACCCGGGACTTCGACCTGCTGGTGCTGGAAGCCGGCGCGCCGGACGACGCCGCGCTCGACGTCGCGGCGCGGATAAGGCGGGGGGAATTGGCCCGCAATCCCTTCATGATCGTTCTCGTCACCACCTGGTCGCCCGACTCGGGGCTGATCCGCAGCGCCCTCAATTGCGGCGCCGACGATGTGCTCAGCCGACCCTATTCGACCAGCGCCCTCAGCGAGCGCATGCGCACCCACGTCCTCGCCCGCAAGGGCTTCGTGGTGACCTCCGACTATGTCGGGCCCGACCGCCGCAAGGCCGGCGACCGCACGGGCAGCGCCCAGGTCATCGAGGTCGTGAACTCGCTTCGTCTCAAGGCGGCGGAGGGGCTCAGCGGCCTCGCCGCCCAGGCCGCCGTCGAGGGCCAGGTCAGGGAGAACCGTGCCCAGGTTAATTTGGAGCGCATGCGCCGGGCCGCTTTCCAGATCGGCGTGATCGCCGGATTCGTCGCGCAGGAAGCGCGCAATGCCGATGCGACGGGCGCCCGCCGCGCCGATCTCGACAAGATCCTCGCCACCGCCCAGGATCTCGCATCGCTCGCCACGGCCGAAAAGGCCGAACAACCCCTCAAGACCGCGCAGACGATCATCGGCGTCGTCAAAACAGCCTTGCAGGGCGATGAGATAGAGAAGAACGTTCAACTGATCGGGCGGCTCTCGGTGGCCCTCCAGGTGACCCTTTCGCCGGATCGCGCCGAGGACGAGTGCCGGGCCGAGCTCGACCAGACGCTCGAGCGCATCCGGATACGCGCCCGCCGCGCCTGAGGCGTTCGCGCGGCTTTGCATCGCCGCGCTCTTTCGGCTAGACACCGCCGCTTGCAGATCACCCGGCCGGCGCCCCGCGCGCCCTTGCCCGAAAGCCTGAGC
The DNA here is from genome assembly GCA_016792565.1 of Alphaproteobacteria bacterium. Classification (GTDB taxonomy): domain Bacteria; phylum Pseudomonadota; class Alphaproteobacteria; order Micropepsales; family Micropepsaceae; genus JADZAI01. The sequence goes on from JAEUMK010000078.1 coordinate 12,886, forward strand.
TCCGATGGAAGTCGTCGTCCTCGTCATTCACCTGTTCATCGCGCTGGCGATGATCGCCGTGATCCTCCTGCAGCGCTCCGAAGGCGGTGGCCTGGGCATCGGCGGCGGCGGCGGTGGAGCCGGCGGCCTGTTCTCGGCGCGGGGCACGGCCAACGTCCTCACCAAGACCACCGCCCTGCTGGCGGCCGCCTTTTTCGTCACCTCCATCACGCTGACCCTGCTCGCCAAGAACGCCTCGGGCCCGGCCTCGATCCTCGAAGGCGCCCCGGCGACGACGGCGCCCGGCACGCCGGCCCCGCTCGACCCGCTGGCGCCGCTCGAATCGGCCCCCGCGGCCCAGCCTGCGACTCAGCCCGCGCCGGCCCCGGCCGAAACGCCCGCCGCCGCCGATCCGGCCGCGACGCCGCCGGCCGGCGAGCCCGCAACGCCTTAGTTTTCCTTCTGGTTTCGCGCTGGGTTCCCGCGCGCCGCTTTTCCTTGCGGCGTGCGAAGGCGCGTGTTTATGGTGACCTCCCATGGCGCGGTTCGTATTCATCACCGGCGGCGTGGTTTCCTCGCTCGGCAAGGGTCTGGCTTCGGCGGCGCTCGGCGCGCTGTTGCAGGCGCGCGGCTACAAGGTCCGCCTGAGGAAGCTCGACCCCTATCTCAACGTCGATCCGGGGACGATGAGCCCCTACCAGCACGGCGAGGTCTTCGTCACCGACGACGGCGCGGAGACCGACCTCGATCTCGGTCATTACGAGCGCTTCACCGGCGTCGCCTCGGCCAAGTCCGACAACATCACGACAGGCCGCATCTACCAGAACATCATCGCGCGCGAGCGCCGCGGCGGTTATCTCGGCGCGACGGTGCAGGTGATCCCGCACGTCACCGACGCCATCAAGGAATTCGTCCTGGAAGGCGTCGAGGGCTACGATTTCGTGCTGGTCGAGATCGGCGGCACGGTCGGCGACATCGAGGGCCTGCCGTTCTTCGAGGCGATCCGCCAGCTCGGCAACGAACTGGGCGAGGGCCAGGCCGCTTTCGTCCACCTCACGCTTGCGCCCTATATCCCCAGCGCCGGCGAGCTGAAGACCAAGCCGACCCAGCACTCGGTCAAGGAGCTGCGCGGCATCGGCATCCAGCCCGACATCCTGCTCATCCGCGCGGACCGCGAGATCCCCGAGAACGAGCGCCGCAAGATCGCGCTGTTCTGCAA
>JAEUMK010000103.1 GCA_016792565.1 Alphaproteobacteria bacterium
AGGAAGCACTGATCAACAGAAAGTGGCCGAGCGACATAGCTCGACAGCAGGAGCAATTGGACATTCTCAGGGGGCTACTCGGTGGAAACTGAAGCGATTCGCTTGATGCTTGTAGACGTTTCCCGCGAACTGGTCGTGAAGGCCAAAGCAGCGAGGTCCGACGCCGAGCGCTCGGGATCTGACTACGACAAGGGTAGGCACTTCGCTCTCTACGAAGCAGTCTCACTTATCGCGGACCAGGCGCGGGCGTTTGGTGTGGACCTGACTGCAATCGGATTGGGGGGTGTCGATGCCGAGCGAGACTTGCTTGGTGGATAGTGGATTAGCTGAATTGGCGGAATTGAACGGCCGCAAGGGCGGGAGCGGCAGCGAGGCACGGCCTACTACGACAATCTGGGCCCGGAGGCTCGTCAGCAGATGCAGCGCGATCTCGCCGACTACACGAAGGCGTTCGACGCCAAGAACGGCACGCAGCTCTACGACTCGATGATCCGCAATGGATTCCCCGGGCCATGATCGAGAACGTTAAGCCGGTTGACTCGCTAACGTTCGCGGATCTGCGGGCGTTCCATGTCTGGCAGTACACGAGCCGCGAGGGCGCTGATGAAACCTACGTCCGGCCGGTGAAGCGTACGCCGGTCGCGAGCCTGACGGGGAAGGTAGTTGGGACTCAGGTTACGCTGGCTAACGGCGAGCGAATCTGGGCGCTGATTGGCAACGTCGATCCGAAGAACCCGCGGATGACGGAGCACTTCCTGACTCTGTCTGCCGAGCGTAGTGGCCGCTGGTTCACCCTGGCGCGCTATCACGACTTCGATTTCGCCGAGTCTGGGCCGGAGGCGCTTGCGCGGTTCCTCGGCCTAGCCGTCGATGATGTCTTTCCAATCAGCTACGACATACGCTCGGATGCCAAGGGGGATGAGGCGGCGCTGCTGGGTCAAGTCCGGAAGGAGCCGCGCGAGCGGCTATCGCGGTCAGAGATCATCGCGATGGCGGTGCCTTAAGCATCACGAGCGTTGGCAACCAGCACTGTTCTTCGAGCGATGCAGGATAGCCATCGGCCAAGCGTTGCGCCCCAATGTGTCCTGACGGGCGCGCGGCGGCGTCAGCGACGCCATCCTGATCGACCCCATCTGGTCTTTCGGCCAGGCCGTGGAAGAGGGCGACTGGGCCGCTGCCGCGTTCGAGTTGGCGATGATGCTGCCGTTCGCTAAGGTCATCGGCGCCGCAAAGAGTGCGACGCAGGTTGTACGTACGACCCGAACTGGTGAGAAAGCCGTACGAGTGACTCGTGCCGATGGATCCGTAGTCGATATCTCGCCTCAGCGCGTGAAAGAGTACGTGCCTAATACGCATCCGAATGCGCCGCTGGGGACATTGGACCGTGTCCGATTTCCCGACGCACAGCCTGGCAGTAAGGGCCTGAAGCGAGATCCAACAGCTGAGGAGTTGGAAATTCTGAGGAATTTGCCGTGAGTGTCGGTTCTGGGTTCCAAGTCGGCGAAGAGCCAACGTGCGGTGTGGTGCTTCGCTGCGCTGACGCCGAACTCGCGGATCAGTTCGAAGACTTCTTGTCGGAGAAGAACTTCGTTCTGTTCAACACCAAGTTTCAGGAGTCCGAGGTGCTGTTCTATTTTGGGCAAGCCAGTTCGCTTGATGCAGTGAAGAGGCTTGTCGAACGGTTTGAAGAGGAGCTACGGTCCGGTGAGTAAATGCCGCAAGGGAAATGCGGCCGCTTGCTCAGTTCCGCCATCTGCAGACCGACCCCGAAGTCCCAACTGAGTACACTGTCTCGACGATCGTCGCGCCCTCACCCGCCCGCATGCACCTCCCGGCGCGCCTCGGCTTCCGAGATCGACCCGGCATGCGCCGCCCGCGCGGCCGCCTCCGCCAGCGGCGTCATGCCGTCGGCCCGGGCCCGGGCCTCGAAAGCCGCGGGGTCGGCTCTGGCGGCGATGAGGCGGCGCTGCGCTTGCCGCACAGCCAGGAGAGCGGGGCGTTTGCCGCCCCGCGCCCGGTTCTAGCGCTTGTTCAGCGGCACGTAGTCGCGGCGGGGGGCGCCGGTGTAGATCTGGCGCGGGCGGCCGATCTTCTGCGCCGGGTCCTCGATCATCTCGCCCCACTGCGCGATCCAGCCGACCGTGCGGGCCAGCGCGAACAGCACCGTGAACATCGAGGTCGGGAAGCCCATCGCCTTCAGCGTGATGCCCGAATAGAAATCGATGTTCGGGTACAGCTTCTTCTCGATGAAATAGGGGTCCGACAGCGCGATGCGCTCCAGTTCGACCGCCACGTCCAGCAGCGGATCGTCCTTGATCCCAAGCTCTTTCAGCACTTCGTGCGCGGTCTTCTGCATCACCTTGGCGCGCGGGTCATAGTTCTTGTAGACCCGGTGGCCGAAGCCCATCAGGCGCTGGCCGGAATTCTTGTCCTTGGCGCGCGCGATGAATTCGGGAATACGGTCGACCGTGCCGATCTCCTCCAGCATCTGCAGCGCCGCCTCGTTGGCGCCGCCATGCGCCGGCCCCCACAGACAGGCGATGCCGGCCGCGATGCAGGCGAAGGGATTGGCCCCCGACGAGCCGGCGAGCCGCACCGTCGAGGTCGAGGCGTTCTGCTCGTGGTCGGCGTGCAGGATGAAGATGCGGTCGAGCGCGCGGGCGAGCACCGGGTTCGCCTTGTATTCCTCGGCCGGCACCGCAAAGCACATGCGCAGGAAATTCTCGGCATAGCCGAGGTCGTTACGCGGATACACGAACGGCTGCCCGGTCGAGTACTTGTAGGCCATCGCGGCGATCGTCGGCATCTTGGCGATCAGGCGGTGGCTCGAGATCTCGCGCTGGCGCGGGTCGTTGATGTCCAGGCTGTCGTGGTAGAAAGCCGACAGCGCGCCGACCACGCCCACCATGATCGCCATCGGGTGCGCGTCGCGGCGGAAGCCGCGGAAGAACTGCGTCAGCTGCTCGTGCACCATCGTGTGGTTGGTGATGCCGTGGTCGAACTTCTTCATCTGCTGGGCGTTGGGCAGTTCGCCGTGCATCAGCAGGTAGCAGGTCTCCAGGAAGTCGCCCTGTTCGGCCAGCGAGTCGATCGGGTAGCCGCGATAGAGCAGCACGCCCTCGTCGCCGTCGATATAGGTGATCGCGCTCTCGCAGCTGGCGGTCGAGGTGAAGCCGGGGTCGTAGGTGAAGGCCCCGGTGTCGGCGTAGAGCTTGCGGATGTCGATGACGTCGGGCCCGACCGATCCCTTCAGGACCGGATAGTCGAAGGTCTTGCCGCCATAGCTGACCGAGGCGGTCCCGCCGGCGGTTGCTTTCGAGCCCTTGATGTCAGCCATATCCGGCACCCCGTCTTGGTAGGTAATTCGATAGAAGCCTTAGGTTGCGGCGCAATATACGGAAGAGCTGGTTAACGCGCCACTGAGACGGCCGGGGGATGACCTCAGGCCGCAGCCTGGTCGCCGATCCGCGCCAGCGATTCCGCGCGCCCCAGGGTCGCCATGACGTCGAACACCGGCGGCGAGACGGTCCGCCCGGTCAGCGCCGCCCGCAGCGGCTGCGCGACGTCGCCGAGCTTCGCCCCCTCGGCCTCCGCGAAGGCCCGCACGGCGGCCTCGATCTCGCCGGCCGTCCAGGGCGTCTCTGCCAGGGCGGTGGTCAGCCGGGCCAGCCGGGCGCGCGCTTCGGGGCTCAGTGCCTTGGCTGCCTTGTCGTCGGGGACCAGAGGTCGAGTCTCGAAGATAAACGACGCGTTATCAATAAGTTCTATCAAAGTCTTCGCGCGATCCTTGAGGCTGGGCATGGCCGCCAGCAACTGTGCTCGCTGGTGTTCAGTCAAGGCCGGCCGCCCCAATCGTCCCAACAGTGCCTCGGTCTCGGTCGCAAGGTCCGAGTCCGCTGCAGCCCGCATGTAGAACCCGTTGAGATTGTTCAGCTTCTTGAAGTCGACTCGCGCCGGGCTGCGGCCGATCGACTCCAGGTTGAACCAGTCGATCGCCTGCTCGGTCGAGATCGTTTCGGAGTCGCCGTGGGACCAGCCGAGGCGAAGGAGGTAATTGCGCATGGCTTCGGGCAGATAGCCCAGATTGCGGTATTCGTGGATGCCGAGCGCGCCGTGCCGCTTCGACAGTTTCGCCCCGTCCTCGCCGTGCAGCAGTGGCAGGTGGGCATAGACCGGCTGCGGCCAGCCCATCGCGTCGATGATCTGGCGCTGCCGGGCGGAATTGGTCAAATGGTCGTCGCCCCGGATGATGTGGGTGACGCCCATGTCGAAATCGTCGACCACGACGCTCAGCATGTAGGTCGGCGTGCCGTCGCCGCGCAGCAGCACGAAATCGTCGAGCACGTCGTTGCGGAACACAACCTGGCCTTGCACCGCGTCCTCGATCACCGTCTCGCCGGTCTGCGGGGCCTTCAGGCGGACGACCGGCGGCACGTTGGGCACCGGGCCGTCCAGGGTGCGGTCGCGCCAGCGGCCGTCATAGCGCATGGGCTTGCCGGCCGCCTTCTGCTCGGCCCGCATCGCCTCCAGCTCCTCATGGGTCGCGTAGCAGCGATAGGCGAGGCCCCTGGCCAGCAGCTCCTCGGCGACCTCGCGGTGCCGCGCGGCCCGGGCGAACTGGTAGACGACCTCGCCGTCATGGTGGAGGCCCAGCCAGGCCATCCCCTCCAGGATCGCGTCGATCGCCTCGGGCGTGGAGCGCGCGCGGTCGGTGTCCTCGATGCGCAGGCGGAAAATGCCGCCCGTGTGCCGGGCGTACAGCCAGTTGAACAGCGCCGTGCGCGCGCCGCCGATATGCAGATAGCCGGTGGGCGAGGGCGCGAAGCGCGTGACGATTTGGCGGGGCGCGGACATGGGCGGGATACGGTTTACTGAGAGGGACAGATCGCGACCTCTTTAGCCACCGGCGTCAGCATGCCGCAAGGCCAGCCTTTTCGGGGCGAGGCGCCGCCGCCCGGCTTTCTCGGCTGGCTGGCGTCGCAGCGCCGCCGTTTCGCGCTATGGGCGCCGGTGGCCCTCGGCTGCGGCGCGCTCGTCTTTCTGCTCCCGGCCTTCGAACCGCCGGCCTGGACCGGCGTGGCGGCGCTGGCGCTGGCCGGCGGCTCGATGCTGGCGCGGCGCTTTCTGTCCCGTGGCGCCGTCGTTCTGGCAGGCCTGGCGCTGGTGGCGCTTGGGTATGCGGTCGCGGTTCTGCGCGCCGAGACGCTGGCGACGCCTGTGCTTCGCGCCCCGACGTTGGCCGTCGAGGTCAGCGGGCGCGTGCTCGACGCCTTCGGTCACCGCGATGGGCGGGCGCGCATCCTGCTGGCGCTGGACGGCGTGCCGGGCCTCAAGACCGGCGAGGCCCCTGCCGTCGTGCGCGTCGCCCTGCGCAAGATCGACGGCCTTCCCCGTCCGGGAGACCGGCTGGCGCTGCGCGTCCGCCTGACGCCGCTGACCCTGCCGGTGACGCCCGGCGGCTACGATTTCGCCCGCGCCGCCTGGTTCGACGGGATCGGCGCGTATGGCTATGCCCTCGGCCCGCCGCGGCTTCTGCCGCCGGCGGAGGAGGCCTCGCCCGTCGCCGCGGTCCAGCAATGGATCGCCGGCCGGCGATTCGACGCCAGCGCCCGCATCCACGCGCTGCTGCCCGGCTCGACCGGCGCCATCGCCGCGGCGCTGACCGTCGGCGATCGCAGCCAGATCGCGGCGAGAGACGACGAGGCCCTGCGCGACTCCTCGCTGGCCCATGTCCTCTCCATCTCCGGGCTCCACATGGCGATCGTCGGACTGGGGACATTCGGCCTGATCCGCTTCGCCGGCGCCCTGGTGCCGGCGATCGCGCTGCGCTTCCAGCTGAAGAAATGGGCGGCCGCCGGCGCGCTCCTCGCTGCCGCCGTCTACCTGGCGATCAGCGGCGCGTCGGTTCCGGCGCAGCGCTCGTTCCTGATGATCGGCCTCGTCTTCGTCGCGGTCCTCATCGACCGCTCGGCCTTCACGCTGCGCATGGTCGCCGTCTCGGCCGGCGTGGTGTTGCTGCTGGCGCCCGAAAGCGTCCTCGACCCCAGCTTCCAGATGTCGTTCGCCGCCGTCACGGCGCTCGTCGCCGCCTTCGAGGCGTTCGAGGACTGGCAGGTCCGCCGCGGCCGGCCGCTGGTGATGCGCGACGGGTGGGGCGGGCGCTTCGGCTACTGGCTGCTGGTCGCCGTCCTCGCCTCCAGCGTCGCCGGCGCCGCGACCGCGCCCTATGCCGCCTTCCACTTCAACCGCATCGCCTTCTACGGCGTCCTCGCCAATGTCGCCGCGATGCCGGTGATCAGCTTCGTCATCATGCCGTTCTGCGCGCTGGGGCTTGTGCTGATGCCGTTCGGGCTCGACGCCTGGGCGTTCCAGGTGGCCGGGTGGGGCATCGACGCGATGCTGGCGATCGCCCGCTGGACGTCGGATCTGCCCGGCGCGGCGGGGCATGTCGCGTCCTGGCCGGATCTTGCCCTGGGGCTTGTGACGCTCGGCGGGCTGTGGCTCGCATTGTGGCGCGGCCGCTGGCGGCTGGCCGGGCTCGCGCCCATCGCCGCTGCGATGGCGCTCGGGTGGCTGGCCCTGCCGCCCGACATCCTCATCGACCGCGACGCCAAGAACGTCGCCGTCCGGGCGGCGGACGGCCGCCTCGCCGTCGTCTCGGGACGCCGGGCGCGCTTCACCGCCACCGAGTGGCTGGAGCGCGACGGCGACGAGCGCGCCGTCGCCGCGTCGGCGCGGGCGGGGCGCGAGGGCGTGTGGACCTGCGAGGACAAGCTCTGCGTCGCGCGCGTGCGCGACCTGGACGTCGGCTACATGGAGCGGGCGGGCAGCGGAGCGCGCGCCTGCGCCGCCGGACTGGACATCGTCATCGCCGCCCGCGAGATCGAGCCCTGCGCGCAAGGCCTCACCCTCACCGCGGCCGATGTCGCCCGCGATGGCGCAATGGCCCTGTACATCGCGCCGGATGGCACGGTCAGCATCGACACCGTCCGCCGTCACATCGGCGAGCGGCGCTGGACGGTCTGGTCCGGAGAAGGCGAACTCTAAGGAAATCTGCCATGCCCAAGATCGACCTCGCAGCAATACCCGGACGCAAGGGCGCGGGCTACCCGCCGCCCTTCGACGCGCCCTGCGCCGAGCGCATCCGCCAGCGCATCGGCGATGCTGGCGGCCTCACGGATTTCGGAGTCAACCTCATGCGCCTGCCGCCGGGCAGTTGGTCGAGCCAGCGCCATTGGCACAGCCATGAAGACGAGTTCGTCTTTGTTCTGGAAGGCGAACTGGCGCTGATCGAGAACGGGGGTGAAACGCTGCTGCGGGCCGGCGATTGCGCAGCCTTCCCGAAGAACTCGGGCAATGGCCATCACCTCCTCAACAAGTCGCAGGCAATGGCGGTCTATCTCGAAGTCGGCTCGCGTGACGTCGCCGACCTCACCACCTGCTCCGACATCGACATGAAGAGCGCCAACGCCGACGGCCGGTTCGTCCACAAGGACGGCACGCCCTATCTCTAGTAGTGGCGCAGCAGCCCGACCAGACGGCCTTGTACCTTGACCCGGTCGGGGCCGTAGATGCGCGTCTCGTAGGCGGGGTTGGCGGCTTCCAGCGCCACGGTCTCGCCCTTGCGGCGGAACCGCTTCAGCGTCGCCTCGGCCTCGTCGACCAGCGCCACGACGATGTCGCCGTTGGTCGCGGTGTCGGACTTGCGGATCACCACGGTGTCGCCGTCGAGAATGCCGGCATTGATCATCGAGTCGCCGGTCACCTGCAGCGCATAATGCTCGCCCGCGCCCAGCATGTCGGGCGGCACGGCGATTTCCTCGCCGCGGCCCGAAAGGGCCTCGATCGGGGTGCCGGCGGCGATCCGTCCGACCAGCGGAATGGAGACATTGGCGGCCGCGGCCTGCATCGCCGCCTGGACGTTGGAGGGTGCGGCCTGCGGCTTGGGCGCGGCGCGCAGCGTGCTGCCGGTGCCCTCGACGAGGGTCGGCGAGAAGCCGCCGTTGCGGAACCGTGGCGAGAGCGCGGAATTTTCCGGCAGCTTGATCACTTCCAGCGCCCGGGCGCGGTGCTCCAGCCGGTGGATGAAGCCGCGCTCGACCAGCGCGGTGATCAGGCGATGGATGCCGGACTTCGACTTGAGGTCGAGCGCATCCTTCATCTCGTCGAACGAGGGCGGCACGCCGGTCTCGCGGATCCGCTCATGGATGAACATCAGCAGTTCATACTGTTTGCGCGTGAGCATCGGCGAACCCTCTCGGAGATCGGAACAAATCCGAACTATTCCCGATGCGTTCTAGTTTAGTTCATGCCCCGCGTCAACCGCATCAAGGTTACTCACAGTTCCGGGCCGAGCGGCAGCAGCCTCACGACATCGCCGGCCGCCGCCGCCGGGGCGTGCGGCGGCCGCACGATCAGCCCGCCGGCTCGCGCAAAGGCCGAGAGATTGCCGCTGTCCTGCACCGGCATGGCGGTCGCCACGGGCCCGTCCGGCAAAAGCGCGACCCTGGCGCGCAGATAGTCCTGGCGCTGGTCGTTGGGGCCGAGCGGCGCGCCGAGCCGCGCCTCGATCAGCCTCTGGCCGTGCCATCGTTCGCCGCCCAGCACGCGCACCAGCGGCTGGACGAAGAGGAGGGCGCAGACCAGCGCCGACACCGGATTGCCCGGCAGGCCGATCACCCGCGTGCTGCCGATGCGGCCCGACATCAGCGGCTTGCCCGGCCGCATGGCGATCTTCCAGAAGCCGACCGTGAGCCCCAGCGGGGCGAGCGCCGGCTGGATGAGGTCGTGGTCGCCGACCGACGCGCCGCCCTGGGTCAGCAGCAGATCGGCGCCAAGACCGACCTCCGCCCTGGCGCGGATCTCGTCGGCGTCGTCGCGGGCGATGCCGAGATCGACGACCTCCGCGCCCCATCCCGCCAGCAGGACGCCCAGCGCGACGCCCGTCGAGGCGATGATCTGCGCCCCGACCGGGTCGGCGCCGGGCGGCACCAGCTCGTCGCCGGTCGCCAGCAGCGCGACCCGCGGCCGCCGCCAGACCGCGACCTCGTCCACCCGCGCCCCGGCGAGCAGTCCCAGCGCCGCGCCGCCGAGCCGTGTGCCGGCCGGCAGCAGCATCGCCCCGGCGGCGAAATCGTAGCCCGCCTTGCGCACGTTCCGGCCGGCGGCGGGGGCTTCCAGGATCGTCACACGGCCGGCCTCGGCGCGCGTGTTTTCCTGGATGACGACCGTATCGGCGCCCTCGGGCACCACCGCGCCGGTGAAGATGCGGGCCGCCTCGCCGGGCCTCAGCCCGCGCGGCGGCATCGCGCCCGCTGCCACCGCGAAGCCGACGGGCAGCGTGGCGGGCGAGGCCGCGATGTCGGCATGGCGTACGGCATAGCCGTCCATCGCGCTGACGTCGTGCGGCGGATGGGTGCGCCGGGCGACGGCGTCCTCGGCCAGCACCCGCCCGGCCGCCGCCGCCAGGCCCACGCGCTCCCGGTCCTCAGGGCCCGCGCCCTCCAGGATGCGGGCCTCGGCCTCGGCGACGGAGATCATTCCGAGCCGAACACGTCGCCCACCGTGGCGTTGGCGGCGCGGGCCAGTTTTTCTTCCGCATCCTTCGGCAGGCGGCCGACCCGGCCGTGCAGGAAGCCGTAGACGAGGCCGACCGGCAGGCCGGCATTGGCCGCCCAGGAACTGACCTGCAGGCGATTGTCGCGCAGGAAGCTGCGGAATGCCTCGGCTCGCGAATGGGTGGCGCGCGGCGTCGCCGGACCTTCATCGACGTTGCGCGGCCTGAGCGCCGCGCCCGGCGCCCGGCGGAAGCCGCGCGAAAGGAGGCGCGGCTGCGCCGGCGCGCTCCCCGGCGGCACGGCCGCGGCAGGGGCGGATGGCTGAGGCGGGGCCTCGCCATCGCGCAGGAAGTCGCCCGACTTGCCGCCGCTCTTGGCGACGAGGCGGATGTCGCCGATCGTTGCCGTGCGGTCCACGGCCTTGACCATGTCGTAGATCGTCAGCGCCGCGACGCTCGCCGCCGTCAGCGCCTCCATCTCGACGCCGGTCGGTCCACGCGTCTTCGCCGTCGCCGAAATCGAAAGCCCCGCGCCATCGGCGCGCGGCGCGATCTCGACGGCGACGCCGGTGAGCATCAGCGGGTGGCAGAGCGGGATCAGCTCGGACGTCTTCTTCGCCGCCATGATGCCGGCGATGCGGGCGGCGGCGATGACGTCGCCCTTGGCGGCCTTGCCCTCGGCGATGAGCGCCAGGGTCGCGGGCGCGAGCGCGATGAACGCCCCGGCGGTGGCGCTGCGTTCGGTGTCGTCCTTGGCGGTCACGTCCACCATCGCGGCGCGGCCCTGGTCGTCGATATGGGTCAGGTCTGTCATGAGCCTTGCGGGTAGGGGGCCTTGCGGGTCGGGGCTTCTTCCGCTGCGGCGGATTCGCGTTAGAGTGCCACAGCGCGCGCGGCCTGTCCCGGCCTCGCGCGCCCGATATGGCCGCGACCGGGGAGATTCCGATGAGTTTTGCCGCGCTGGACAAATGGCACGCGCACGTGAAGTCGGGCGATCCGGCCGACGTCCCGGCCCTGCTGGCCGAGGACGCCGTCTTCCAGTCGCCGGTGGTGCACACGCCGCAGGCCGGGCGCGCCGTCGCCGCGCTCTATCTCCAGGCGGCGATGAGCCTGCTCAACAACGGCACCTTTCGCTATCTCGGAGAATGGACCGCCGAGCGCACGGCGGTGCTGGAGTTCGAGGCCGTCGTGGACGGCATCACGATCAACGGCGTCGACATGATCTGGTGGAACGAGGAAGGCCTCATCACCCGCTTCAAGGTGATGATCCGCCCTTTGAAGGCGATCAACCTTCTCCACGCCAAGATGGCGGCCCTCTTTGCTCTGGCGAAGGCGAGCTAGGCCCGGCGCGGCGGTTCCTCGATCAGCGTCTCTCCGGCCTCCAGCCGCAGTGCGATCGTGGGCCAGTTCGCACCCAGCCAGTCAAGCAGGGCGGCGACGGTGCAGTTGCCGATACGGATGATGACGACGCTGCCCGCACTCGCGGCGGTCAGCAGTCCGATGAAGTCGCG
>JAEUMK010000006.1 GCA_016792565.1 Alphaproteobacteria bacterium
CTTGTTGCGGTTCATCTGCATGAAGAGCGCACCCTCGCGCTCGAACGACTTGTCGCCGGGCAGGATCGGCACCATCCAGCGGTCCTCGCTGCCCTCGCGCTTTTCGATGCGGATGACCTCGGCCCCCAGATCGCCGAGCAGAGCGGCGCAATAGGGCCCTGCGATGTAGCGCCCGAAATAGAGGACGCGCACGCCCTCCAGCACCTTGGCCATTCCCGCTCGCTCCCTGACGGTTGTCCTTGTGCGGCGAGGTTTAGACGGCCCGTCCCGCGACGGCAACGCAAAGGCGCGACGGAAATTCCCCGCCGCAGCGTTCATGCCTGCGACGATGCCCGGACCGACCGTCCGGGCGCACGGAGCGGATATCGGAAAGCGCGCGGGACAAGCCCCCCATTACGTCCCGCCGCGACTTGGGGCGGCGTCCTGCCCATCGGGCGCCGCCCCTCCTTCCGCTCTGACAGGCGAAACGCGGACGGGCTGGTCCCCATCGTGTCCGGCCGCGTGCTTCGGGGCGGCGTCTTGCCCGGCGCCGCCCCGGCTTTCCTAGTCGCATTCCTCGGCGCCGATGCCGAGCCAGTTCCAGATTCGTCCGGCGAGGCCGCAGGCCTCTTCGCGCGCCGCGCTGTCGACCGAGGATTCGCAGTAGAGCGACTGCGAATCGCAATAGGGGGTGTCGCGCGGCGCCATCACGATCTCGACCTGGTCGAGGGCGATGCGCGGCTCCGGATCGGCCGACATGAAGGCTTCGAGGAATTTCGCCTCGCTGAGCGCGTCGTAGTCGGTCCACAGGGTCGGTCCCGAGGGGATCGTGCCGTAGTCGTAGCAGGCGACCTCGAAGGCGAGCTCGGCACCGGGCACCAGGTCGCCGCGGAACACCTTCACCACGGTGCCCTCGACCGCACAGGCGCCCATGCCGCCGTTGGGCGAATCGACGTCCTCGACGGCGATCTGGATGTGATTGGGGGCCGAGCGGCGCGCTTCCTCGTAGTATTCCGGCGCCAGGACGGCCCAGGCCGGGCCGCTCAGCAGCGCGGCGGGCGCCACAAATGCCAAAAATGTCGATGCGCCTCGGGTCACGAGGGGTGGTATAGCGCAGCCGATGGCGGCCACCGCAAGGGCGCCGGGGCGCCGCCGCTCGAAATGCGAGGCTTGTTGCACGAATGCTGCTTTGGGTTCTGTTCGCCGCACTGACCGCACTATCCGCCGTCCTCGTCGTCCGGCCCTTCCTGACGCGCCCGGACGGGCGCGAGGGGGCTTCGTCGGCGGCGATCTACAGGGCGCAACTGGCGGAATTGCGGCGGGAGGCCGAGGCCGGGGCGATCGGCGCGGCCGAGGCCGAGGAAGCGCGGCGCGAGATCGCCCGCCGCCTGCTCGCGGCCGATGCAGCCGCCAGGGCGCCGCGTGGTCCGGGGCTGAAGCGCGAGGCGGCGATCGGCCTGGCGCTCGCCGGCATCGTGCCGCTGGCGGCGCTGGCGTTCTACGCGACGCTCGGCCGCCCCGACCTGCCCGGCACGCCGCTCGCCGGCCGCGACATGGACGCCGCGATGCGCGCCGCGCCGCTGGAAGAGGTCGCCGACAAGCTGTTCGAGCGCCTGGTGATGGACCCGGCGCACCCCGATGGCTGGATCCTGCTCGCCCGGACCTATACCCGCCTGCAACGCTATGACGAGGCGGCGATGGCCTATGGCCGGGCGATCGCGCTGCTGGGCGAAGAGGCGCCGGCCGATCTCTGGAGCGCCTATGGCGAGGTCCTGGCCCTGGCGGCGGGCGGCCGTGTGACGGCGGAGGCCAGGACCGCGTTCGAGACGGCGCTGAAGATCGATCCGAAGGACGAGCCGGCGCGCTACTATCTGGCGCTGCACAAGGCGCAGAACGGCGACACCGCGGGGGCGAGGGCGGATCTCGAGGCGCTGCTCGCCGAGCTGGCGGCCGACGCGCCGCAGCGTCCGCTGGTCGAGGCCAAGCTGGCGGAACTGAATGCGCCGGAGGTGACCGACGATCCCATGGTGCGGGGGATGGTCGACGGCCTCGCCGAGAAGCTGGCGGCCGAGCCCGAGAATCTCGACGGCTGGCTGCTGCTCATCACCTCCTATGTGAAGCTCGACGAGCGCGACAAGGCGCTGGCCGCCCTCGCCAAGGCGCGCGAGATCTTCAAGGACGATCCCGCCGCGCTTGAGGCGCTGGCGGCCAAGGCGCGGGAACTGGGGCTGGAGCCCTAGTTCCGCATCTCGATCGTCGCCTCTTCGCCAAGCTCGGTGCGGGCGCCCTCGCCGCGCAGCCAGGCGAGGGCGGCAGCGTCGCCCGACAGATAGGCGTCCCAGAAGGCGATCGAGGCTTGCTGGATGAGGCGGTGGTCGAGCGCGTCGTCCGGCCTCGCGCCGTCCCGCCGCTCGCGGCCGCCGAACACCGCGTGGTCGCCGCCCTGGATGACGATCAGATACTGGCCGGGCGCGGGGATGGTGCGGAACGGAATCTGGCGGTCGCTGGCCGGCTGGTCGGGATCGAGCGGGTTCATGTCCTCGGTCCCGGTGAAATGGAGCATCGGAAGCGTCATGTCGGTGTAGGCTTCCTCAAGGCTCACCCGGCCCATCGGCTTGTTCGGCGAATAGGCGATCGCCGCCTTGAAGCGCGGCTCCTTGAACTGGTAGCGGCCGCCCCGCCCGATCTTCTGTCCGGCGGCGATCATCGTGGAGACCGCGCCGAAGGAGTGTCCCGACATGCCGAGCCGCGTCAGGTCGAGCCGCCCGGCGAGCGCCCCGCCCGGCGCGGTCATCAGTTCGAGCTGGTCGACCACGAAGGGGACATCCCGGAAGCGGTCGAGCGAGACGCGCACGTCCTTCACCGCCTCCTTCAGCGCTGCGATCACGGCTTCGCGGCCGACGAGCCCAGCCCAGACGGACTCGTCCGAGCCGGGATGCTGGATGTGGACCGCGACATAGCCCCAGGAGGCGAGGTGCTGGCCCAGATAGCCGGCCGCCTCGCGCGAGCCGCCGAGGCCGTGGCTGAAGACGACGACCGCTCGGGCGCCCGGAGCGCCGGCGGGCAGATAGAGCTTGTAGGGCACGTCGCGCTCGCGCGCCGCGTCGTGCCAGGTTCCGAGGACGCTCTCCACAGCGAAGGGACCGGGGTCCGCCTTGTAGGGCGCGGCGGCGGCCGGGACGGTCCAGGCGAGCAGGATCAGCAAGAGGGCGGCGACGTGCCGGGCAGCATGCATGGTCTGAGGTCTCCCGGCCGTCTAACGCACGCGGCGCGCGCTTCCGTCGCATGGGTTACACGGGTCCAAGACGGCGCGCCACGGCGCCGCTAGTCTCGGCCCATGACCGCTCCGCCGCCCCGTCAAGCGCGCCTCTTCATCTTTATGGCCGTCCTGGTCGACGCGATCGGATTCGGCATCATCATCCCGGTCCTGCCCGACCTGATCGTCGCGCTCGACGGCCAGGGATACGATCATGCGGTGGTCGTCGGCGGCTATCTGGCGGCCCTGTTCGCCGTGATGCAGGTCCTGTGCGGGCCGCTGATGGGCAATCTCAGCGACCGCTTCGGGCGCCGGCCCGTCCTGCTCATCTGCATGGCGGCATTCGGGCTGGACTTCCTGCTGATGGCCTTCGCGCCCAGCCTGGTGTGGCTGTTCGTCGGGCGGGCGGTCGCGGGGATCACCGGCGCGATCTACGGGCCGGCCAATGCCTATCTTGCCGACATCACGCCGCCCGAGAAGCGCGCGGCCGCCTTCGGCATGGTCGGCGCGGCGTTCGGCGCGGGGTTCGTCCTCGGTCCGGCGCTCGGCGGGCTGCTGGCCGATCTGGGGCCGCGCGCGCCGTTCTTCGCCGCGGCGGCTCTGGCGCTCCTCAACGCCGCCTACGGCTTCTTCGTGCTGCCCGAGACGCTGGCGCCGGCGCGGCGCAGGCCGTTCCGGTGGGCCCGCGCCAACCCGCTCGGCGCCTTCCGGGCGCTGACACGCCTGCCCGGACTTGGCCTGCTGGCCGGGGTCTTCTTCCTGTGGATGCTGGCGGGCGTCGTCTACCCCGCTACCTGGCCGTTCTATGCCAGGATCCGCTTCGAGTGGGGCACCGCCGAGATCGGCTGGTCGCTCGCCTATGCGGGCACCACGATGGTGCTGGCGCAGATCCTGCTGATCGGTCCGGTCGTCAAGGCGCTGGGCGAACGCAAAGCCCTGATGGTCGGGCTTTGCGCCGGATTGTTCGAGTTCACCGCGTCGATCTTCGCGACCGAGGGCTGGATGATCTATCCGATCTGGACGATCGGGGCGTTCAGCGCCGTCGGCTACGCCTCGATCAACGCTCTGCTGTCGCAGCGCACGAGCGAGAGCGAGCAGGGCGAGCTTCAGGGCGCGCTGGCGAGCCTTACCGCCCTGGCGGAGATCGCCGGTCCGCTCGCGATGACCCAGACGCTCGGCTATTTCTCGTCGCCCGCCGCGCCGGTGTTCTTTCCCGGCGCGGTCTTCGTTCTGGCCGCCGGCCTGACCGTCGCGGCGATGCTGCTGGCCCTGGTCGAGCGGCGGAGGGAGGCATGAGCATGACACCGGCGCAGGCGCGCGGGCTGGCGACGACCTTTCCCGAGGCCGTCGAACAGCTGCACTTCCACAAGGCCTCGTTCCGCGTGGCGAAGAAGATCTTCGCAACCATGGACGAGGCGGATGCCCACATGGTCGTCAAGCTGACGGCGGACCAGCAGGCGATGATGACCGAGGTGCGGCCCGATCTCTACCGCACGGTGCCCGGCGCCTGGGGGCGCCAGGGCTGGACCATCGTGCGGCTGCAGGCGGCGGACGCGTCGTCGCTGCGCCATGCCCTTGCGATGTCCTATCGCAACGTCGCGCCGAAGAAACTGGCGGCGCTGGTGGCGGAGGGGTGACGCCCCTCCGCCAGAAGCTTGCCTAGAGGGTCACCGTCGCGACGTAGTCGTCGAGCGCCTTCTTCGCGCCGTCGCGTTCGACCTGGAGTTCGACGAGCCGCTGGGCGAGCGTCGCCAGGCGGTCTTCCTGCTCGGCGAGGGTCTGCAGGTAGCGGCGCTGCAGATCGCTGCCTTCCGGCACCGCCGCCAGGTTCTGGCGGATGCGCTCCTGCTCGGCGAACAGGCGGTCGCGTTCGGCGCTGGCCGCCGCGATCTCGCCGTCGATACGGTCGATCTCGGACTTCAGCTCGGCGACCCGCTTGAAGGCGGCCCGCTGCTGTTCCGACAGGCGCTCGTCGGCCGCGTAGTAGAGCACCGAGTTCATGTCGAGCGTGGCGAGGGTCATCGACTGGTAGTCGATGCGTTCCCACGTCGCGTCGAGCTGGCCGGTCTGGCCGGCGGCGACGCTGAACGGAATGCGCACCGAGTTCGACGTCAGCTCGACCGTCGAGGGATCGGGCGATTTCAGCTCCATGTCGTAGTGACGCGGCGTCTCGAGCACCAGCGCGCGATCCTCGTTCGCCGGAGCCTTCACGACATAGGAATAGGTCAGCCGGGTGAGCGACTGGAGCTCGACAACGCCCTTGGTGATCTTGGCGCTGGTGAGGTTCGATTCCGATTTCTGCGTCGTGTCGATCCTGGTCTTCTGGTCGAGCGCGAAGGACAGCATGCGCTTTTCGCCCTGGGGCAACGTGCCCATCACCGCGTCGCCGACATAGGTGGTGGTGCCGGCGGAGGTGTCGAACAGCGTGACGATGCCGGGCGGCAGGCCCGACTCGGTGTCGTTCATCAGCCGGATCGAGGCCAGCGGATTGGTCCCGTGCACCGCCGGGCTGTAGAGCGAGATCTTCTCGGCCGGCACTTCGCGGTCGATGATCGGGACGGCGAGCGACTGGCCCGAGCCGGCGCTGACCGCATTGGGCAGCGTGAAGGCGACGGCGGTCGCCGATTCCTGGCTGTTGGCGGCGATATTGCCGGGCTCCGACGGCATCGCCGATTCCTCGTAGGCGACGGCGGCCGGGGCGGGCGGCGGCGGCGGGGGCGCCGGCGCCGGTTCGGCGTAGGATGCCGCACGGTCGGCCGCGCCGCTGCCGCCGTCATAGGTATCCTTCGAGACGCCGCCGACCGAACCCTCGTCGCGCTGCGGCATCACCCGGCCCAGCACCTCGACCGGAACGGTTTCGCGGGCCACGTAGTACTTGTCGTAGAGCTGCTGGCGGAAGGTGACGGGATTGCCGCTGACCAGCGTCAGCTCGACATCCTTCCAGTCCTGGCCGCTGGCGTTCTCGATGATCGCCCAGCCCTGCATCCGGGTCTTGTTGTCGGGCCCGGTGACGAGGCGATACGAGGTCTTCCACAGGGGCGCCTCGATGACGAAGCCGACGGTGAGCGTCCGGCTGCCGTCGCCGCGCGCCGTGATCTTCAGCGTCCGCAGCTCGCGCTGGCGGTTGGCCGCCAGGGCGGCCAGAGCCCCGTTGACCTTCTGGTCGAGCGCCTCGTTGGTGAACTTGATGCCGCGCGCGTCCTCGAGCACGAACTGGACGAGCCCGTCCTCGGTCATGATCGCCATGCGATGGCGGGTGACGGCGTTGCCGTTGGCGTCGGTCGCGCTTTCCTCGACCACCGAGACGATCCGTCCGGTCGCCTCGACCGGTTCGGAGATGTGGATTTCCTCGCCCTGCAGCGCGCCGTAGAGGCTGGCCGGCGAGGCGAAGGCGTCGGGACCGACCGGCATGGTCCGGAAGATCTCCGCCAGCGAATCGCGGCCCTGCAGCTCGATGACGCCGCTGCCGCCCTCGTCGTCGAAAATGACGGCGCTCTTCAGCACGTCATCGACCTGGTCGAGCCGCACCGGCACCTCGATCGTCTCCCAGCCGTCGACCTCGGCCTGGTACTCGAAATAGCCGACGCCGCCGGACGACAGCATCACCCGCTTGAGCTGGAGTTCCCCTGCCTGGGCGGAGAAGACCATGAGCGCCATCGAGGCCGCTCCCGCCGCGAGGCGGGCGCCGAATGTCTTGAGCATGAGCTGTTCTCCTGGTGTGGCGCGCCGGTCAGGGCACGCGGGTCATGGTGAGGACATCGCCGGGGCCCGAGCGGAACGCCGCCTGGCCCTCGGGCGTCGCGAGGAAGGCGGCGACGGCCGCGCCGTCGGCCGAGACTTTCGACTGGAGGTCGATGCCCGTTCCGGAATTCGTGCCGGCCAGCTTGCCGGTGTCGATCGCCGCCGCGATCGCCTTGACGTCGAGCGTCCAGACCTCGATCGCCTCGCCCTTGGGGGCATAGCGGAAGATCATGTAGCCCGTGCCGGCTGCCACTTCCTCGCCGACAGGCGTCAGATTGGCGTAGCGCACGCCGTCGATCTCGGCGGTGGTTCCCTTGAAAGTGATCTCCTCGGCGCCTTCCTCGGACGAGTCGCGCATGACCATCTGGATGCCGCCCTCGACGGCCGAGATGTCGAGGCGCATCGCCTCGTCGTCGGTCTCGGACTTGGCGCTCCAGGAACCGATGATGGCGGGATCGGCCGGCGCGCCGCCGCTGAGCGGGTTGGCGAACTCCGGCACGCAGGCCGACAGGAGGACGGCGAGACCGGCGGCGACTACGCCCGGGACGAGACGGATTTTCATTGTTCCCTCACTGGCAAGGCGACCCTTGCTCCTATAGGTTCCCCGCGCACGCAACCCCGTGCGGCATATCGTCATTCAAGAGGACCGCCAGTGACCCGTAAACAGCGCCGTTTCGCCTTTCTGGCCGGCGGGCTGTCGATTCTGGGGCTTGCGGCCGCCCTTGTCCTGTTCGCACTGCGGGACTCGATTGTGGTTTTTTACGGGCCGCAGGACGCTCTTGCACGTCTTGACAGCGGCCAGCTCGCGACCGGACAGCGCCTGCGGATCGGCGGACTGGTCATGCCGGGCAGCGTCCAGAAACCGGAAGGCGGCCCCATCGTCTTCGCGGTCACCGACGGCAATGCCGAGGTGAAGGTGGTCTTCAATGACATCCTGCCCGACCTGTTCCGCGAGGGGCAGGGGGTCGTCGCGCAGGGCAGTTTCGACGAGGCGCGGGTTTTCCGCGCCGACGAGGTGCTGGCCAAGCACGACGAGAAGTACATGCCGCCCGAAGTCGCCGACACACTGAAGAAGTCCGGCCACTGGAAAGAGGGCGAGGCGCCGGCGGAGGCCCCGGCGCCATGATCCCCGAGATCGGCCAGTTCACGATGCTGCTGGCGCTGGCGCTGTCGGTCTACCAGGCCGCAGCCGGACTGTTCGGCGGCTGGCGCGCCGCGCCCCGCCTGATGGAATCCGCCGTGCTGGCCGCGATCGCCGGCATGGGCGCGCTCGTCATCTCGTTCGGCGCGCTGGTTGCGGTCTACGTGCAGTCGGACTTCTCGGTCGCCGTCGTCGCCGCCAATTCGCATTCGGCCAAGCCGATGCTCTACAAGATCGCCGGCGCCTGGGGGAACCACGAGGGCTCGATGCTGCTGTGGTCGCTGATGCTGGCCCTTTTCGGCGGCCTGGTCGCCCTGTTCGGACGAAACCTGCCGGCGACGTTGAAGGCGCGCGTACTGGGCGTGCAGGCGCTGGTCGCCGTCGCCTTCCTGCTGTTCATCGCCTTCACCTCCAATCCCTTCGCCCGGCTCGAGGCCGTGCCGCTCGACGGGCGCGGCCTCAACCCGCTGCTCCAGGACCCTGGCCTCGCCTTCCATCCGCCGCTGCTCTATGTCGGCTATGTCGGCTTCTCGGTGACCTTCGCATTCGCCGTGGCGGGCCTGCTGGAAGGCCGCATCGACGCAGCCTGGGCCCGCTGGGTGCGGCCCTGGGCGCTCGCCGCCTGGCTGGCGCTGACGCTCGGCATCGCGCTCGGCAGCTGGTGGGCCTACTACGAGCTCGGCTGGGGCGGGTTCTGGTTCTGGGACCCGGTGGAGAACGCCTCGCTGCTGCCCTGGCTGGCCGGCGCCGCGCTGCTGCACAGCGCCATCGTCTGCGAACGCCGCGAGGCGATGAAGGCGTGGACCGTGTTCCTCGCGCTGCTCGCCTTCGCCTTCAGCCTGCTCGGCACCTTCCTGGTGCGCTCGGGCGTCCTCACCTCGGTCCATGCCTTCGCCACCGATCCGGAGCGCGGCGTCTTCATCCTGGCGATCCTGCTGGCGACCGTCGGCGGCTCGTTCGCGCTGTTCGCCTGGCGCGCGCCGGATCTGAAGGCGAACGCCGTCTTTTCGCCGGTCAGCCGCGAGACGGCGCTCGCCCTGAACAATTTGCTGCTGACCTCGGCGGCCCTGGCGGTCCTGGTGGGCACGCTCTACCCGCTGGTGGTCGACGCCCTCGCGGGCGAGGCGATCTCGGTCGGCGCGCCGTATTTCAATGCAGTCGTCGGGGCGCTCTTCCTGCCGCTGCTGATCATCGTACCGTTCGGTCCGCGGCTCGCCTGGAAGCGTGCCGACATCGCCCGGGCGGCGACCCAGCTCTGGGTCGCGGGCGGGCTGGCGCTGGCGGCCGGGATCGCCGTGCTGGCGTTGCAGCAGCGCGGGCCGTGGCTCGCGGCGCTCGGCATCGCACTGGGCGTCTGGCTGATCTGCGGCGCGCTCAGCGATATCGCCGAGCGCATGCGCCTGTTCCGCGTTCCCCTGAAAACCGCCCTGGCGCGCCTCGCCGGCCTGCCCGGCGCGGCATGGGGCTCGGCGCTGGCCCATGCCGGGGTCGGCGTGACGGTGCTCGGCATCGTCGGCGCGACCGCCTGGGCGGCCGAATCGATCAAGGGCATGCGGGCAGGGGACACCACCGAGGTCGGTCCCTACCATGTCACGCTGGTGGAGATCGGCGAGGTCGCGGGCGCGAACTACACCGCCGACCGGGCGGTGCTGAAGGTCGAGCGCGGGGGCGCGACCGTCGTGACGCTGACGCCCGAGCGCCGCTTCTTCCCGGTCAATCGCTCGACCACCACCGAAACCTCCATCCACACCACCGGCTACTCCGATCTCTACGCGGCGCTCGGCGATCGCATGGAGGGCGACACCGCCTGGACGGTGCGGCTTCACTACAAGCCGCTGGCGCCGTTCATCTGGTTCGGCGCGCTGCTGATGGCGGCCGGCGGCCTGCTCTCTCTCGGCGACCGCCGCCTGCGGATCGGTGCACCGTCGCGCCGGGCCGCGGCGGGTACCGCCCCGATGCCAGCGGAGTAGGGCGATGCGCATCATCGTCGCCGCGCTCGCGCTGGTCATGGGACTGTTGCTGCCGGCGCTGGCGCTGGAGCCCGGCGAGGCGCTGGACGACCCGGCGCTGGAGGCCAGGGCGCGGGCGATCAGCCGCGAACTGCGCTGTCTCGTCTGCCAGAACGAATCGATCGACGATTCCGCGGCCCCGCTCGCCCGCGATTTGCGCCGCATCGTGCGCGAGCGGCTTCTGGCCGGCGATACCGATGCGGAAGTGCTCGACTATGTCGTCGAGCGCTATGGGGAGTACGTCCTTCTGCGCCCGCGGGTGAAGCCGCAGACCTGGCTGCTCTGGTTCGGGCCGGGACTGGCGCTGGTGGTCGGCGGCATCGCCATCGCCCTCTATGTCAGGCGGCAGGCGGCATCCCCGCCGCCCGCCGCGCTCACCGCGGACGAAGAGCGCCAGCTTCGCGAAATCGTGAACGACTGACGCAATTCCGCCCTGTTCACATGTCACAGACGCTCCAAGGCTAAACGAATTGTCATGGCCGGGTCATGGCGAATTAAGCCGCGTCGTTCCATGTTGAAAGCGCCGGAAACTCCGGCCCACACGCAGGATGCCCCCTTGATGCCTCATGAATCTCCCCGCTCGCCCTGGAACCGCCCGCGCCGCGACCGCGGCCGCAGCTTCTTCGGCGGCGCGACCGCGCTCGCTTTGGTGCTCGCCGGCGCCCTCGGCGCCCGCCTGATCGACACAGATCCTGCCATCGCCGCGACCGCCCCGACCGCCGCCGGCCAGGCGATCGCTCCCGTCGCGCCCGCCTACCAGCCCGTCAGCTTCGCCGACCTCGTCGAGCGCGTCGCGCCCGCGGTGGTCAGCGTGCGCGTCGAGGCGAAACTGGAGATGGCCTCCGGCGACCCCCGCGCCGAGGAGATGATGCGCCGCTTCTTCGAGGAGTTCGGCCAGCCCATGCCCGACGGCGGCGGCCCCGGCGGCCCCGACGGCGAGGAGCGCCGCGGCGAGGCGATGGGGTCGGGCTTCATCATCGACGGCGCGGGCTACGTGGTGACGAACAACCACGTCATCGACAAGGCCGAGAAGATCACCGTCATCCTGAACGACGGCAAGGAACTGGAAGCCAAGCTGATCGGCACCGATCCCGGCACCGACATCGCTCTGCTGAAGGTGGAGTCAGCCACGGCGCTGCCCTATGTCACGCTGGGCGACGACAGCAAGCTGCGCCCCGGCGACTGGGTGGTCGCGGTGGGCAATCCGTTCGGCCTCGGCGGTACCGTGACGGCCGGCATCGTCTCGGCGCGCGGCCGCAACATCGGCGCCGGTCCGTATACGGATTATCTCCAGATCGACGCCCCGATCAATCGCGGCAATTCCGGCGGCCCGACCTTCAACCTGGCGGGCGAGGTCATCGGCGTGAACTCGGCGATCTATACCCCGACCGGCGGCAGCGTCGGCATCGGCTTCGCCGTGCCGGCCTCCACGGTGACCAAGATCGTGGCGCAGCTGCGCGCCCACGGCAGCGTCAGCCGCGGCTGGCTGGGCGTGCAGATCCAGCCGGTCGACCAGGAAACCGCCGATGCGGTGGGTCTCAGCGACGCCAAGGGCGCGCTCGTCTCGATGGTGACGCCCGGCAGCCCGGCGGAATCGGCCGGCTTCAAGCAGGGCGACATCGTGCTGAAGGCGAATGGCCAGGACATCGCCGACAACCGGGTTCTGGCCCGCTTCGTCGCCGAATTGACCGCCGGGCAGACGGCGACCTTCGAGGTCTGGCGCGACTCGGCGGCGCAGACGCTGACCGCGACCATCGCGGCGCGCGACGAGGACAAGATCCGTGCCCAGCTGGGCGATGGCTCGGGCGATCCGGTCAATCCCGAGGCCGCCGAGGCCCTGCCGGGGGTCCAGCTTTCCGCGATCACCGAGGAGATCCGCCAGGCCATGAACGTCCCGGCGGGGACCGAGGGCCTGGTGGTCACCAAGGTCGAAGGCGGCAGCGATGCGGCGACCAAGGGCCTCAGCCAGGGCGACATCGTCGTCGCGATCGGCAATCAGCCGGTCAAGAGCGTCGCCGACGTGACCAAGGCGGTTTCCGATGCCAAGGCCCAGAACCGCAAGTCGGTGCTGATCCTGGTGGAAGAGAACGGCGTCCGCCGCTACCTCGCGCTCAGCGTCGGCTGAGCGCACCGATTGCGCATCGGGCGCGGCGCCTCAGGCCCCACACGGGTCTGGAGCGCCGCGCCCTACGCCTTTATGAAGGGTGCGCTTCCCCTTGGTTCACGAATCGGTCCCCAGTCCCTCCATGCGCCTACTGATCGTCGAAGACGACCGCGACGCTGCGGCCTATCTGGTCAAGGGCCTGAAGGAGAGCGGACACGTGGTCGACCACGCCCGCGACGGGGTGGAGGGGCTGGCGCTCGCCCGCGCCCAGACCTATGACGTGGCCATCGTCGATCGCATGCTGCCGCGCCTCGACGGGCTGAACCTCGTGCAGAAGATGCGCGAAGAGGGCAACCAGGTACCGGTGCTGTTCCTCAGCGCGCTCGGCGAGATCGACGACCGCGTCAAGGGCCTGAAGGCCGGCGGCGACGACTATCTGCCCAAGCCCTATGCCTTCGTCGAACTCCTCGCCAGGGTCGATGCGCTCGTCAGGCGGCGCCAGCCCGAACAGGTCCAGACCAAGCTCGTGGTCGGCGACCTGGAGCTCGACCTGCTGTCACGCTCCGCTTCGCGCGGCGGGCAGGCGATCGACCTTCAGCCGCGCGAGTTCCTGCTGCTGGAATACCTCATGCGTCACGCCGGCCAGGTGGTGACGCGCACCATGCTTCTGGAGAATGTCTGGGACTATCACTTCGATCCCCAGACCAACGTCATCGACGTCCATATCTCGCGGCTGCGGGCCAAGATCGACAAGGGGTTCTCGGACGCGCTGCTGCACACCGTGCGCGGCGCCGGCTATTGTCTCCGTGCGGTTTCTTAATCTCTTCCGCACGACGGCGTTCCGCCTCGCGCTCGTCTATCTGCTGTTGTTCGCCGCCTCGGCCTTTGCGCTCATCGCCTTCATCTACTGGAACACGGCCGGCTTCATGGCCGCCCAGACGGACGAGACGATCAACGCCGAGATCCTGGGGCTCCAGGAGCAATATGGCCAGTCCGGCCTGCCGGGCCTGCGCCAGATCATCATCGAGCGAAGCTCGGGCGGGGGCTCTGGCCTCTACATCCTCGCCAGTTCCGACTTCACGCGCCTTGCCGGCAATCTCAGCAGCTGGCCCGACGTGCCGGTGGCGGACGGCGACTGGGTCTACTTCACCTACGACCGGACCAGTTTCGGCGAGACCGAGCGCCGTTCGGCGCGGGCGCGTCACTTCGTGCTGCGCGGCGGCTTCCATCTTCTGGTTGGTCGCGACGTTCACGAGCGCCGCGAGATCGAGGGCCGCATCGAGAGCGCGCTCTTCTGGTCGGCCGTTATCACCGTCGGCCTCGGCCTGATCGGCGGGCTGGCGATGAGCCGCAACGTGACGCGGCGGCTCGACGTCATCAACCGCACCAGCCGCGACATCATGGGCGGCGATCTCGCCCGCCGCATGCCGTTGTCGGGCGCCGACGACGAATTCGACGAGCTGTCTGACAATCTGAACGGCATGCTGGACCAGATCGAGCGGCTTATGGGCGGCATGACCGAGGTCGCCGACAATATCGCGCACGATCTGCGGACCCCGCTCAACCGGCTGCGCTCGCGCCTCGAAGTGACGCTGATGAAGCCGGCGACCGAGCAGGAGTATCGCGAGGCCCTGGAGGGCGCGATCACCGAGGCCGACGGGCTGATCGCGACCTTCAATTCGCTCCTGCTGATCGCCCGCGCCGAGACGGGCGAGGCGCGCGAGAATTTCGAGCCACTCGACCTGCGCGTCGTCGTCAACGACGTCGCCGAGCTCTACGAGCCGTTGGCCGAGGCCAAGCGCATGACGTTGAAGGTCGCGGCGCCGCGACCGGCGGAGATCAACGGCGATCGCGGCCTTATCTCGCAGGCGCTCGCCAATCTGATCGACAATGCGATCAAGTACACGCCGGAAGGCGGCGCCGTGACCGTCTCGCTGAAGGTCGCAGGCGAGGAGGCCGTGCTGGAGGTGCGCGATACCGGACTCGGCATCCCCGAGGCCGAGCGCGACCATGTGCTGCGCCGCTTCGTCCGCCTGGAGGCGAGCCGCAACGAGCCCGGCAGCGGGCTTGGACTCAGCATGGTCGCGGCGGTCGGGCGACTGCACGACGCCGAGTTCAGCCTCGGCGACGCCAAGCCCGGTCTGGTCGCAACGCTTCGGTTCAAGCTGAAGGACTAGCGTCCCGGTCGGCGCGGCTCGCTGACGAAGGTCAAAAGCACGAAGCCGACGCCGATGAAGATGAAGATCACGCCGAGACCTGCCCGCTGGTCGCCCGACGCCTGGGTCATCAGCCCGATCGCGGCGGGCGCCAGAAACGCGGTGGCGCGGCCCGTGAGATTGTAGAGACCGAAGAACTCGGCGACTTGCGCTGGCGGCGCCAGCCGGGCCATCAGCGTGCGGCTGGACGAGAGCGCCGGCCCGATGAACAGCCCGCCGAGAATGCCGACCAGCACGAAAACCTGCTCGGGCAGACGGTCGAAACCGATAGGCGCGAGCAGCGCGCCGAACAGCGGCAATTGCGCCGCCGCCTCGTCGGGCGTGAGCGCAACGACATACCAGATGCGTTCCGGCCCCGTGCCCAGATTGGCGGCCAGGCAGACCGCGAAGATCACCAGCGATATCATGATGGTCGTCTTGGAGCCGACGGCGTCATCGACCAGGCCGCCGATCACCGCGCTGATCGCCGCCGTCACGATGATCAGCAGGCCGTAGATCGCGACTTCCTGGCCCCAGCCGAACTCGCTCGCCGCGTAGATGCCGATGAACGCGAAGACCGCGACGAGGCCATCGTAGTAGATCATACGGGCGACCAGAAAGAGCACGATATTGCGATAGGCGCCGACCTTGCGGATCGTGCCGTAGAGCGAGGCGACTCCTTCGCGGACGCACGCCCCGATCGACAGTCCGGTCCGCGGGACGTCAGGCGTCATCATGACCAGCGGGACGAGAAAGACGACGGCGAAGGCGGCGGCCATCAGCCCCGCACCGCGCTCCTGCGCATAGCCGTTCTCCGCGCCGCCGCCGAGGCCCAGAGCGGGAAGCGCGAACCACGCTCCGAAGGCCGCCATCGCGCCGGCATAGGACATGGCATAGCCGGCAGCGCTGAGAATGCCGATGCGCCGCGCCGGTGCGATCGCCGGCAGCATGGCGTTGTGGAAGATATAGCCAAGTTCGAAGAGGAGGCTGGTTGCGATAATGCACGCCGCTGCCCAGACGACGGACCCTGGCGTCGCGAGCCAGAGACCCGCCATAAACGGCAGGGACAGCAGGGTGAAGAGCACGATGCCGGGCTTGCGCGGGCCGTACTTGTCGGCGATCGCGCCGATGAAGGGACTGGAGAGGGCGACCAGAAGCCCTGCGATGCCGCCGGTATAGCCCCAGTAGGCCTGGCCGTTGACGGGATCGCCGATCACGACGGCGTTCGCGAAATAGGACGCGAAGACGAAGATCTGCACGACGACGAAATAGGGTCCGCCTGCGAACTCGTAGAAGGTCCAGGCAATGCGCCCGCGCACGGAAGCGGGCGTCCCGCCCGCAAAGGTCAGGTCGCCATTCGCTGGCTGGTCGATGGCGACGCTGGGTTGTGTCACGCGGGTCCGTTGTCTCATGCAAGCCGGCAACAGCGGCGGCGCCATGGTGCGTGGTCGGCGGCGTTTCGCAAGGGTTGAGTTTCGAAGCCCCCCCGCGACCCTTCGTCCGCACTTCCCCAGACGCTTGCGCCGCCTCGGCGATCATGTATCGCTCGTGAAATCCCGATTCGAGCGGCGATTCAGCGCGGTGGCGCTCTCAGAACCGCTCTGGCGCAAGGAGTGGCGTGTATTGGGTCAACGACGAATGTTAAATCTGACTCTACGAATCAGCAGGGGGACTACCTCACCATGAGCAAAGCAGCGTTCATCGAACTGGTCGCCGGCCTCGACAAGAAGAACATTCTCAGCAAGGCCGACGCCAAGCGTCAGGTCGAGCGCGTGTTCGGCGCGATCGAAGCCGGCCTCAAGGCAGGCAAGGACAAGGGTTACGTCATCGGCGGCTTCGGCAGCTTCAAGGTGTCGAAGCGCGGCGCCCGCAAGGGCCGCAACCCGCGCACCGGCGAAGCGATCAAGATCAAGGCGTCCAAGACGCTGCGTTTCAAGCCGGCCGCGTCGCTGAAGAAGGCGGCGGGCGTCTAGTAGCTGTCCCGACGTCATGACAAGGGGCCTGCTGCCTGCCGCAGCAGGCCCTTTTCTCTGGCCCATTCTGCGCTCAGAGTCCGACCATGTTCGACTGGCCCGCGACGATCGACGCCCTGCCGCCCGGAACCGATCCCGGCCGGGCCGAGCGGCTGGCCGAACGGCTGGCGGCGGACGGCGCTGCGCCGCCCGGCGCCCGCTTCGCCCGGCTGATTGCGTTCGCCGCCGCCTGCAGCCCCCATCTCGCTCAGGCCATGACCCGCGAAGCAGGTCTGCTGCCGGAGATCGCGGCGCACGGACCCGCCGCCGTCGCCGAGGCCGGCATTGCGGCCTGCGCGGCTGCGGCGCAGGCCGAGGGCCGGGAGGATCTCTTCGCCCGGCTGCGCGTTGCCAAGCGCCGCACCGCGCTGGCCATCGCATTGGGCGATATCGCCGGAGCATTGTCACTGGATGAGGTAACGGGCGCGCTGACCCGTCTCGCCGACGCCGCCGTTTCGGCTGCGCTCGCCTTCTTTCTGAGGACCGAGACCCAGTCGGGGCGCTTCCGGCCTGCTGACCTCTCCGCCCCGGCGCTGGAGAGCGGCATCATTGTCCTGGCGATGGGCAAGTACGGCGCTTTCGAGCTGAACTACTCCAGCGACATCGATTTCGTCGTCTTCTTCGACGCCGCCCGCATCCCGGTCGCCGACGGCGTGCAGCCGGTGCCGTTTCTGGTGCGCGTGGTGCAGAACGTCGTCAAGGCGCTGCAGGAGCGGACCGGCGACGGCTATGTCTTCCGCACCGATCTGCGCCTGCGGCCTGATGCCGGCGCCACGCAGATCGCCGTCTCGACCGAGGCGGCCGCCCTCTACTACGAGGGCATGGGGCAGAACTGGGAACGCGCGGCGATGATCAAGGCGCGCGCCTGCGCCGGCGACATTCCGGCCGGCGAGGCATTCCTCAGCGAGATGAGGCCCTTCGTCTGGCGCAAATACCTCGACTTCGCGGCGATCGAAGACATTCACTCGATCAAGCGCCAGATCCACGCCGCCAAGGGCGGAGCGGCGGTCGCCATCGCCGGGCATGACGTGAAGCTCGGCCGTGGCGGCATCCGAGAGATCGAATTCTTCGCCCAGACCCAGCAGCTGATCCTCGGCGGCCGCTATCCCGCCCTGCGATCGCGGCGAACCCTCGACGCGCTTCGCGCGCTGACAGAAGACGCGGTGGTCAGCATCGAGGCCGAGCGGGATCTGAAGGACGCCTATGTCTATCTGCGTACGCTGGAGCACCGCATTCAGATGGTGTCGGACGAGCAGACCCATCGTCTTCCCGAGAATGCCGCCGAGCGTGCCAATGTCGCGACCTTCATGGGTTTTGCCGACCCGGCGGCGTTCGAGGCGCGTACGCTGTCTGTCTTCCGTACGGTCGAGCGCCACTACGCCAAGCTGTTCGAGAGCTCGGCGCCGCTGGCGGCCGCCGAAGGCTCGCTGGTCTTCACAGGAGTCGACGACGATCCCGAGACGCTGACGACGCTGGCGGCGCAGGGGTTCAAGAGACCCGACAGCGTGTCGGCCGCGGTGCGCGGCTGGCACCACGGCCGCATGGCGGCGACCCGTAGCGCCCGGGCGCGCGAATTGCTGACCGCGCTGATGCCGGCGCTGCTGGACGCGCTCGCCAAGACCGCCGATCCCGACGTTGCGTTTGCGCGGTTCGACTCGCTGTTGCGGGGTCTGCCGGCGGGCGTACAGGTCTTCTCGCTGCTCAAGGCCAATCCCTGGTTGCTCGATATTCTGGCCGAGGTCTGCGGCGCGGCGCCCCGTCTGGCGCGCCATCTGGCGCGGACCCCGGCCGTCCTCGACGCGCTGCTCGATCCGGCCTTTCTCAGCGTACTTCCGACCCGCGCCGATACCGACGCGGCCTTTGCCCGCGCCCTCGACGAGGCGGCCGACTACGAAGCCATGCTGGACGCGGCCCGCCGCACCGCGCGCGAACAGAGCTTCCGGATCGGCTTCCAGCTTCTGCGCGGCGTACTGGGGCCGGAGGAGGTGGGGTCAGCCTATGCCCGCGTGGCCGAGAGCGCGCTGATCGCCGTCTATGGGCGCGTCAGGACAGCTTTCGAGGCGGCGCATGGGCGCGTTGCCGGCGGTGTCTTCGCCATCGTCGCGATGGGGCGACTGGGCGCGGCCAAAATGACGGCCTCGTCCGACCTCGATCTCGTCTTTCTCTACGATCACGAATCCGAAGCCGGTCCTTCGGACGGCGCCGCGCCGCTGTCGCCTTCGGTCTACTTCAGCCGGCTGTCGCAGCGTCTGATCGCCGCTCTGACCGCACCAACGGCGGAGGGAAAGCTCTACGACGTCGACATGCGGTTGCGCCCATCAGGCAGCAAGGGGCCGGTCGCCGTCCGCCTCGAGACCTTCGAGGCCTATCAGGCCGAGGAGGCCTGGACCTGGGAGCGCATGGCGCTGACCCGCTCGCGCGTCGTCGCCGCCGATCGGGGCTTCGCCGAACGTGTCGATGCGTCGATCAAGCGCATCCTGACGCGT
Source organism: Alphaproteobacteria bacterium (assembly GCA_016792565.1). Lineage (GTDB taxonomy): Bacteria > Pseudomonadota > Alphaproteobacteria > Micropepsales > Micropepsaceae > JADZAI01. Next base: position 18,924 of record JAEUMK010000006.1, read on the forward strand.
CCCGTCGACGCCGCGAGAATCCGCGCCGACGCAGCGGCCATGCGGGCGCTGCTGCTGCGCGAGAAGCCGGGGCGGAGCCCATTCGATCTGAAGACCGTGCGCGGCGGGATGATCGATGTCGAGTTCATCGCCCAGACCGCGCAACTGATCGCCGGGCACGAGGTCCCGGGCGTCTTTTCCGGGGCCACTCAGGTAGCCCTCGAGCGGCTGCGGGCGGCCGGTGCCTTGGAGGCCGCGGATGCGGCGGCCTTGGGCGAGGCCTACCTGCTCTACTCGAAGGTGAACCACATGCTGCGGCTAACGTCCGAAGACGATGCCGCGGCGCTCGGCGAGGAGGGGCTGCAGCGCTTGCTGGTGCGGGCTGCCGGCGTGCCCGACTTCGCGGCCCTTCGCAGCGCGCTGGAAGCGGCTGAGGCCGACGTGGCCGCGCGGTTCAACCGGCTGGTCGGCGAACCGGCCTAGGTCTTCGGCAGAAGCACCAGCGAGTTGTCGCCCCACGACACCGTCACCTGCTCGCCCGGACTGAAGCTGGCGAGGGTGGACCGGTCGCCCTGCTCGGTGGCGACCATCAGCTGGTGGCCGAGGCCCTCGATGGTCACCTGATAGTGGTTGCGGTCGCCGAGGTAGGCGCAGGCGCCGATATCGCCCTTCACGCCCTTTTCGCCGGGGTGCGGCGCGCCGCGCACGACGTCCAGCTTTTCCGGTCGTGCGCCGACCAGGACCTCCGCGCCGACCGGCGCAAAGCTGTAGTCCTCGGGGAGCGGCGCATTCACCAGCCCCAGGCCCTCGACATCGACGACCGCGGTCTTGCCGTCGATCGCCTTCACCAGGCCCTTGAGGAAGTTCATCGTGCCGATGAAGTCGGCCACTTCGCGGCAATTGGGCGACTCGTAGAGTTCGCGCGGCGAGGCGATCTGCAGCACCTGGCCCTTTTGCATCACAGCGATCCGGTCCGAGAGCGAGAGCGCCTCCTCCTGGTCGTGGGTGACGAAAATGAAGGTGATGCCGACGGTCTTCTGGAGCTGACGCAGTTCGAACTGCATCTGCTCGCGCAGCTTCTTGTCGAGGGCTCCCAGCGGTTCGTCGAGCAGAAGGACCTTGGGCCTGTTCACCAGCGCTCGGGCGAGTGCGATGCGCTGCCGCTGGCCGCCCGACATCTGGTCAGACTTGCGGTCCTCGAAGCCCGACAGCTTGATCATCGCGAGAGCATCCTGCACGCGCTTGTCGAGTTCCGCCTTGGGCAGCCGCTGCTTGCGCAGACCGTAGGCGATGTTGTCGTACACATTGAGGTGCGGAAAAATCGCGTAGGACTGGAACACCATGTTCGTCGGCCGCTTGTTGGCCGGAACGCCGGTAACGGGTTGTCCGTCGATATAGATCTCGCCCTCGGTGGGAAACTCGAAGCCCGCGATCATCCGCAGCAGGGTGGTCTTGCCGCAGCCGGAGGGGCCGAGCAGCGAGAAGAACTCGCCCTGCCGGATACCGAAATCGGCGTCGTCGACGGCCCGGAACGAGCCGAAGCGCTTGGTGACATGTTCGACGCGAATGTAGTCGGTGGTCATCGTGTTTGCCTCATACGCCGACCTGCGGCTTGTCGCCGGGCGTGCCGACCTGCCGCAGCCACTCGGCGAACACGACGAGGGCGCAGGACGCCACCAGGATGCAGGTTCCGAGCGCCAGCACCGGCGGGAAGTTGGAGGGAAACCTCAGCTGTCCCCAGATATAGAGGGGCAGCGTCATCTCGTTGCCCTGCAGGAAGAAGGCGAGGAGGAATTCGTCGAACGAGACGATGAAGGTCAGCAGCAGGCTCGAGACAACCGCTGGCGCGATCAGCGGAAAAGTCACGCGCCAGAAGGTCATCCAGCCGCTCTCGCCGAGGTCGAGCGAGGCTTCCTCCAGGCTCTTGTCGAAGCCGTCCATGCGGGCGACCAGCACGGCCATCGCGAACGGCGTGCACAGCATCACGTGACCGGCGGCTATGGTCATCAGCGAGAGCGGAATCCCCACCACGTTGAGGATGATGAGCAGGGCGAGGCCGAGCAGGACTTCGGGGATGAAGAGCGGCAACGAGATGAGACCCAGCGCCAGCGTCTTTCCCGGCATGGCGTAACGTGTGATCGCCTTGGCGGCGAGCAGCCCCAGCAGCGTCGCCGACAGAGAGGCGACAAGGCCGACCTGCAGGCTGTTCCAGAGGGCGCGCAGCATTTCGGGACGTTCGACGATCTCCTCGTACCACTTGGTCGAGAATTTCTCGATCGGGAAGCGGAAGATCGTCTGGTCGGCGAACGAAAAGAGCGGCAGCACCAGCATCGGCGCATAGAGGAAGAAGAGATAGGCGAAGGCGAAGATCGTGATGCCGACGCTGCGCTCGCCGACCTTCTTCAGGGGGCGGCTCATTTGACGCTCCGCACGCTGAGGCGGATCGCCTGGATCAGGAAGAAGGCGACGAAGGCGACGAACACCATCGACAGGATGGCGGTGGCCGCGGCCAGCGGCCAGTCGCTGGCCTTGAAGTTATTGTAGACCATCTTGGCGATCATGCCGCCGCGCGGCCCGCCGACGAGATCGGGCGTGACGTAGTCGCCGATGGTCGGCACGAAAACCAGCGTAATGGCGGATATCACGCCGGGAAGCGACAGCGGAAACGTAACCCGCCAGAAACTGCGAACGGCGCCGTCGCCGAGGTCGGCGGCGGCTTCCAGGAGTGTCCGGTCGACTTTTTCAAGACTCACGTAGATCGGCAGGATCGCGAACGCGGCCCAGGCGTGCGCGAGCGTGAGAACGATCGCGAAGTCGGAGAACAGCAGCCAGTTGATCGGTTCGTCGATCAGGCCGACGCCCTGAAGCGTCCCGTTCACCACGCCTTCGCGCGCCAGGATGATGCGCCAGGCGAAGACGCGCAGCAGATAACTGGTCCAGAACGGAATGGTCAGCAGAATCAGCCAGATGAACTTGTAGCGCTTCACATGGAAGGCGACGTAGTAGGCGATAGGATAGGCGAGCAGAACGGTCGCCAGAGTGACGAGCCCGGAAATCCAGAGAGACCGGATGAAGATCGGCCGGTACTTCGTCAGCGCGTATTCGTAGTTGAACGTCGTCAGCGTCGTATCGACGTTGGGCCCGTCCTGCCGCCAGAAGCTGTAGAGCAGCATGATGATCAACGGCGCAGCCAGGCCGGCGATCATGACGATGAGCGTCGGGCTGAGAAGCGTCCAGCCACGCAAGGTTTCGGAGCGCGTGAAGGCGCCCGCCCATTGACTGCCCGCTCTTGCTGCCGATCCTGCCGTCAAAGGCGCCCCCCGGTCCGCTGAACGAAAGTCTTTCGCAGATCGCGTTGCGCCGCAACCAAAACCCGGGATCAAGCGGCAAAACGCCGCCGTATCAGCCCAGGAGCCATGTCCGGAAGGCCTCGGCAGCTGCCGAAACCGGCCGGCCCTTGGGGGAGACAAGCCAATAGGCGCCGGTGGAGACCGTTGCGGCAAACGGCTGCGCCAGCAGTCCTTCGGCAAGGGCGCGGGCGAACATGACCGGTGGCGCGAGCGCCACGCCTTCGCCCTGGAGCGCCGCCTGCACCATGGTCAGTGAGGCGTCGAACACCGGGCCGCGCGCCTCGATTCCATCGGAAAGGCCGGCCGCGGCGAACCAGGCCGGCCAGTCCTGCACCCGGTAGGTGCGCAGGAGCACGTGCCGCGCGAGATCCGCCGGCTGGCGCAAGGTTGCCGCGATCTGCGGCGTGCAGAGGGGCGACAACGGCGCGTCGAGGACGCGCTCGGCATCCGCAGCGGGCCAATTGCCGTCGCCGTAGAGGATCGCCGCGCCCAGCCCTTCGGCCGCGAAATCGACGCGGTTGTTGTTCGTCAGCAGCCGCAGGTCGACATAGGGGTGCGCCTCGCGGAAGGCCGCCAGGCGCGGCAACAGCCAGCCGACCGCGAAGGTGCCAACGGCGCTGACCGTCAGCACTTCGCGCAGCCGGCCATCCTGAAAGCGTTCCAGCAGGCGCCCGATGCGATCGAAGGATTCGCTGAGCGCCGGCAGCAGGGCGACGCCCTCGTCGGTCAGCATCAGTCCGCGCGGCACCCGGTGGAACAGTCGCACACCCAGCCGGTCCTCCAGCCCTTTCACCTGATGGCTGATGGCCGCCTGGGTAACGAAAAGCTCCCGCGCGGCCTTCGTGAACGAGCGGTGCCGGGCGGAGGCCTCAAAGGCGCGCAGAGCGTTCAGGGGCAGGTTGGGACGGCTCATGGCGTGAGAAATTCTCGGGGTGATCCCTAACTAACATCGTTTGCAGGCATTTTCGCATTGGTCCAGCCTCTGGTTCTGACGCAAAGGTTGAAATTCGCGAGGGTAAGACCATGAGAAAAAGTAATGGACTGGGTCGCTTCGTTCTGACCAGGCGGGATCAGCTCAAGGCGCTGCTGCCGCTGGCCGCCGCCATGGTGCTGCCGGGCCGCAGCTTCGCTGCGTCGGCGTCGAGCGACGATGCCGTTACGGCCTTCGAAGCGCTCGAACTCCGCGAGGGCGGGCGGCTCGGTGTCATGGTTCTCGACACCGGGACGGGCGCCAGAACCGGCTACCGCGCAGATGAGCTGTTCCTGCTGTGCTCGACCTTCAAGTTTGTTCTCGGGGCGGCAATCCTTCAGGGTATGGATGCCGGACGGATAAGTCTCGATCGGGAAATCCCGGTTTCCGCAGACGACATGGTGGGCATGTCGCCCGTCACCGAGCAGTACATCGGCAGGTCGATGACGGTTGGCGAACTCTGCCACGCGACCATCACGCAGAGCGACAATCCGGCCGCAAACCTGCTGATCAGGGAGATCGGTGGGCCGCAGTCGGTGACCGACTTTCTGAGAGCGCTGGGCGACTCCGTCACGCGCCTCGACCGCTACGAGCCGCACCTCAATGCGCCGAACGTTGCAGCCGGCGACAAGCTCGACACGACGTCGCCTGCCGCAATGGCCGATACCATGCAGAAGATCGTGCTGGGAGAGGTTCTGACGCCGGCCTCGCGCGAGATCATGATCGGCTGGCTCAAGGCGACGGTGACCGGGCCGGACCGGCTGCGGCGCGGCCTGCCTGAGGACTGGGCGTTCGGCCACAAGACGGGCACCGGCGAGGATGGACCGACGAATGACATCGGCATCACCTGGCCGCCGGATCGCCCGCCGCTCGTCGTCACGGTCTACTATGACCGCCAGGGCCGCACGATGAAGGAGAACGCGACCGTGCTGGCCGAGGTGGGGCGGATCGTCGGCCGGTTCGTCTGAGGGTCGTCAGGCCGTTGGCCGGTCGTCAGCTCCGCTTCTTCGGCACCAGTTTGGCGATCCAGGCGGGGAGCGCGAAGGCGGCCTGGTGGATGGCCGGTGTGTAGTAGTCTGTCCTCACGCCCGAGGCGGCGAACGCCTTGGCGATCCTGGATGCCTTCTTCGTGTCGCCCAGAACGGCGCCGTCGGCCGACACCCAGGTCAGCGCCATGAATCCGCCGATGTATGTCGGCACCACCGTCAGATAGGTCCCGGCGGCGGCGAACAGGCGGCCGAGCTGCTTCAGCGTGTCGGTCAGTTCTTCCGGCTGGTAGAAGGGAACGCCGGTCTGAAATACGGCGAACCCGCCGGGGCGCAGCGCCGCCTTGATGCGCTTGTAGAAATCGTCGGCGAAGAGGATTGCGCCAGGGCCAATCGGATCCGGACGGTCGGCGATGACGAGGTCGAAGGCGCCCTTGGTGTCGGGCCGCGCGAGGTAGTCGAACGCATCGACCACCTGAATGTCCATCCGCTTGTCTTTGAACGCCTTCTTGTTGATGTCGGCGAACAGTTCGCGCGAGCGTTCGATCACCACCGGGTCGATCTCGGCCAGCACGACCCTGGTGACGCCCTTGTGCTTGAGCGCTTCTGCGGCGATGGCGAGGTCGCCGCCGCCGACGATCAGCACCGTCCTGACCTTCCCGTGCTCGAATATCGGCAGATGCGTGAGCATCTCGGAATAGGCGGCGTGATCGCGCGTCGTCGTCTGGACATTGCCGTCGAGCACCAGCACGCGACCGTTGCGCTCGGTATCGAAGAACTTGACGTTCTGGAACGGCGATTGCTCGTCGACCAGAACGTCGCCCTTGAGTGTCATCGTCTGTGCGTAACCGGCATGCAGAGTCTCGGTGAAGGTCTTGGACATCGCGCGTCTCCGTCGCCTGGAATCGCGCGGCTTATAGGTGCGGGGGAGAGGAGCGGCAAACACAATTCGTTAGGAATTTTGCCTCCCGCGGCGCCGTCGCGAAATCTTCGCAGCGAGATTTGTGAAATTTTGCGCCCGAAGGCAAAAAACCGCTTGCTTAGGGGGGGCGCGGACCATACATACGCGCCTCTCCAAACGGGGTTCGCCCACGAGGAATCACCGGAGTGCGTATCGCTCCACTTGTCGATAACGCTGCTTTTTTAGGGAGGGCAACATGGCCCGACTGGCAAAAAAGGTGGCGGCGATCAACGAGGCACTGGCGGTTTCCGTACAGACCCCGGCGAGGACCGTCCCGGTTCTTGTTTCGGCTAATGATGCCGAACAGGGAGATCAACCCAAGGACTACTGGATCACCCGCAACGGCGTGAAATACGCCGGGCAGCATCTCACGATCGACCTTTGGGAAGCCGAAGGCCTGGACGACGAGAAGCGCATCCAGCAGGCGTTTCTGGACGCCATCAAGGCGGCCGGGGCGACGCTCCTGCACATCCACACGCACGTGTTCGAGCCGAACGGCGGCATTTCGGGCGTGGCCGTGCTGAGCGAAAGCCACATTTCCTGCCACACATGGCCGGAGAAGGGCTTCGCGGCCTTCGACGTCTTCATGTGCGGCGACGCGCAGCCCGAACTGGCGATCCCGGTTTTCGAGGCGGCGTTCAAGCCCAAGCGTGTGGTCGTTGAAGAGATCAAGCGCGGCGCGATCTACGAGGCGTAGGCCTCGCATTCCACCGAACGACGCCAGACGGGCTCCGGGTGATCCGGAGCCCGTCTGCGTTTTGGCTTGGCGACGGATTTGGTTTGTTCTGCCGTTGGAGTAGGCAGAGAACGCAACGGCGACACCGCGGCATCTCGAGAGTTGAAGGACGCATGGTGGAGGATCCCGACGCCGGCCTCGTCGAAGCGACGGGCCGGGGCGACGCCGAGGCCGCATCGCGGCTCGTCGCGCGGCATCTGCCGCGCATGATGGCGCTTGCCCGCCGGATGCTGGGCGATCCAGCCGAGGCAGAGGACGTGGCGCAGGACGTGTTCCTCAAGGTCTGGACCCAGGCGAAGCGCTGGCAACCAGGCGCGGCCAAGTTCGAGACCTGGCTGCACCGGGTGGCGATCAACGCCTGCTACGACCGGTTGCGCAAGAAGCGCGGCGTGCCGCTGGACGAGGTGGACGAACGGCCGGACTCGGCGCCTGACCCGGAGCAGGCGTTGGGGCAGACCCAGACGGCCCGCGCCGTCGAGGCGGCCCTGCAGACCCTGCCGGAGCGGCAAAGGGCGGCTATCACGCTCTGCCACTATCAGGGCCTGGGAAACATCGAAGCGGCCGCCGCGCTGGAGATCAGCGTCGAGGCGCTGGAGTCTTTGCTGGCGCGCGGTCGCCGGGCGTTGAAGGAGAAGCTGCGTCATCTGGCCGGTGCGGGGGCGCCGGCCGCCAAGCTGGCGCAAGCCTGAAGGAGACGGGGATGATGATCGAGACAATGACGATCGAGCGATTGTCGACCATGCTGGAGGCCTATGGCGGCGATCCTCTGCGCTGGCCGGAGCTCGAACGCGCGGCGGCCCTCGGGTTGATCGGCCGCGACCCTGCCGCCGCTAGGATGCAGGACGAGGCGCAGGCGCTGGACGTCGTATTGGATTGTGCGCCCGCGTCGCTGCCGGACGCTACGCTGGCGGCGCGTATCCTTGCCGTGCGGCCCCGTCCCTCGATCGGCGCCCGCGTGCGCGATCTCTGGGCGGAGTTGTTCCCGCAGTCCCCGTCTTGGGCCCCGGCGCTTGGCCTTGTTGCCGCTCTGGCGCTCGGCACCGGAGTGCAGGCGGCCGCCGCCGGTCGTCTTGGACTGGACGATCTGGGAGAGGTGGCCGCGAGCGATGATGCGGACGCGGATATCGCCCCGCTGAGCGGCGGCGTGACGATCGCCGAGGAGGATGTGCTGTGAGCGATATCCCGACTTCACCGGCCAGGAAGCCGCGCCGCTGGCCGCTCTATGTCTCGCTGTTCGTCAATGTCGTCCTGATCACGATTTTGGCCATCACCGCATGGCGGATCTACCAGGTTCGCCAGACCTTCGCCGCCGATGGAATCGGTCCCTGGATGCCGCGACAGGTAGAGCGCGTCCTGCCGGCCGAGGCGCGGGCCAAGGTTGCCAGGATCCGCGAGGCCCACCGCGACGAGTTCAGGCCGCTGTTCGAGAACGCCCGCGAGTCGAGAAATGCGGTTCGCCAGGCTCTGGCCCAGGAGCCCTTCGAGGCGGAAAAGCTGAGTGCGGCGTTGCGTGCGATGCGCGAGGCCGACGCCGCGATCGCGGTCGCCACGGCAGGCGTGGTCGTCGAGATCGCGACGGTGCTGTCCCCCGAGGAGCGCATGCTGGTGCGCAAGTCGATCCGCGAGCGCCGCGGAGGACCGAGAGGGGATCGCGTCCCCGGCGGTCCGCCGCCGGGCGAACCACCGCCGGGCGAGGGGCCGCCGCCCGGCGCCGAAGATTTTCCGCCGCCACCGCTTGAAGGCCCCTGACATGACAAAGGCCCCGGATCGCTCCGGGGCCTTTTCGCTGCGCGGAGACCCAGGCTTACAGACCCGAGCGGATCTCGTTCCACGTCTTGATGATGTCGTCCTTGTTCGGCAGGCGAACCTGGAAGGTGCCTGTCGAGAGGAACAGCTCCACGTCGCGCGGCAGGCCGGCGTTGTTCAACTCATCGTCCGTCAACTGGTTCATGGCGTCGGCATTGGCCGAACCGTTGGAGTAGCCCGTCACCAGATAGCGCGCGGCCTCGAGCGAGAGGCCCGCGTCCATCAGCGTGTAGGCCTTGTCCACGTTCTTTGAGTCCTTGTGCAGCGTGAAGCCGCAGACATAGGTGAAGCGACCCGTGTCGGCGGGGTTCATGAAGCCGACGTCGACGCCATCGTTCTTGAGCGTCGCCCAGCTGTCCGACCATGTGATGGCCGCGACGAGCTCGCCCGAGGCGATCCCCTGGGCGATGGTCGACTGGTCTGTGGTGATGACACGGGCGTTGGCGACCAGCTCGCGCAGCTTCTCCTGGACCTGGGCCCACTGCTCGGGGGTCATCGCATAGGGGTCGATCCCCATCGACTTGGCGACCAGCGTCACCGTGTCATCGACGCCTTCGAGGGCGGCGATCCGTCCCTGGTACTTGGGATCGAACAGGATCTGCCAGCTTTCCTTCTCGGCATATTCGGGCGCCAGGTCCTTGCGGTAGGTGATCGAGGTCTGAGCCCAATACTGAGGCACGAACCAGGCATGGGTTTCGTCGATCATCGCCCCCGGGATTTTCTTCAGGGTCGGAGCGATGACCGGCCAGTACTTCAGCTTGGTGACGTCGATCGGCTGGAGAAGACCGGCCTCCTGCCAGCGGCCGAACTCGTATGAGCACGGGCCCATCACATCCGGCGCGTAGCCGGCGCGCATTTTCGCGAACGCCTCGTCTTCGTCGGCGAAGATCTGGGTCTGCGGCTTGGCGCCGTACTTGGCGACGTATTCGCCGAGCAGCTCGTCGTTCGCGAGGGTTTCGAACGTGAACAGCGTGACTTCGCCGTCCTGCGCCGCCGCCGGGATTGCGGTGGCGGCCAGTACGAACAGCGAACTCGCCATCAGAAGGGAGCGGATGGGCGACATGATTCCTCCATAGACAGCGGCGGCGGCAGCCAGCGTCCGCGCCGGGCCAGCCAAACAGACCCCAAGCGGCGAGCGCCGTCAATCGAACCGCTGCCGCGCCTGCCCGTGTTGCCGCCCGGCTTCCGCAGGCCTATCTTCTCCTCCCCAATCAGAAGGGCATCATGCCGGATAAAGACCAGGCTTCTCCAGCCGCCGAATTCGACCGCTTTCGCGCCGCTCATCCCGACATCGCCTATGTCGATGGCGTCTTTATCGACCTCAACGGCACGCTGCGCGGCAAGCGCGTTCCCATTTCCGACGCCCGAAAGCTGTTTACGGCCGGCATGCAGATGCCCGGCGACATCTTCATGCTCGACGCGCGCGGCGAGATGACCAATCCGCTGGGCCTCGGCTCGGAAGACGGGGACCCCGACAGCACCGCCATGCCGGTGCCGGGCACGCTGGTGACGGTCGGCAAGCCGCCCCATCGCCGCGCCCAGGTGCTGATGACCCAGAGCGATCCGGACGGCGGCCCTCTGCAGGTCGAACCGCGAAACGTGCTGATCAGTGCGCTCGAGCAGTTCTCGAAGACGGGTCTGACCCCGGTCGTGGCGGTCGAACTGGAGTTCTTCCTGATCGATCCCTCGCGGACTGCCGCCGGAGCGCCCCAGCCGCCGATCTGCCCGACGACGGGGGTTCGCGAGAAAGCGATCTCGGTCTACGGAATCAATGACCTCGACCGCTACGAGCGGTTCCTGACCGCGGTGGCCGAGGAAGCAGCGCGTCAGGGCATTCCCGCGACCACGGCCGTCGCCGAATACGCACCGGGTCAGTTCGAGATCAATCTCCAGCACGTCGCCGATCCCGTGGCGGCGGCGGACCATGCCGCGCTGCTGCGCCCGCTGATCAAGCATGTGGCGCGCGAGCAGGGCATGGCGGCGACCTTCATGGCCAAACCCTATTCGGGCACGGCCGGCAGCGGCATGCATGTCCACGTCAGCCTGGTGAAGGATGGCCGCAACGTCTTCGCCGGCATGCCTGGCCTCACCGATACGCTGCGCCACGCGGTCGGCGGTCTTGCCGCCACCATGCACGAGGCAATGGCGATCTTTGCGCCGAACGCCAACGCGTTCCGCCGCTTCACGCCCAATCTGTTCGTGCCGGTGAACCGGCGCTGGGGCATCAACAACCGCTCGACCGGGCTCCGCATTCCCGCCGGCGAGGACGATGCGATGCGTATCGAGCATCGGGTCGCCGGCGCCGACGCCAATCCATATCTGGTGCTAGCCGCGATCCTGATCGGCATGAAGCACGGGCTGGACAATGCGATCGACCCCGGCCCGCCGCATGACGGCGATGCCTCGGACTTTCTCGATCCGACCGTGCCCTTCGAGATCATGTGGGCACTGGAAGAGTTGCAGAATTCAAAGGTGCTGCGGGCGGCGCTCGGCGTCTATGTCGACGTCTATGCCGAGGCGAAGCGCGTCGAATACAAGCGCTTCAACGCGACCATTCCGGCCCACGAACACGACTGGTATCTCTAGCCTAGGATCGGTTGCCGGCGGCTTGGGTCAATTGCCTGAGCAGCCGGCTCGCGCTCTCGCTTGCCGCTTCCTGCGCCAGGCGGCGCGCGAGTGGCAGGGCGACGTCAGGCCGTCCGCCATCGAGCGCGAGAGCGGCGAAGAACGAGAGGAAGCGCTCGTCGGCCGCGAATGGAAAGCGCCGCTCGGCATTGTAGAGAATGCGCAAAGCATCGAGCGTCGCGCCGGACGCGGCGAGCAGGGCGGCAGCATCAAGATGATCCGCAAACGTCGCGCCCCTGCCCATCACCAGCCGAACCAGCGCGGCCGACCGATCGGCAGGGCGTTCGGCGAGGTCGGCCGCCTCGGCCAGGCTGCGCAGCGCGCCCGGATCGCCATCCTGCGCCAATGCCCTGTACCAGGCCACGGCGTCATCATAGCGCTCCGCGTCGATCAGCATCGGGCCGAACTCGGGCAGGTGCATGTGCGCTGGCGTCGGGAGCGGGGCGCCCGAGCGCTGCAGGCCGAGGACAAGCAGAACGACCGCCATGATGATCAGCGGTACGGCCGTCAACAAGCGCAGCGCCGTTGTCATGGACCGACCTCGGCGAAATCCTGCCGCTCGAACGAAAGCGATGCGCCTTCCGCGGCGAGCGCGGGAAGCGAAAAGGCCAGCAGGCCCTCGGCGCCGACCTCGGCGCGATAGCGCAGCGTGCGGCCGCCCTTGGGGGTAAACCGCAGCTCCCAGTCCGAATGCGGCTCGACCGACCATACCATGTCGCCGGTCCCGTAGCCTTGCAGCGACATCTCGGCGGTTTCGATATCGCGCACCAGTCCCGAGACCGCCCAGCGGGACTCCACCAAAGTCGCGAAGGGCGGGAGCGTCCAGGGAAGATTCGTAACGGCGACGGCGATCTCTGTCGCCTCCGGGTCGAGCGAGACATAGAGAGCGCCATTGACCCGCCCTGCACCCATGACGCCGACACTACGTTCCCAGTCGACGCGCAGATGGTCGGCATCGTCGAAGCGCAGCGTGTTCAACGCGCCGCGCCCGGTGACCCGCCAGAGGCCAGGGGCGACCCACTCGATTCTGGCCGATGACCGTCCGGCCTCCAGTTCGGCCAGCGACAGGTTGGCCGTCGCTAGCGGTCTCGACGCGGCGTCGTCGAGAATGGCGTTCGCTGCGACGAGGAGCGATTCCCCCTCCGCGGGGCAAGCAAGAAGGACGGGTGCGTAGGGCACGACGCGGTGTGGCGCCTCGCCTCGCGCCAAACGCTTGAGGACGCCGTCGCGGCCCATCAGCCGCGCACGCAAGCTGTCGCCGCAGCGATTGGCAGGTTCAGCCCATCCGTTCGCCGTCGCTGCGCCATCGAGCAGGCGTATCGGCCGTTCCGTCCTGGCTGCGGAGATGCCGGCGGCAAGGGCGACAGCGATGTCGTGCTGGTCAGCCCCCGCGGTAGCGATGCCGAGCGAAAAGATGCGCCGCGCGTTCAAGGTCGTGGCGTCCGGCACCGGCAATGCCTGGATCTGAAAGGCGAGGCGAAACCAGTCTACCGGATCGACCAACCAGCGCGTGTGCCGGCCATCGGCAGAACGCCAGAGCGCATAACCATCCGCGGCGTAGGCGCCGCGTGCAGTCGCCACCAGTGGCACGGTGCGGTCGCTGGCGTCCCCTCGCCGCTGCAGGACGAGGACGGGCACCGCTTCGGCTGCGCCGAGGGGACGGACAATATCGGTCGGCGGGAAAGGCGCCTCGAAGCGCCGTTCGTAGCCGGCGATCCCGGCGGCCGAGTCCACGATGCCCAGATCGAAGCCATAGGCGCGGTCATCGCGGGCATAGATGAGGCCAAGCGTCAGGAAGAGGCCGAACCTGTCTGCCGTCGCAGGCAGGCGGCCCATCAGCACGACCGGCACGCCACGCTGCGTCAGCCTGGTGACCCAGGCGGTGAACCCGGCGGCATCGCCGATCGCGCCATCGTCCAGCCAGATCAGCACGCCGCGAAGATCGCTGCGGGCGCCGAGGTCGGGCAGAGGCTCGGCGGCGTCGTGGGGCTCGGGTATGAGGCCGAGATGGCGCAGGATCGGCGCCGCATGTCGCAGGGGCGTCGATGCGTCACCGCGATCGGTCAGCATGACGATCGTGCGCGGCTCGTCGCGTGCGGCGGCGTGCGGCGACGCAAGCAGGGTGCAGAGCAGCACGGCGGCGAGGGCGAGCATGCGTGTCATGGCGGCAGGCGCAGACTAGCCGCCCGCGATCCGCGATCGTCGAAAGCTTGGAAAACTGGTTAATCCCTTAGACGGCCGCCAGGGGCCCTTCCGACTTCGCCTCGCCCGGCAAGGTAAACCGGACGATCGTGCCGCGGCCCGGCGCGCTTTCGATCGCCAGGCCGCCGCCGCCCATATCGGCCAGCGCTTTGGCGACCGCAAGGCCAAGGCCGGTTCCGCGCGCCTTGGCGTTCTCTGGCCGCTCCAGTTGGACGAACGGCTTGCCCAGCTTTGGGATATCGGCGGGATCGATGCCGCAGCCGGTATCCTCGACAGCCACGACGACGAAGCCGCCATGCTCGCGGGCGCGAATGCGCGCGGCGCCGTTGCGCTCGGTGAACTTGACGGCGTTGGAGAGAAGATTCAGCAATATCCTCTTCACGGCGCGGGGATCGGCATGGGCAACCGTTCCAGGCTCGACATCCGTGAGCAGCTTCACGCCCTTTTCCGAAGCGCGCGGATTGACCATTCGGATCGCCTCCGCCGCGGCGGCTGAAAGGTCGAGCCGTTCGGGCTCCAGCCGGATCTCGCCGGACTCGATCTTCGACATGTCCAGGATGTCGCTGATCAGTTCCAGAAGTCCCTGGCCGCTGGCCACAACATCGCGCGCATACTCAACGTATTTCGGATGACCGAGCGGACCGAAAAGCTCCGCGCCCATGATTTCGGAGAAGCCGATGATCGCGTTGAGCGGCGTACGCAGTTCGTGGCTCATATTGGCCAGGAACTCGGTCTTGGCGCGATTGGCTTCCTCGGCGCGTTGCTTCTCGGTTTCCAGCCGTCCAGTCAGCTTGGTGAGCTCGACGGCCTGGCGCTCCAGCATGCCCTGCGTGCGTTCAAGGCTGGTGACGGCGTCGCGCAGCTCGACTTCGCGGCGGATGAGCTCCGCCTCCTGGTTCTTCATCGCCGTCACGTCGGTCAGCACGCTTAACTGGCCGCCGTCGGACGTCGTCCGGTGCGAGGCATGCAGCCAGCGGCCATCGATCAGCAGGAGTTCGTCGCTGCCATCAGGCAGCCCTCCCAGCTTGCGCACCTGCCAGCGCTGGGGATTGCCGGCCGTCGACATCGTCTCGCCGGGTTGCAGCAGCGAGGTCATGACCTCCTCGCGAGGCGCACCGGGGACGGCGACGTCCTCGGTAAGGCCCGTGAACTCGCGGAACTTGCGGTTCGAAATGGCGAGACGGGCGTTGCGGTCCCACAGGACGACGCCCTGCGGCGCATTCTCGATGGTTTCGCGCAACCGGATCTCGGCGGCCGTCCGGCGCGACTCCGACTCGCGCTCGTCGTTGATGTCGGCTGCGACGCCGGTCAACGCGGCGCCGGCGCCCGGTTGCATGGCCAGCCGTACCCATGTCCAGCGGCCTTCGCCATGCGCCAGCCGCAACGCCGCGCTTGCCGGTCCGCGGCTGCGGCGCGCGCTATCCACGACCGTACGAAACGCCTGCGCGTCATCAGGGTGGAGCAAGCGGAGGAAGTCCGACCAAGCCATCGGACCGGGCGGCGCGCTTCGGCCCATCAGGTCTGACAGTGACGGCAGGACATTGACGGTCTCGGCGGCCGGGTTGAATTCCGCAACGCCCGCCCGCGCGCCGGTGACGGCGGCGACATACCGCTCCTCGCTCCGCCGCAGGGCAGAGCGCGAGCGTCTGGCCTCGCCGACCTGTCCTGTCAGGGCCGCCGTCAGGATCGAGCCGACCGCGATCGGTCCGGCGATCAACATGGCGAAGAGCCAGATCGACCCGAACCAGGGCGCAAGCGGCGTCGCGGTCGGCTGCGAAACGACGATCGATGCGCCATAGCCTTGCACGAAAGCCGTGGAAACCATGGCCTGTCCCTCGCCAGCCGGGACGTATTTGACGCCCGGCGCGCCATCGGCGTTCGCGACGGGCGCGAATGGCAGGGCCTGCCCCAGTTCGGCGGTCTCGATCGGCACGCCGTTGCGAACGCCCGAGACGATGCGGTTGTCGGCGTCGGCCACGGCGACCGAGACATCCGTGGAATAGGTGCCGATCCGCCGGGCGAGCGCCTTGGGGTCGATCAGCGCGATCGCAATGCCGCCGAAGCCGCCATCGGGTCCGGCAATCCTGACGAACAGAGCGATGGGCGAAGCGCCGAGCTGCGGGTCGGCAAACGGCCCGATCATCCGATTGAGGGTCGCACCGTCCTTTACGAAGGCCTCGTAGAAGGAACGGTTGGTGAAGAACTGCGGGTAGGCCGCCTTGCCGGCCTTGCTGGCGCGCAGCATACCGTCAGGACCGAGCAGGATGAGGTTGACGATCATCGGCTCGAGCCGGGTCAGCGTCGCCAGCGCCGCTTCGGGGTTCGCCGCCTCGGCCGCGGCGGCGCTCACGGCGAGGGCGAGTATCCGTTCGGTGCCGTCCATCACGTCGCGCACCGCCATCGATGCGTTCCACGCCACGTCCGTCAAGCGAAGCTCGGCTGCCTTGAGCGCGACCTGATGGTCGCGCCGCAGTTGCAGGAGGACGGCGGCGGCGATGGCGAGGATGATCAGCCCGGCAAGGATCACCGCGCTTCGCGGGTCGGCGCGCAGCCAGCCCGGCACAAAGGTGCGCGGCGCGGCGGCGACGGCCTCGTCGCGCTCGATGTCCGTCGCCTTGGTCCCCGCCGCCATGAATGTCCGTTACTGCCGCGCCGTTCCCCGCCCGAACGATCCGGCGCGTGCGAATCGTTAATCGTCGATTATTGGCGCGTTAACACTCATGTCACGCCCGAATCGCTTAAGGAACGTTAATGCTCTCTTACTTTCCGCGCATGCGGCGTTTGGGACTCACCCGAGCTGGCGCGTGGCGATTTCGAAGAGGTTCTTCGACAGACCATCCGTGCGGGCGACACGTTCGATTTCGCGCTGCATCGCGTCCGCTAGGCGGGGGGCAAAGCGGCGCCAGCTCTCGAACACGCCGAAGAGACGCGCCGCGACCTGCGGATTGACCTTGTCCATCGCCAGAGCCTGATCGCTCACGAAGCGATAGCCCTCGCCGCCGGGCGAATGGAAGCGCAGCGGGTTGTTGAGCGCGAACCCGTTGATCAGCGCCCGGAAGCGATTTGGGTTTTCGAGGCTGAAGGCCTTGTGAGCGGTCAGCCGCTTCACCTCGCCCAGCGTTCCGGGCAGCGGCGACGCGGCCTGCACGGACATCCACTTGTCCATCACCAGCGGATTGTCCCCCCAGCGCGCCTCGAAGGCCGCCAGCGCCTCGCTCCGGCGGTCATGATCGATGCCGGCCAGCACCGCCAGCGCGGCGATGGAGTCGGTCATGTTGGTGGCCGCCCGGAAGTGGGCGGAGGCCAGTTCCGCCGCTTCTGCATCGCCCTCGGCGGTCAGCAGCCGCAGCGCCGTATTGCGGAGGGCGCGCCTGCCGGCCTGCTCGGCGTCCGGTCTGAAGGGCCGATCGACGGCATTGCCGCGATAGGCTGCGAGAAGCGCCGGACGCAGGGCGCGCCCGATGGCCTGCTGAAGCGTCGTCCGGGCCGCATGCGCGGCTTCGGCGTCGGCCTGGCCGGCCGGCATCGCCTGCAGCAGGTCCGCGACCGCAGGCAGGGTGAGCGCAAGCGCGGCGAAGGCCGGGTCCCGCGGAGCGTCGCCGAGCACTTCGCCGAAGGCGGCGATCAGCGCCGCATCGATATCGCCCGTCCGGCCCTTCGCGGCGGCCTCAGCCAGTTCCAGAAGCTGTGCCTGGGCATATTGCTGGCCGGCCTCCCAACGGTTGAACAGGTCGCTGTCGCGCCCCATCAGATAGGCGAGCTCGGCACGTGTCAGCCCCGTCTCCAGCTTCACCGGCGCAGAGAATCCGCGCCCGATGGAGGGAACCGGTTTCTCGGTCACATGCACGAAGCGGAAGGTCTGCTCCGGCGCAGAGAGCGTCATAACGCGTGTCGTTCCCTGGGGGGCGTTCTCGCCGTCGAGCTGGAGCGGCATGTCCTTCCCGTCGCCTCCCACGAGACCCAGCCGCACCGGTATCTGGAACGGTTGCTTCGACGGCTGACCCGGGGTGGGAGGGCAGCTCTGGCGCAGCGTGACGTCAAAGGTCTGTGCTGGCGCGTCGTATGCCGTCTCGACATGGACGACCGGCGTGCCCGATTGCGACCACCACAGCCGGAACTGCGCGAGATCCGCGCCGGTGGCGTCCTCGAAGGCCCTGGCGAAGGCATCAACCGTTGCCGCTTCGCCGTCATGGCGCTCGAAATAGAGATCGGTCGCCTTGCGGAACGCCTCGGCCCCCAGCTGGGTGTGCAGCATCCTGACGACTTCGGCGCCCTTGTCGTAGACCGTGGCCGTATAGAAATTGTCGATCTCGATATAGCTCTCGGGCCGTACCGGGTGGGCAAGCGGGCCGGCATCCTCGGCGAACTGTCGCGCCCGCAGCTGCTTGACGGCGTCGATCCGCTGAACGGCCGCCGACCGCATGGATTCCGAAAACTGCTGGTCGCGAAGGACGGTGAACCCTTCCTTCAGGCAGAGCTGGAACCAGTCGCGGCAGGTGACGCGATTGCCGCTCCAGTTATGGAAGTATTCGTGCGCGACGATGCCCTCGATCAGCTCGAAGTCCACATCGGTCGCCGTTTCCGGGTCGGCGAGGACGTATTTGTCATTGAAGATGTTGAGGCCCTTGTTCTCCATTGCCCCGAAATTGAACGCCGCGACCGCGACGATCATGAAGATGTCGAGGTCGTACTCGCGGCCATAGGCCTCCTCGTCCCACTTCATCGATCGCTTCAGCGAGTCCATGGCGTAGTGGGCGCGAGGCTCGTTGCCGGGATCGACGTAGACGCGCAACGTCACGATGCGGCCGGACATGGTGACGAAGCTGTCCTCGATATGGCCGAGGTCGCCCGCAACCAGAGCGAAGAGATAGGCCGGCTTCTTGAACGGGTCTTCCCAAACCGCAAAGTGACGCCCATCCGCCAGCTCGCCGCTGTCGATCAGGTTTCCGTTCGACAGCAGCACCGGGTACGCGGCCTTGTCCGCCTCGATCCGGGTGACGAAGGAGGCCATCGTATCGGGCCGGTCGAGATACCAGGTGATGCGCCTGAAGCCTTCGGCTTCGCACTGGGTGCAGAGCATCCCGTCGGAGACGTAGAGGCCCGACAGGGCCGTGTTCCTGGCGGGCGCGATGTTGGTCTGGGTTGTCAGGACAAAGCGGGCGGGCGGCGCCTTGATGAGCAATCCCTTGTCGTTCAGCTCGTACTGCGAGGGAGCAAGCGCACGGCCATCGATCGCGACCGCGACCAGCGCCAGCTCCTCGCCGTCGAGCTGGAGCGGGCCGGCGCCTTCATGCGTCGCCTCGATCGTCAGGGACGCCGTCACCCGCGTCGATTCCGGGTCGAGGCGGAAGGCGAGGTCGGTCTTGAGGATCCGGTAGTCCGGGGCACGATAGTCGGCGAGGCGGACGGGCTGGGGCGTGTCTGTCTTCATGCGCGCCTTATACAGGCGCGCCCCGTCGCTTGGAATTCACGAAGCCACCAGTTTAGGAGGCCGGCTCCAGCTGGCCGTCGATCGATTTGATGATCTTTGCGACGTCGCGCGCCAGTTCGAGGATCGAATCGGGCAGGTGCTCGGCCTCGTTCTTGGCCGCTTCCAGAAGTGCGGTGCCGAAGGCATAGAGCTTGGGGCCGTGCGTGATCAGGCGCGCCTGCGCCTCGATCTTCTGGGGGCTAAGGTCGTACTCCGCGCCCGGGACGCGCCAGCCGCCCCAGTCCGTCTCGCCGGTCACCACCACAGGATAGGTGCCGGGATGCGGGTGGTGGGAGGCGTCTTCGGGCGACTGCCACTTATTGCGCGCCCGGATGATGCGCCAGTTCGAGACGCCGTCGTCGAACTGCGTATTGACCGTCTGCTCGGCCTGCAGCTCGTCGGCGCCGAAGTCGCGGCCGAGGCCGACGTCGTAATAGATCCGGATGGGCTCATCGAGACCCTTGGCCCATTGCGGCAAAACGCGCTCCACGATGGACCACGTGCCGACGGTCTTCACGAAGACCCTCTGATTCTTGTGGTATTGTGCCTTGGCCATCTAGGTTCGCCCACCACGCATTCTGCGTTCTGGCGTCACTCTCACGCACCCCGCGCTAAAGCCGGGTTAAGGCGACAGGCCCGAGGCTGTACTTAATGAGGCATTGACGGGATGCCTCCGGGCTGCGCCGTCGCTGCAGGTGCGAGATGGCCCATTGACGTAACGGCCGTTCGCGGAGGCAGCCGTTGCGCTTTGCGTGGCGCGCAAGGCTGCGCTAATCCATAGGGCAAGGATCGCAATAAACGACTGCAGGAGACGCTGCCTCATGAACTTTGATTTCTCTGACGACCAGAAGGAACTGCGCGAACAGGCGCAACGCTTCCTGCGCGACCGCTGCACGCCCAAGGCCGTGCGCAACATCCTCGAAGGCGGCGATACCTATGATCGTACGCTCTGGAAGGGCGTGGTCGAGATGGGCTGGACCGCGACCGTCATTCCGGAGGAGTTCGGCGGCCTGGGTCTGGGATATCTGGAACTGTGCGTGATCGCCGAGGAACTCGGCCGGGTCGTCGCGCCCATCCCGTTCGCCTCGTCTGTCTATCTGGCGACCGAGGCGATCCTGCTGGCAGGCTCGGCGGAGCAGAAGGCGAAGTACCTGCCCAAGCTCGCGTCAGGCGAGCTGGTCGGCACGTTCGCGATGGCCGAAGGTGCGGGCGCTGCGACGCCGCGCACCGTGCGCACGACCTTGAAGAGCGGCAAGCTCGACGGCACCAAGGTGCCTGTCGCGGACGGCAACGTGGCGGATTTCGCCATCGTCCTGGCGCGCACCTCGGATGATGGCGAGCGCTCGCTCACCCTCGCGATCGTCGATCTGAAGGGGCCGGGCGTTACCCGCAAGGCCGTCACCACGATCGACCCGACCCGCGACCAGGCCGAGATCGCCTTCGCCGGCGCGCCGGCCGAGGCGCTGGGCGGCGCGGGCGACGGCTGGTCGCTGACCCGCCAGATCCAGGATCGCGCCGCAGTGCTGGTCGCCTTCGAACAGGTCGGCGGCGCGAGCGCCTGTCTTGAGATGGCCAAGGACTACGCGCTCAACCGCTATGCCTTCGGCCGCCAGATCGCCTCGTTCCAGGCGATCAAGCACAAGCTCGCCGACATGTACGTCAACAACGAGATCGCCCGTTCCAACGCCTATTACGGCGCCTGGGCGCTCTCGACCGGCTCGGCCGAACTGCCCGAAGCGGCGGCCGGCGCCCGCGTCTCGGCGACGCAGGCCTACGACTATGCCTCGAAGGAGAACATCCAGACGCATGGCGGCATGGGCTTCACCTGGGAACTCGACTGCCAGCTCTATTTCCGCCGCGCCCGCACCGATGGCCTCAGCCTCGGGCCGGCGCGGGCCTGGAAGGAGCGTCTGGTGCAGCAGCTCGAACGCAAGAACGCGGCCTGACGGCCGATCGGTACTGGGAGATTTTCAGATGGACTTCAACGACAGCCCCGAAGAAGCCGCCTTCCGCACCGAAGTGCGGGCCTGGCTCGAAGCGAACGCATCGCCCAAGGGCGAAGCCACGGGCTTCAACCGCGCCCGCTGGAGCGAAGCCGACGCCCTGAAGCGCGCCAAGGAATGGCAGGCCAAGCGCGCCGCCGCCGGCTACGCCAAGATCACCTGGCCCAAGGAAGTGGGCGGCCGCGGCGGCACGCCGATCCAGCAGGTCATCTACAATCAGGAAGAAGCCAAGTTCGATGTGCCGACCGGCTTCTTCGATATCGGCCTGGGCATGTGCATCCCGACGCTGATGACCTACGGCAAGCCCGAGGACCTCAAGCGCTACGTCAAGCCGGCGCTGCTCGGCCAGGAGATCTGGTGCCAGCTCTTCTCCGAGCCGGCCGCCGGATCGGACGTCGCGGGCCTGCGCACGCGGGCCGAGAAGGACGGCGACGAGTGGGTGATCAACGGCCAGAAGGTCTGGACGTCCGGCGCGCACTATTCGGACTTCGGCATCCTGCTGACCCGCACCGACCCCAACGTGCCCAAGCACAAGGGTCTGACGATGTTCTACATCGACATGAAGGATCCGGCGGTCGTCGTGAAGCCGATCAAGCAGATCAACGGCGGCGCGAACTTCAACGAGGTCTACTTCACCGATCTGCGGGTGAAGGACAGCCAGCGCCTCGGCGCGGTCGGCGACGGCTGGAAGGTCGCGCTGACCACGCTGATGCACGAGCGCCTGGCGGTCGGCGGCGGCGGCGGCGGCAACGGGCCGGACTACAAGGAGCTGCTGGAGCTGGCGCGGGCGACCGAGCTCGAAGACGGCCCCGCGATCCGCAATGCCTCGGTGCGCGAGAAGATCGCCGACACCTATGTCCGCACGCAGGGCCTCAAGTACACGACCTACCGCACGATGACGGCGCTCAGCCGCGGCCAGCAGCCCGGCCCCGAGGCCTCGATCGGCAAGGTCGTCTCGGCGCCCAAGCTGCAGGATGTCACGGGCTACGGCATGGACCTGCAGGACCAGGCTGGCGTCCTGATCGGTGCGTCGGACGCGCCGCTCGAGGCGGCCTTCCAGCAGGCCTATATGTGGGCGCCCGGCCTGCGCATCGCCGGCGGCACCGACGAGATCCTGCGCAACATCATCGCCGAACGCGTTCTGGGGCTTCCGGGCGACATCCGTGTCGACAAGGACCTGCCCTTCAAGGACGCGCCCACGGGCCGATGATGCAGGACGCGGCCGGAGGATTGCGCTTTACGCTCGATCTTCCGAGCCCGCACGAGCCGCGCCGCTTCAAGGTGAGGCCGGTGGCGGAGGGCGAGGCGGGCGCGGTGGAGGAGCTGCTCCGCCACGCGCCCGGCGTCAGCCGCCACACGCCCCCGGCCGAGACGCCGCTTGCCGCCTCGGTGCGGCTGGGGGCCTTCGACGAGATGCGGGTGCTGCGCGCCTTCGCCGACCTGCGCCTCGGGGCGCCGACCGCCGATGGCTGCTTCGTGGAGCTTCTGGTGGTCGACCCGCGCTATCGCCGGGCCGGTCTCGGCGCGCATCTGTTCGGCGCGCTGGCGGCCCGGCTGCGCGAGGCGGGGGCGCGGCGGGTCGCGCTGGAGGTCGACGACGGCAACGACGGCGCGGCGCGCTTCTGGACGCGGCTCGGCTTCGCGGAGACGGCGCGGCTTGATGAGCGCCGGGCCTACGAGAAGCGCCTGGCCTGAGCCTATTCGACCATGGCCGACAGCTCGTCCGTGTACGGATGATTACGGCCGGGATCGCGGTCGCTAGACCAGCGTCACCGAGACCGCTGCGCCTACGCCATAGGTGATGGCGGCGGCGCCGAGGCCGATGAGCAGCTGCCGCACGCCGGAGAACAGCCATCCCCGTCCGGTGAAGAGACTGGTGCCGACGCCGATGACGAAGAGTCCAAAGCCGCCCGCCGCCAGGCTGGCCACGACGGCGGCCCATCCGCCGAGGAAGAAGAACGGCAGCACGGGCAGGATCGCCCCGGCCGCGAAGAGCACGAACGAGGTGCCGGCCGCCGTCCAAGCCGAGCCGCCGAGTTCGTCGGGATCGACGCCCAGCTCCTCGCGGGCGAGCGTGTCGAGAGCCGACTTGTGGTCGGCCATCAGCCGGGTCGCCAGACCTTCGGCCTCGGCCTCGGACAGCCCCTTGGACTGATAGATGAGCGAGAGTTCCTTGCGCTCCTCCTCCGGGTTCTGCGCCAGCTCCTCGGCTTCCTTGGCGATCTCGTTTTCGTAGAGTTCGCGAGAGGAAGTGACCGACTGCCATTCGCCGAGCGCCATCGAGCAGGCCCCGGCGATGAGGCCCGCGATGCCGGTCAGCAGGATCGCGCTCTCGTCGAGCGCCGCGCCGGCGACGCCCATGACGAGGCTCATGTTAGAGACGAGGCCGTCATTCGCTCCCAGCACGGCGGCGCGCAGCGCATTCCCGCCCAGATTGTGCCGCCGCCCCTCCAGCTTGGCGATCGCCGCGCCGGAGAGCGGCCCCTTGCGGCTCGGCTTCGACGGCGGCGCGGCCTGGAGCGCGGCGAGTTCGACCGCATGATCCTTCTCGGTCGCTGCGAGGCCGGCGGCGACGGCGTCGGGCTGGCCGTCATATTTGGCGCTGTCGCGGCGCTCGGCGTTCTGGATGGTCGGCAGCACGAAGCGCGGCCCGAAGCGGCGCGCGAGGAAGCCGAGGGCGCGGGTGCGGAAGCCGGGCTTGACCGCCGGCAGGCGCGCGCCCAGCGCCTCGATCTTCTTGGCCCAGAACTGCGCGTGGGTTTCCTCCACCGCCGCCAGACGCTCGAACACCGACTTTGCGGCCGGATCGCTCTCCGCCTCGGCGAGCGCGCGATAGAGCGCCGCGCCGTCCATCTCGTCGGCGAAGTTCGCCGTCAGCCGCTCGATCTCGCCGTTCGCCATGATCCGCCGTTCAGGGTGTGAAATAGGGCCGGTCGCCCTTGATGGTGACGCGCTCCATGATGCGGGGCAGGGGGAAGTAGTCCGACGCCGCATAGTGCTGGCAGGCGCGATTGTCCCAGAAGGCGAGGCTGCCGGGGCGCCAGCGGAAGCGGCACTGAAACTCGGGGATCGCGGCGCGGGCATAGAGCTCGGCCAGGACCCAGTCGCTCTGCTTCTTCGAGAGGCCGACGATCGAGTCGGTGAAGCCGGTATTGACGTAGATGCCGCGCCGCCCGGTTTCGGGATGGGTGCGGATGACGGGGTGCTCCTGCACCGGGTACTTGGCGTGCAGTTCCGCGGTGTCCTTGCCCAGCCGCTTGGCGAAGACCCGGGCGATGTCGTGCCGTGCGACGAGGCCCTCCACGAAGGTCTTGAAGGCCGGCTCCAGCGAGTCGTAGGCGGCGTACATGTCGGCGAACAGCGTGTCGCCGCCGACCTCCGGCAATTCGATGGCCCGCAGCACCGAGCCGAGCGAGGGTTCGGCCCGCCAGGTGACGTCGGAGTGCCAGTTGTTTTCGCTGCCCTTGCTCTTGGGCCCGTGGGCGATGCGCAGCACTTCGGGATCGTCCTGGTCCTTGGGCGTCGCCGGGTGAATTTCCAGTTCGCCGAAACGGCGGGCGAAGGCGATATGCTGGGCGCGGGTGATGTCCTGGTCGCGGAAGAAGACGACCTTCCAGTCGAGCAAAGCGCGGCGGACCTCGGCGATCGCCGCATCGCTCGTGTCGCGGGCGATGTCGAAGCCGATCAGTTCGGCGCCGATCGTCGGCGAGAGGGGCCTGGCTTCGAAGTGGCGATAGGATTCGACCTTCACGGCGACGTTCATGGGGCTTCTCCCTGATGTTCTTATGTCCGCAACCGCGGCCAGTGCAGCCTAAACGTGCGTCCGGCGCAAACTGTAACCCTGCTCCCAATCCGGCAGGACGCGGTTCAATAGGACCGGGAAGGGCGGTTTTCCGGGCGCGGAAGCCGGATTGAACCCTGAATTTGCATTCGAACGTCGGTTCCGGCCGTTTGTTCATCTTCGCGGCGGCGGCGGACTGGGGCGGGTGGGCGGCGGTTCCTTCCGGGGCGAGCAAGTCGTCACTATAGGAAAATAGTCAGATCATGTCAAGGGCGCCGCGACGCCCTCAGGGCCGCAGCGCGTTCGCGACGGTCTGGAGCACGATCTTCGCGGCGGCGAACATGTCGGCCTCGCTCATCGGCACGCCCGCCGGTTGCGGCGCGCCGGCGGCGAGCGCTTCGGCCTGCATCGGGATCGTGTAGGGCAGGTGCACGAAGCCGGTCGGCGCCTCGGGCAGGGCGATGCGGCAGCGATAGAAGACGAGGTTGCACATATAGTCGCCCGCGCTGTCGCTCCAGTCGTGGGCGAGCCCCGCCGCCGCGAGCGCCGCGGCGATGGCGGCGAGCGGCAGGCCGCTCGCCCGCGTCGCGGGGCCGAGCGGGTCGATCCAGGGCGTCGCGGCGAAGCCGCCCGCCGCGTCCGGCCGGGCGGTCGTCTGCATGTTGAGCGCGGTACGCTCCAGCGTCACGCCGGTCGCCCTGGCGCTGAGGCCGAACTGGACGACGGCCGCGGGCTTCAGATCGGCGATCAGCGGCATCAGCGCCGCCTCGCAGACGTCATAGGTGGTGGGGAGCGTGTGCAGCGCGAGGCGCGCGCCCTCGGGCGTCCAGCCTTCCTCGCCGAGGCGCCGCATCAGCCAGGCGGTCGGGTTCAGCGGCGCGGAGGGGAAGTGCTCGAAGCCGGTCGCGAGGATCAGCGGGGCGAGGATCGGGGGAACGCTCATCCGCGATAATCCAGCCAGTCGCCCGCCGCGCTCAGCACCTGACGCCCCGAAGCGCCCTCGCGCAGATAGGCAGGCGTCAGAGGGGCTTTGGAGACGCCGCCCGGAATGTCGAGCACATAGGTGGGCAGCGCGAGGCCGCTGACCCGCGCGTGCAGGGCGCGCATCAGCGCCTGGCCCTCGGCGATGGTCGTGCGGAAATGCGACGTGCCGGGCGCGAGGTCGGCGTGGTGCAGGTAATAGGGCTTGATGCCCAGCTCGACGAAGCCGCGCATCAGCGCGGCGAGCGTGTCGGCGTCGTCGTTGACGCCTTTCAGCAGCACGCTCTGGCTGACCAGCGAAAGGCCCGCCTTGCGCAGCCGGCCGATGGCGAGCGCGGCGCTTTCGGTCAGCTCGCGCGGGTGGTTGGCGTGGATGGCGACCCAGCCGGCGGCGCGAGCGGGCGCGATGGCGGCGGCGAAATCGGCGCTCACCCGTCCCGGATCGACCACCGGCACGCGGGTATGCCAGCGCAGGACGCGGATATGGGGGATCGCCTCCAGCCCGGCGACGATTTCCGCCGCGCGGCGGGGTGAGAGCATGAAGGGATCGCCGCCGGTCAGGATCACCTCGCGGATCTCCTCGTGCGCGGCGAGATAGGCGAGCGCCGCCTCCAGCGCGTCGCCCGCGAGCGGCGGGGCCTGGCCGGGGCCGACCATCTCGCGGCGGAAGCAGAAGCGGCAATAGACCGGGCAGGCGTGGATGACCTTCAGGAGCGCGCGGTCGGCGTAGCGGTGGACGAGACCGGGGACCGGCGTGTGTGCGCCGTCGCCGATGGGGTCGGCGCTTTCCTCCGGCCGCACGACGAGTTCGTCCGTGGACGGAACGAACTGGCGGGCGATCGGATCGGCCGGGTCGGCGCGGTCGATCAGCCGCGCCATGTCGGGCGTCACCGCGATGGCGTAGCGGCGCGCCACTTCGGCCAGCGCCGGGCCGGCCGGCGCGAGGCCCGCTTCGGCGAGGGCGCGGGGATCGCGCAGGGTCAGAGCGGCGGCGTCCATAGCACCTGCTCGATCCGCGTGGCCCCGCTCGCCAGCATCACCAGGCGGTCGAAGCCGAGGGCGACGCCGCTGGCCGGCGGCATGAGGGCGAGGGCGGCGAGGAAGTCCTCGTCCACCGGATAGCGTTCGCCGTAGAGCCGCTCCTTCTCGTCCATGGCCGCCTCATAGCGCAGACGCTGCTCGGCCGCATCGGTCAATTCGCCGAAGCCGTTGGCGAGCTCGACGCCGCAGGCATAGAGCTCGAAGCGTTCGGCGACGCGGGGCTCGTGCGGAGCGCGGCGGGCGAGGGCCGCTTCGGGCGCGGGATATTCGTAGAGGATCGTCAGCCGCGTGGGGTCGAGGGCCGGCTCGACGCGCTCGGCCATCACGCGGGTGAAGACGTCGGACCAGGAATCGTCGCCCGCCAGCGCCACGCCGGCCTTCGCCGCGGCGGCGGCGAAGCCGTCGCGGTCGGTCTCGCCATGGCCGCCGACGCTCGCCAGAAGGTCGATCCCGGCGAAGGCGCGGAAGGCTTCGGCGAGCGTCAGGCGGACCGGATCGCGTCCTGTCTCGGCCTCGTGCCCGCGCCAGACGAGGCGCGGCGCGGCGGCGGCGACGAGAGCCAGCGTGTCGGCGATGACCGCCTCGTAGGGGGCCTGCGCCCGGTACCATTCCAGCATGGTGAACTCGGCGGCGTGAAGGGGCCCCGCCTCGCGGTTGCGGAAGGCCCGGGCCAGCTCGAATATCCGCGTTTCCCCGGCCGCCAGCAGCTTCTTGGCGGAAAACTCGGGCGAGGTCGGCAGATAGCGCATCTCGCGCCGTCCGTCCGGGAAGACCCGCTCGGTGGCGAAGCCGTGGAGATGGGTTTCGGCGCAGGGCGAGGCCTGCAGCAGGGCGGTTTCGACCTCGGTGAAGCCCTCGGCCTCGAACCAGGCGCGCACCCTTGCCCTGATCCTGGCGCGAGCCGCCAGGAAGGGCCGCCGGTCGGCGTGGCGGTCCGGCCGCCACCACGGCGCTTGGCTTGCGCCGTCCGACCCTGTATCACGCGCCCAGTTTTTCGCCATTATCGGCTCGGTTTCCGCGCTGCATCCGCGCGCGAGGAGGATTTCGTGGTCAAGGTCATCGCAAGCAATGTCCGCAAAGGCAACGTCCTGGAGCTGGACGACGGCCGCCTCTATGTCGTGCTGACGGCCGAGAGCTTCTTCCCCGGCAAGGGCACCCCGACCACCCAGATCGACATGCGCCGCATTTCGGACGGCGTGAAGACCACGCAGCGCTACAAGACGACCGACCAGGTCGAGAAGGCGCTGATCGACAACCGCGACTACACCTATCTCTACGACGACGGCGACAGCTTCGTCTTCATGAACCAGGAGAACTACGAGCAGCTGCACGTCTCCAAGGACGTGATCGGCGACCAGGCGGTCTACCTCCAGGAGAACATGAAGTGCGAGATCGCGGTCTTCAACGACCAGGCGATCTCGGTGGAGCTGCCGCAGCGCGTGGTGCTGGAGATCGTCGAGACCGAGCCGGTGACCAAGGGCCAGACGGCCACCAGCTCGTACAAGCCGGCGCTGCTCTCGAACGGCGTGAAGAGCGCCGTGCCGCCGCACGTCTCCGCCGGCACCCGCATCGTCGTGAATACGGCGGACGGCTCCTACGTCGAGCGCGCCAAGGACTGATCGCGCCCGCCCCGCAGCCCGTCGCGCAGGCGGCGGGCGAGCGGCGACCGGCGCAGCGCCGCCCTCGCCCGGCCGGCGGCGACGCGCGGCCAGCCGCGCCAGCTGAGCGGCAGCGCCAGGTCGGCGAGCGGTTCCCAGCCGATGTTGAAGTTCTCCTTGTAGCCGTAGTCGCCGATCGAGAAGTCGATCCGGCGCACGCCGCGCGCGTGCAGCGCCATCAGCATGCGCTCGATCACGAGGCGCCCGGGCGAGCAATTGGTCCAGGCGCCCCCGGCATGGGCGATGCGCACCAGCGTGACGGCCCGCCCGTCCGAGACCCCGAGCAGCGCGCCGACCGTCTCGCCGTTGCAGGTCAGCGCGCCGAGCGCCACCTCGCCCGCGGCCAGGCCGTCTGCGACGAGGCGACGGTACATCGCGGCATAGGGCGGCCGGTCGAGCGCGAAGGGAACGCCGAGCTCGCGCATCCGCGCGCCCTGAAGCCGGTCGATGTCGTCGAGCAGGCGCGCCGCTTCGGCCGGGTCGGCGATCATGTCGAAGCGCGCCCCGTCGCTGCGCGTGAAGACCCGCCAGATGCGCTCCTGTTCCTTGCGGAACTTGGTCGTGCGGCTGCGCGAGTAGGCCTCGAAGCTGTCGGGCAGGACCAGCGGATGGGCGCTGAGCGCCGAGGGCCGCCAGGGGGCGGCGGCAAGCAGCGGGTTCGCCCGGCCGCCGACGGCCAGCGGCATCTTGTCGAAGGCGATCAGATCGGCCGGCGGCAGCGCCGCGCGGATCGCCCGCCACAGCGGCTGGAATGCGGCTTCGTCCGGCGGGCAGGCCGGGCCGAGGATCGGCGCGTTGTTGTCGGCGATGCCGCCGTCGGCGAAGCCGATGACCCGCAGCCCGCCGCGCGACTGCAGGACCAGCGGCAGCAGCAGGGCGGGCGCGCCGTCGCTCTCGCGGACCGCCTCGACGATCAGCGGGCTTGCGCCCGGCTCGCCGCCGAGCGTCGCATACCAGGCGGCGAGGAATGTCCGCGCCTGGAACGGCGTCGCGCGGCCGTCGCGGGCAAGGTCCGACCAGAGGGGTGGGAGTTCGTCCCAGCGCGTCAGGCAACGTATGCGGAAGGCCGGGCTCACGGCAGCGCCGGCTGGAGATCGGCTATGCGTCCCGGCTTCGCCGGATCGAGACGGAACTCGACCGGCCGCCGCGCCGCGCGCTGGCGCGTCACCCAGGACGAGCGGCGCAGCGCCGCCTGCAGCGCCGCCTTCGTCCAGTAGGCGGGGCCGGCGGTCGCGCGGCTGCGCGGCGTCAGGCCGAAGCGGTGGCGCAGCAGGGCGTTGGCGACGTTGACGCGGTGGCCGCGTGCGATCGAGGCGCTCCAGTGCTCGGAGGTGATCGAGACGTTCAGCATGCCCTGGTTCTCGACCCGGTGCGGGGCGTTGAGCGGCCAGTGCGCCATGTCGCCCGGCTCCAGTTCGACGACCGTCGCGTAGTCGTCGAACCAGGCCTCGAACGGCATGTCGACCTCGACCCCGAACAGCGCGATGTCTTCCAGGCTCTCCGGCGTCAGGAACGGCGCCCGGTTCGGATAGATGAAGAGCCGCTTTCGCCCGTGCACCTGCCACAGCGCCTGGCCGGGCAGATCGCAGTGATAGTAGACCTGCGCGTGCGGCGAAGAGATGAGAATGCCCATCGAGGTGTTGAACATCGGCTCGCCCGGTACCTGCGCGGCGATCGCGTCGTAGGCGCCGTGGAGCATGTCGCCGTAGCGGCCGTCGACTTCGTCGACGCGGCGCAGGTTGAGCCACATGCGGCCCTCCGCGATGCAGGCGATCACGTCGGCGCCCTTGAGGCCGCCGAGGTCGCCCTCGCGCCAGAAGCGCCGCTCCTGGCGCGCGCCCATGTGGATGAGGCTGTAGTGGCGGCGCGGATAGGCGTCGATGAGGTCGGCGAGCGCCGCCATCGACATCAATGGCTGGGTATGCAGCCGGTGCCGCGTCCGGGTCGGGACGCGGCCCCAGACCTCGGCCAGATGGGCCGGCCAGTCCTCGAAGACGCCGTTTTCGACCGGAAGGGGCGGGGTCATCGGTTGCGCGTCCGGCAGCCGTCGATGACCTCGATGCCGGCCGCCCAGTTCAGCGTGTGCAGTCCCGTTCCGGGCCAGCCGGGACCGCCGGCGGCCAGGACCGTCTCGATTTTCTGCGCGAAGCCGTCGTCGTCCAGCTGCATGACCCGGCAGAGTGCAAGCCCCGCGCCATAGCCGGCGGCGCAGTCCTGGGCGGGACGCCACAGGGCGCCGTCGCGGCGGAAGAAGGCGCCGGCCGGTCGGGCGCCCAGCGCGTCGAGCACGACGGGGTTGCGGCCATGCGGCTGCCACGGCCCTTCCAGCCGGTCGGACGACCAGATGTGCAGCGCGTCCCAGCTGGAGGACTCGCTGCCGCCCACCGAGCCGAACATCCACAGCCGCCCGGCCTCCTCGACGATGGTGGCGTCGCCGACCTCGATGCCGCTCAGCAGCGTCGCGTGATGGACCCAGCGATGGGGGAAGGCCTCGGCACGATAGAGGTCGACCGTGGCCGAGCCGGCGCTTTCGGGAATCATCCAGATCTGGCCGTCGCGCGCGAAGACGAACGGATAGGAGAGGTGGACGTCGCGCTCCAGCACCGGCGTCGGCGCGCCGACGGGGCCGTCCGGCCCGATCTCGACCGCCGAGATCAGCGCCCGGCCGGTGGCGTAGGGCAGGTCCTCGACGAACAGCCAGGTCCGGCCGTCCTGCGCGAAGACGAAGGGGTCGGCGTAGAATCGCGCGCCGTCGTCGGGCAGCACCGACCAGCCCCCGGCCGGCAGCGCAAGGGTGTCCTGGATGCGGCCCGCCGACGCGCGGCGCCAGCCGACATGCCAGTGCGGCGCCCCGCGCGCCAGCGCCCGGAGCACGCGGTTGAGGGCGTAGCGCAACGGCGCCAGCGCCAAGCCGCCGCGCCAGGCTGCGGTCGGCGTCAGGTCGAGCGGCGCGGCTCCCGCCGTCACGCCGCCGGCGGCGACGGCATCGGCCGCCCGGGCGAGCAGGACGGCGAGGCGCGCGCCGAGATTGTCGAGCGAGCGCCCGATCCGGTGCGGCGCGTCGAGCCCGGGATGCATCATCGCCGGGGTGTGCGCCGCATGGCTGTCGCGCACGCCGATCAGCGGCCGGCCGCCTGACGTCAGTTCGGCGACCGCCGCCTCCTCGATCAGCGCGCCGGCATAGACCGGCGCCAGCCGGCGGAGCGGCGCGGCGTCCCAGGCACCGCCCGTCAGGTCGATTTCGAGATCGGGCGGCGCATCGCCGCCGCAGGGCTGCACATCGTCCCAGGGACATCCCGAGGCGCCGCTGCGCCGCGCCCCCGTCAGGCCTTCGAGGGCGAGGATGAGGCCGATCGCCGCCGGCAGCCTGGGACCGCCGGGCCTCAGCGCGATCGCCACCCGATGGCCGCGCCGGCGCAGAGCGTCGGCCAGCGCACGATGCCACAACCGGGCGCGGGCCGGGTCGATCGCCAGCCTGATGTCGAGCGTCCTAGCCGCCACGCCGCGCAAGCCCCAAGGTCGGATCCGCAGCACGCAGGCGGCGGCGCGAACAGAAATTTCAGAGTTTGGTCCTAGTCTCGCCGGGTGAGAGTAACCGCCGCGCTTTGCGAAATGCCTAACAGGAAACTCCTCTTCTATACGCACGCCCTGGTCGGCGGCGGCGCGGAGCGCGTGTGGGCGCTGGTCGCCGCCGGTCTCTTCGCGCGCGGCTGGGACGTGACCTTCGGCGTCGACTTCGCTGCCCCCGAGAACGAGCATCTGCTGCCCGCCGGCATGAAGCGCGTGACCTTCGGCCGGGGGCACGCAGGCGCCGTGCGGGCGCTCGCGCGTCATCTGAAGGCCGAACGGCCGCGCGCCGCCTTTGCTGCGGTCGGCGCCTCGAACCTCAAGCTGCTGCTCGCCAAGGGGCTGGCGCGCTGGCCGGGTGCGGCGATCCTCTCGGCCCATGGCCGCTACGACGCCGAGCCGCGCTTTCTGGGCCGCTTCACCTATGCCTCGACCGTCTTCACCAGCCGCCTCGCGGCACGCACGGTGGCGGTGTCCGACGATCTGCGGCGCTATCTCATCGGCCGCTTTCGTGCCCGCGCCGACCGCGTGGTGACGATCCCCAATGCCATCCACCTGCCGCCCGCCGCCGACGTTCCGGACGCGGCCGCGCTCGCCGCGCGCGACGATGTCGTTCTGGCGATCGGAAGGCTGGTGCCCGAGAAGGACTTCCCGACGCTTCTGAAGGCGGTCGCCTCGGCGCGCCGCGCGCCGCGCCTGATCGTCCTGGGCG
Source organism: Alphaproteobacteria bacterium (assembly GCA_016792565.1). GTDB lineage: Bacteria > Pseudomonadota > Alphaproteobacteria > Micropepsales > Micropepsaceae > JADZAI01. Next base: position 51,752 of record JAEUMK010000006.1, read on the forward strand.
AGGGGCCCGAGCGGGCCGCCCTGGAGGCCGAGGCGGCGGCGCTCGGCATCGCCGGCCGGACCTCGTTCCGCGGCTATCTCAACGCGCCCTGGCCGGTCTTCGCGGAGGCCAAGATGCTGGCGCTGTCCTCGCGCACGGAAGCCTTCGGCAATGTGCTGGTCGAGGCGCTGGGGCACGGATTGCCGGTCGTCGCGACGCGCTGCGGCGGGCCTGAGGAGGTTCTGCGCGGCGGCCGCGACGGCGCGCTGGTTGCGGTCGGCGATGTGGCCGGTCTGGCCGCCGCGATCGACGCGACGCTTGCCGATCCAGGCGATCCGGCCGTCCACCGGGCGCGGGCCGAGGCGTTTTCGCTCGACCGGGCGCTCGACCGGTTCGAGGCGCTGATTGCCGAGGCGGCCCCGGCATGAGCCCGCCGAGCCGCGACATCATGGGCGTCGCCGTGACCGCCGCGACCGCCGCCGAGATGACGGCGGCCCTCGACCGCCGCCGCGGCGAGGGCGCGCGCACCAGGCTCGCCTTCCTCAACGCCCACACCTCGAACCTCGCCGCCGCCGATCCGGCCTTCCGCGCGATGCTGGGGGACTTCGTCGTCCTCAATGACGGCATCGGCGTCGATATCGCCAGCCGCTGGCTGCATGGCGCGCGCTTTCCCGAGAACCTGAACGGCACCGATTTCGTCCCGGCCGATCTGCAGGCGACGGCCCGGCCGGCCCGGCTGTTCCTGCTGGGCGCCGCTCCCGGGATCGCCGAGGCGGCCGCCGCAAGGCTGATCGCCGCCGCGCCCCAGCACACGCTGGCCGGCGTGCGGCACGGCTATTTCGCCGCCG